>NVVG01000018.1 GCA_002402125.1 Moraxellaceae bacterium
ATATTTTGAAGATGATTACGTCATTCATAGTGTTTTACACCCATAACGTTTTAATTCCTTAAAGAGAAGCCGCAATCATAATGGCAGGGTGTAGCTTACACCCTACCCTCTTTGCCCCCTTAATCATGAACAACACAAACAACCCCGGATTACTGGCTGAATGGGCACCCCAGTGTGCAACCATGCTAGTCTGGCCCCACTCCGATACTGACTGGTCTCCCTGGCTGGTAGAAATCACCGCAACCTATATCGAACTCACCCGAATCATCACCCGGCACCAGCCTGTGCTGCTAATCTGCAAAAATCTATCACATGAAAATAGTATTCGCGCGCGGCTAAAGACCGATGAGCAAGACGCTCAATCTTGCCCCTATCCCGTTATTTTTTTATCCGCAGCCTATAACGATACCTGGTGTAGAGATTTTGGCCCGATCACGATACAAAACCAGCAAACCGTGGCATTGCTCGATTTTAGATTTAACGGCTGGGGAGACAAATACACCTCCGACCTAGATGATCAATTATGCGCAACCATGGATCAATTACAGATATTCTCAGCGCCACTAACCAGCGTCGATTTTCACCTTGAAGGTGGCAGCATTGATTGCAACGGTGAAGGCTTGGTGCTCACCACAGAGGCATGCTTACTCTCCGACTCGAGAAACGCCAAACTAACCAAGTCCGATATCGAACAAAAATTGCTGACACTTTTCAATTGCAAAAAGATCCTATGGTTATCCCATGGTGAACTTATTGGTGATGATACCGATAGCCACGTCGACAACCTCGCACGCTTTGTGAATACCAACACCATTGTTTATGCCTCAACGGATATATCCGACGATATCCATCATGCACCACTATGCGCCATGGAAAAACAATTACATCAGCTCAACGCAGAGAACAACTTAGGATTACAACTGATTCCTATACCCATTCCAGACCCGCTGTATGATGAATCCAGCGGCAACAGGCTTCCCGCTAGCTATATTAATTTTATCCTCATCAACAATGCCGTGATTGTACCGACATTTGGTGTGCCACAAGATGAATTGGCAATAACAACCTTTGCCTCGTTATTTCCGACGCGAGAAATCCACACAATTAACGCCAACCCTCTTATTAAGCAATTTGGTGGGCCCCATTGCGCTAGCATGCAATTCCCAGTTGGGACACTGGATATAGCCGCGCTTAGTAGTCAACAGATGGCGGCGAAAATCAGGCGAATACAACCATGAGTACAAACCAGAAAAATCTGCGAGCATCGGTTATCCAACAGCAATGCTGGCCGCAAAAAGACAAAAACCTCGCCGAATCAGAGCGATTAATCCGCCAAGCCGCCGCCGCTGGCGCGGAACTTATTCTGCTACAAGAACTTCATGGCTCGGAGTATTTTTGCCAAACAGAATCCTTAGCTCAGTTTGATCTTGCTGAACCCCTAGAGGGTCCCACCAAACAATTACTCGCTAACTTAGCCAAGGAACTGCATTGCGTCATCGTCGGCTCTATTTTCGAAAAACGCATGGCTGGGGTGTATCACAACACGGCGATTGTTTTAGATAGTGATGGTTCACTCGCGGGTTATTATCGAAAAATGCACATTCCCGATGACCCAGGTTTTTATGAAAAATTTTATTTCACCCCTGGCGACGCACAAAACCCTGGCTTTTCACCGATACAAACCTGCGTTGGCAAGTTAGGGGTGCTGGTATGTTGGGACCAATGGTTTCCTGAAGCCGCTCGACTGATGGCTCTCGCAGGAGCAGACCTATTGCTCTACCCTACCGCGATAGGTTGGGACCCAGCAGATAACCAGGAAGAACAGCAACAACAATTAGACGCCTGGCAGCTGATTCAACGTTCACATGCTATCGCTAACCACCTGCCAGTAATGGCGGCGAATCGCACCCAACATGAAGCTGACCCATCCGCACAAACCCAAGGCATCCAATTTTGGGGCAACAGCTTCATCTGCGGACCTCAAGGCAACCTGCTAAATACTGCCAATAACACCGAGGTTTGCGTCATTAGCGCCGATATTGACCTGTCTCGCACAGAGCATTTACGAAAAATCTGGCCTTACTTTCGAGACCGCAGAATTGATGCCTACAGCGGTCTCACCCAAAGGGCCATAGAAGACGCCAAACAACAGAATAAGGGGACAGCAACGTGATTATCGTCGGTCATCGCGGAGCGCGACATGAGGCTCCTGAAAATACCTTAGCGGGCTTTCGCTATTTACGTAGCTTAGACATTCATCATGTCGAACTTGACTTGCAGCTATCGAAAGACAATCAACTTGTTGTCATCCACGATAAAACCGTCGATCGCACTACCGCCCACTCCGGCTACATCGCCAACTTTACCGCGGATGATCTGGCGAAAATGAATGCCGCATATCATTTTCCTGAGTGGGACTCCCATTCAGGCATCCCCTTGCTCGATGAGATCCTGATTGAATGGTGCGAACTAAAAACTATCCAGCTAGAAGTAAAACCGCCTACCAGAGCGCAGTTCCCTATCTTGGCACAGGCCCTATCTAACTTAATCATAAAACACGCATTGGAATCGACGGGGGTTGTCACCTCTAAGGATGTAAGATTCTTGGCGTATATGCATGAGCATTTCCCGGCCATCAAACGAGGCTTGGTAGCAAAGCATTTTACCCGTAACCCGGTTGGTATTTGCGCACAATTGCACTGTCAATATTTAGTGTTGGACTGGCGACGCTGTAACAAAAGGCTGGTAACCAAAGCTCACCAACAAAAGCTACACGTATCCGTATGGACGGTAAACAGCCTCTATGCGGCATTAAAAGTGTCATCATATAATGTCGACAGCATTATCACCGATGTACCCACCGCTCTATCAGCTATGATTAAAGAACAATAACAACACCATAAAAAGACCTATTATGCCGTACTYTATTTCCCGCCCTATTTTYMGCCCTATYTACCCCTCTTTAGTCATCATTATTTTTACCTGTTTTGGCCTCGCTGGCTGCGAAAGCAGTAGTTTCTATTACCAACTAGCCAAGGGTCACCTAAAAATCATGAATGCTCGCGAACCCATTAAGGAATTGATCAAAGATACTAACCACACGAAAAAAGAAAGAACCCAATTTCAACAGATATTGAAAATGCGAGCCTTTGCCGCAGCTGAATTACATCTACCGGTTGATGATCACTACAGCGAATATGTAGATTTGAAACGTGACCATGTCGTTTGGAACGTCTTCGCCGCACCACAGTTGTCGCTAACAGCTGAAACCTGGTGTTTCCCGATCGCCGGTTGTGTCAGCTATCGCGGTTATTTTGCTAAAAGCGACGCAGAACAATTTGCCCATCATCTATCAACAGAAAATCTCGACACCTATGTGGRTGGTGTAGCAGCTTACAGCACCTTAGGCTGGTTTGACGACCCGGTGCTGAACACCTTTTTATTCCGTGGCGAAGCTAGCCTAGCCGCCCTGCTTTTCCACGAACTAAGCCACAAGCTACTCTATGTGAAAGATGATTCCGCCTTTAACGAAAGCTTTGCCACCACCGTCGAGACAGAAGGTCTGATGCGCTGGTTAAACATGAATRCCAAAGATGACCTACTGGAGGCGCACCTAACCAATAAAAAACGCCACCAACAATTCATTGCCCTAGTGCTGGAGCATCGTGATCAGCGCCAAGCGCTGTTTGACTCGAGTTTACCCGACGATAAGAAGCTGATAAAAAAGCAAGAGTCGATCAAATCCCTAAGAGAAGAATATCAACAGCTAAAAATATCTTGGGGTGGGCATTCAGGCTATGATAAATGGTTTGATGGCCCACTCAACAACGCACAATTAAGCACTATAGCGACCTACAACTCGCTGGTCGCAGGGTTTCAGAAAGTATTAGCGCGGAACAACAATGACCTAGCTAAGTTTTACCAGCAATGCCAGGAACTGACTTTACTGGATAAAACCTCTCGTCATAAATATTTAACCTCACAATAAGCACAATCATCACCCTTTGAGCAGCTGATGAAATAAAACTGTTTAGCTCGTTGCCTCATTGCCTCCCTATTCCCTCCGATTCGGCAAACACGCCACCTCTTCAGATTCTTCGTCTATACTTGACGCTAAGCGTTTGAATAATATGCGTTTGAAATCCAAGGGACGAACACATTGCAGGTATCCATGGCTATTAACAAAAACAATATCGCCCCCTTCACACAGCTAGACGCACTCATTCCTTTGATTTCTGATTTGTTTGCGGCGATCAAACAAAAAAAAGCTGATTCTCGTGACATCATGCAGCGTATTATTGATGACGTAATTCTTATCGCTGACACCAAACCCAATGCCACCCTTGCCGCCATTCATTTAAGCAATCAAGTCTCTCCATTAAAGCAGCCTATTTACTCTGCGGCACTGGCCCACATGATTGGCAAACAACATGGTATTAAGCCCAATATTCAACAGTCTTTAATGAATGCAATCATTACCTGCAACATCACTTTTTATGAATTGCAGGTTTTGCTCAATACCATGGAAGGCAAACTCACCGAAGAACAGCGTATAAAAGTGGAAAAACACGCGTTAAAAGGTGCTCAGTTGGTTGAAGCCGCAGGCATTATTGATCCAATCATGACCAAGGCCATGCGCCAACATCATGAACGTCCAGACGGTAGCGGCTACCCCAATCATTTAACAGGTGATGATATATCCACACCGGCACTCATCATCGGCATTTGTGAAACCTATACGGCCCGCATCGATGGTCGTGCCTATAGAAAGCCCGTTCATCCGCGAGAAGCCCTGGCGAACCTGTTCAAAGAAGAAAACCCTAGAATCAAGGCTCTCATGCTCAATTTTGCCAAGGCCATCGGCGTATACCCTCCAGGGACCTGGGTCAAATTAGCGACAGGAGAAACCGCTATCGTCACGGAAGTGCGAAAAGACAGCCCACTGCCCGTGGTAAAAGCGCTATTTGACCACAATGATACGCCATATATGGGAGTAGTTGCTCGCGACTGCTCGACCAAAGAAGCTCGCATCACAGGCTCCACCTCCCCTCCATGCCGCCCGTCCGTTGACCTGCCGGTTCTTTTTGAGTCATTGTAAGCTATCTAGTTACTTACAAGGGCTTACACTAATTACACCTGAGCAACAAAAGCTTTGATTTATTTTGTCTCTATCATTGACCTTTAACGCCAGCCTCTTATAATGATTTGTATGTTTTTTAGCCACAAAACCTAAAACAAACGCATAAGAGACACCCACTGATGACAAGCTTAACTCCTACATTTGGCGCAACCACGCTAATAAGCTTAACTCCCACGCTACGCGCAGCTACGCTATACAGTATCCTGATAGTACTGTCATGGCTGCTTTCTGGCTGTGGAGGCAGTAGCCCTAGCGCTCCAGACGTCACCGAAGCACAAGCAGATGCTCGCCCTGGGTTAACTGACCCACCCGCCAACACGCAACCAAAGACCGGTAGCTTTGTAGACAGCCCAGTTGCTGGAATCTATTACAAAACAGATAGTTACTCAGGGTTAACGGACGAAACCGGCGCTTTCCAATACTTCCCAGATGAGATTGTGGAATTTTCAATTGCCGGCTTAGAATTAGGCGCTGCGGTTGCGGGAACCACTGTCACTCCTGAAGAGCTAGGAACCCTCAATGACGGTGAAGTCGATTACACAAACAACCATAAAGATAGAACTATCAACACCTTACGATTTTTACAGACCTTTGATAGTGACAGTTATCCAGAGAACGGTATTTCTATTTCTGAATACACCCGTGACGCTATCTCTGCACTAACAGCAACTGCCACCATTGAATTTAATCTTGATGAAGCCAGTTTTGAGTCGCAACCAGCCCTTATCGAATTAATCCTGACAGCGACCAATGGAAGCGAGCTCGTCCCTTCTACTCAGGCAATGCTGCATTTTAGAACGACGTTAAGAAACCTAGAAGCTCAGTAGTCCGTATACGCTACCCGCTAAAGTAATCGATTAATCGTCAATTACTTTAGCTAGCACCAACCCACTCACTCCCCATATGGGTTTATGACACACCCAATATAACAACACTCCCGCCACATCTGCAGAAAAGTCTACCAGAGAAAAAACTCCAAAAGAAAATTCCCACTGCATAACTTCAATAAAGAAACCATACACTATTAAGGCTGGAACTTTGGTCACCCACACTGACTGCTGTGGAAAAGCACCTTCAAGTAAATAAGCCAAAGTAACGAACGTGATCACATGTAGCGCCTTGTCACCTACCACAGRATTCAAATGTGCAGAGAACGAGGTAAACGCGAGCCAAGTAATAACAAGCACAGCGTTCAATAGTGCCAAACGAAATATTATTGAGTGTAGATTTGCACTAACGGTAATCATCGCTACATACCATCCATTTGATACGAACTTCACCGAGCTTATTGGCAGGCCACCTTAGAGACCTAACGTAGCGACCTAACGTAGAGACTTAACTTAAGTACTTAAACAAAATCACCTGATCCGATATTACTATTTCTTAGTGGCGTCATAGGCGATAGATTCAGCGGCAGAATTCTCTTCGCTGTCTACTGCATTCTCCTCCTCGCACTTGGTCGTGTCACCACCACAGATATCACAGGAACCTCCTAAACCAATATTATTAAGTNCCCCACAGGAGCCTTTAATCGGTTTGTCCTGAAAAATAACACCAACAGCCATACCAGCAATAACCAGTCCAAATACCATTGCCGTTATTAGAAATGTTGCCATCATGATTGCCTTTTTTAGTTAACATTAAAAATCCAACTAGCCTATATTATCAGACTTCTCACTCTTGGATATAGTTCAAAAAAACATCTGTAGCCTTAACGTTAAAACCTTTATCTGATTTATAGATAAAATACGCCGCTATCTCCATCGATTGAGCCAAAGCAAAACCCTTATCGATACCCAGCACCATCAATGAAGTTGCCAGTGCGTCAGCATAAGCCACACTCGTATGTAATACCGATACAGATGCTAGTGAGTGGGTGACAGGACTTCCCGTTCGAGGATCTATTGTGTGGGAATAACGCTGGCCGTCAATCTCATAGAAATTACGATAGTCCCCCGATGTTGCCACTCCCATATGCCGTAGCGAAAAAGCCTTTTGAATAGATCGCTTATGTAAACTGGGCTGCTCTACAGCAACCGTCCAATCATCACCCTGTGCTTTGGGCTCACCAGCTTTTAGCTCACCTCCGATATCCACGAGGTATTTTGGATAACCACTAGCCTCCAATAACGCTGCGACTTTATCCACCGCGTACCCCTTCGCTATGGCTGACAAATCGAGATAAACCTGTTTAGTTTTGATTAATTGATTATCCGATTGCCAAACCAACGATTGGTAACCCACCGTGGCCAGCGCAGCCTTTAGCGCCTCTTTACCGGGTTTACTCTCTAACCTTCCATTGGGACCAAAGCCCCACAAGTTGACCACTGGGCCTATGGTAATATCAAATGCCCCAGCCGTTTTTTCGCTAAGCTCTAATGCCAACTTAATCACCGTCACGGTATCCACTGATAATAAAAAAGGCGTATTTAGTGGCGCACGATTGAACCGAGACAATTCCGAATCCGGATCATAAGTAGACATGAGTTTATTGATATCAGAGAGGAGCGCTTCTATCTTTAGGGTTAATGTGCCTGAATCAATTGCAGCTGGAGAGATTATTTTTACGTTATACCATGTACCCATGGTTGGGCCAGACAAATGCACCACTGTCGAGATTGGCTTAGATTTGCCACCGTTAGAAACATCACAGCCCGCGATGTTTAACACTATCAATAGCGTCAACATCACGGGCTGTAGATACTTAATCATCATTTTGCAGAGAGTTTAACCGCCAAAATCATCTAAGAAGATATTGTCACGCTCGACACCAAGATCTTCTAACATTTTGATGACAGCTGACGTCATCATTGGTGGTCCACATAAGTAGTACTCACTGTCTTCCGGCGCGGAGTGATCTTTTAAATACTCTTCATACAAAACGTTATGAATAAATCCGGTCAAACCATCCCAATTGTCTTCTGGTTGTGGGTCGGATAACGCAATATGCCAGTCAAAGTTATCGTTTTCCTTCGCCAGCATGTCATATTCGTCTGCATAGAACAGCTCACGCAAACTTCTCGCACCATACCAATAACTCATCTTACGGGTGGCTTTTAGACGCTTAAGCTGATCAAAAATATGCGAACGCATGGGTGCCATACCTGCACCACCACCAACAAAGACCATCTCTGAGTTGTTGGTTGATGCGAAGAATTCACCAAAGGGTCCATATACAGTAACCTTGTCGCCTTTCTTAAGATTAAAAACCCATGAAGACATCAAACCTGGTGGGACACCTTGAGAACCAGGAGGTGGCGTAGCCACCCGGATATTAAACTTAAGAATACCCGCTTCATCCGGGTAATTGGCCATGGAGTAGGCACGAATAACAGGCTCAGTAGTTTTGGATTCGTAGTCAAAGAAACCAAACTTTTCCCAATCCGTTCGGTATTCACCTTCAATTTCAAAGTCTTTGTACATTACGTGACAGGCTGGGCGCTCCAGCTGTACATAACCACCAGCACGGAAATTAACACTTTCCCCTTCTGGCAATTCCAAGCACAACTCTTTAATGAAAGTGGCTACGTTAGGGTTATGACGA
This sequence comes from Moraxellaceae bacterium, assembly GCA_002402125.1. Classification (GTDB taxonomy): domain Bacteria; phylum Pseudomonadota; class Gammaproteobacteria; order Pseudomonadales; family Ketobacteraceae; genus 42-54-T18. Next base: position 8,685 of record NVVG01000018.1, read on the forward strand.
ACCGTACACTCCCACTTCTTAACACCAAAGAACGCTTCATCAAGCTCGATTTTCATGTCTTGCTTAACATTTACCTGACAGGCCAAGCGCCAACCTTGTTTCACTTCTCGAGGAGTGAAATGAGATTCTTCAGTAGGCAGAATGTCACCACCGCCATCGGTTACAATAACCTTACATTGCGCGCAAGTACCGCCACCACCGCAGGCAGATGATACAAAGATCTTTTGCTCCGCCAGGGTGTTCAGTAGTTTGCCACCAGCCGCAACCTCCACTCCTTTATCTGGGTCATCGTTAATCTCTATGTGCACCGCACCGGTACTCACAAGTTTAGAACGGGCGAGCAATATCAACACCACAAGGCTTAACACCACCGTGGTGAACATGCCAACTCCAAGCAGAATTGTTTGATCCATTACGCTAACTCCTCTGCTCGATTAAAGTTGTACGCCAGCAAACGACATAAAGCCCAAAGACATCAACCCTACGGTAATAAAGGTAATGCCTAAGCCTTTCAGCCCTTCCGGTACGTCACTATATTTCATTTTTTCTCGAATGCCGGCCAGCACGGCAATAGCCAATGCCCAACCAACCCCTGCGCCAACACCGTAAACAACACTTTCAGTAAAATCATAGTCGCGCTCTACCATAAACAATGAGGCGCCCATGATTGCACAGTTCACTGTGATTAACGGCAAAAACACACCTAACGCGTTGTAAAGTGCTGGCATATATTTATCCAACGTCATCTCTAACACCTGCACTACCGCGGCAATAACCCCGATATAACACAACAGCCCAAGAAACGATAAATCCACATCGGGCATACCAGCCCATGCTAACGCGCCATCTTTAAGTAGGTATTGAAAAAGCAGGTTATTAATCGGCACTGTTAATACCTGCACAACAATAACTGCCACTCCCAAACCAATCGCTGTTTTAATTTTTTTCGAAACCGCGATAAACGTACACATACCTAAGAAAAAGGAAAGTGCCATGTTCTCTACAAATACGGCCTTCACAAACAGGCTAATATAATGTTCCATTAAATAATCCTCCTGTCTCAGTGGGCCGTAGCTTTGGTGTTAGGGGAAATTTTAAACTCTTCACTCTCTACCTGCTCAGTCTTCCAGGAGCGCAGCGCCCAGATAATCAAACCAATAAGAAAGAACGCACTCGGCGGTAACAATAACATGCCGTTTGGTACGTACCATCCGCCGTCATTAACCACGGGTAATACTTCCAACCCAAACAACTTGCCTGAACCCAGCAACTCTCTAATCACCCCAAGAGTCAACAAAATTGCACTATAACCAAGACCATTACCAATACCATCGATGAAACTTGGGATGGGTGGATTTTTCATTGCGTAGGCTTCAGCACGTCCCATTACAATACAGTTGGTAATAATCAATCCAACAAATACCGACAGGCTTTTACTGACAGTATACGCATAAGCTTTCAGGAATTGGTCTACCACGATAACCAAAGAAGCAATAATCGCCATCTGTACAATGATACGAATACTGCCAGGTATTTGGTTTCTGATAATACTAATAAAGAAACTCGAAAACGCCGTAACCAGGGTTAACGCCAGGCACATGGTCACCGTGGTATTGAGATTGCTGGTGACAGCCAGTGCGGAACAAATACCCAATATTTGTAACGCAATCGGATTGGTATCTAACACAGGTCCAAACAGGATTTTTTTAGTATCTGACATACTACACCCCTTCTGCTTTTAGTTTTGTTAGATAAGGACCAAACCCATCTTTACCTAACCAAAAATTCACTAAGTTATGAACACCACGGCTGGTTAGCGTTGCGCCTGCAAGCCCATCCACCTTATGGCCGGCATTCGGCGTAGTGCCAGTGACGGCACCTTTTATAACACTAATATCTAGCTGGCCTGCCGCGTCAAATACCTGCTTGCCGGGCCATAAGCCCTTCCATTTTGGATTATCTACCTCACCACCAAGCCCAGGGGTTTCTGCATGTTCATAAAAACCTAATCCAACCACGGTGCTTAGATCTGTTTTAAGGGCAATAAATCCATACAAAGTAGACCAGAGTCCGTATCCATGTACAGGCAGTATGATAGTCTCGACGTTGCCATCACTATCTTTAGCATGGTAAACCGTGGCGTATTTCGCTTGCTTGCGAATGCTTGCAATATCCTGGTCACTGGTGAGCTTGGTAAATTGACCATTGGTTTTCGCCGATTTACGTTGATCATAGGCAGCAGGATTGTCCAATATCGATTTCTCCCAGCCTTCTAACCCAGGATTTGCCTCAAGATACAAACCTGTCGCTCGATCAACAATTTTAACGTCAATATTACTGAACAGCGCCTCTACATCTGCACCTGTTTTTAACAGACCCGCCGCAGCCAATATGTTAGTTTTTTTGTCGAGCAATTTATTCTCTAACTGCAGAGGTTTTAACATTACCGCTGCGGTTGATACAACAATCGAACAGACAATACAAAGAACGAAGGCAACTCCTAGAGTTTTACCGGTGCTATCATTAGACATTACGTAAACTCCTGCGCTTAATGTTGGCCTGAATAACGAAGTGATCGATTAATGGCGCAAACAAGTTACCAAAAAGTATCGCTAGCATCATGCCCTCGGGAAATGCCGGGTTCACCAAACGAATCATCATCACCATGCCGCCGATCAATATACCGAACACCCATTTTCCGACATTGGTCATCGAAGCAGAAACAGGGTCGGTTGCCATAAAGAAGGTACCGAAGGCCCATCCGCCTAACACGTAGTGCCAATAAAAGGGTACGGCAAACATAGGATTGGTGCTCTCTATACTATTAAAGAACAGTCCTACCACTGCGGTTCCTACCGTCACTCCGGCAACGATTCGCCAGGATGCAATTTTGGTCATCACTAAGAAGCCGCCGCCGATAAGAATGGCCAAGGTAGACACTTCTCCAATCGAACCTTGCATGTTACCCAGGAACGCATCAAACCAGGTAAACGCGACACCTGATGCGGTAGGCAATCCAGCCAAGCCTTCAACACCATTGGATGCAGCAACACTCAATGCAGTTGCGCCACTAAAACCGTCAACCGCTGTCCATACCGTATCACCAGACATTTGTGCTGGATACGCGAAGAAGAGAAAAGCACGTCCGGCCAAGGCCGGGTTAAGAAAGTTTTTACCTGTTCCACCAAACACCTCTTTGCCAATAACCACACCAAAGCTGATACCAAGGGCAACCTGCCACAAAGGAATGGTTGGCGGACAAATAAGCGCAAACAAAATCGAAGTCACGAAGAAACCTTCGTTTATTTCATGTCCGCGTCGTACAGCAAACACCATCTCCCAAAAAATACCCACCGCGAAGGTAACGATATAAATAGGTAAGAAGTACACCGCACCGTACACGAAACAATCCCAAAGGCTTGCGGGGCTATAACTGGAGAACATGCCAATAAAGAAATAGTGCCAATCACCCTCAGGCATAACACCTGATGATGCGATATGAGTTAACGCTTGAAATCCAACATTGTACATACCAAAAAACATTGCCGGGAARGTACACATCCAAACCAGAATCATAATACGCTTCAGGTCAATKCCATCACGCACATGAGACCCAGAATGAGTCACYGCACTCGGGCTATACACAAAGGTGTCAAACATTTCAAACAGCGGGTAGTACTTTTCGTATTTACCGCCCTTCTCAAAGTTTGGTTCGATTTTGTCTAATAACGCTCGTAGTCCCATGCTATCAACCCTCCCTTTCTATTCGTGTCAGGTTATCTCGAAGTACTGGTCCGAACTCATATTTACCTGGGCAAACATAGGTGCACAATGCGACATCTTCTTCGTCTAGCTCTAAACACCCTAACTCCTGTGCTGCCACAGCATCTCCAACTAATAACGCTCTAAGCAAATGAGTAGGCAAAATATCCAGCGGCACAACCTCTTCATAGGCTCCAACGGGCACCATCCCTCTTTCTCCACCGTTAGTAGTGGTTGTAAAAGAGAATAGTTTTTTGGGGGTCAGCTTTGACAAGAATATGTTCATAACGGAATGTTTGTTCGCTCCAGGAACGAGGTATTCCAACAATTTTCTCTCTCGGTCCTCGGCGATAATACTAATCTGTAGATGATATCGACCTAAAAATGCCACGGACCCTGTGGCTTTATCACCCGATAAAACCGAGCCGGATATTACTCGGCTCTCGCCGTCTAACAGCTGACCACTGGTCAACTCAGTTATCGATGCACCAACACGAGTCTTTATCAGTCGAGGGCTTTGAACTTGAGGTCCTGCCAACGAAATTACGCGATCTACCGACAACTTCCCGCTAGTAAACAATTTACCAATCGCAATCACATCTTGGTAATTGATAGACCAAACCGTTTTTGTAGCGCTAACTGGATCCAAGAAATGAATGTGAGTTCCTGACAGGCCTGCTGGATGGGGACCGGAAAATTCTTCAATCTTCGCCGTACCATTGCCACCGATACTCGCACCGGCGGCCTTACAAAGGTAAACATTACCCGATGTTAAGTTGCCAACAACATCTAACCCCTGTTGAAATGCTTCTGCTTCTTCAGCAATAACCACTTCAGGGTTTGCGGCCAATGGATTGGTATCCATTGCATTGACGAATATCGCTCGGGGTTCACTACCTGGTACAGGTACTCGGCCAAAAGGGCGAGTTTTGAACGCAACCCAAAGACCAGAGTTTTGCAAGTTCTCTTGAACTTTCTCCTTACCAAGGTTACTTAAATCAGTGGGCGCATATGCAGAGAAAGCCTCCTCGTCATCACCCTCTACATCAACCACTATAGATTGCAGGGCCCGCTTCTGACCTCGATTGATCGCGCTGATAGTGCCGGATGCAGGCGAGGTGAAATGTACGCCATCCATTCTTTTATCTGAGAATAGGATTTGGCCCAACTTAACGCGGTCGCCAACTTGCACTTTCATCGTAGGTTTTACACCTACAAAATCTCGACCCATAACCGCTACTTGACGAATTGCAGGACCAATTTCTATGGTCTGCTTCGGTGCACCGGTAATGGGGAGGTTCAGACCTTTTTTGATCTTTATCATTTTCCCTACCAAATTTCGCTGAGGCTGGGTGGAAGCCCAAACAGATCACCAAAAAAATGGTAACCCACTCACAGTCTAGACGGAAAAAATCAAAGGCGTACAGATAGATACGATCAATCCTACAAAAACCATTCACTGGCTTGCAATAAAAATATGATCAGGCACCTTACGTAGATCGTAAAGCACTCGATATAGTTTCAATTCAACAAATTTACAGTAATATTGTGTAGGTGATCTCTCTCAGGCAACAGGTGAATTTACGAACAACTGAGCCTGTGAAAACCCAATCTTCAACCCTTAATTTTGGTGCCAGATTATACGGTGGCCATAACAATTTAGCCAGCAACGAACCCAGATAATTCCAAATTGGTGCGCAGAACACCAACCTAGATCAAAAAAAAGGGAGGGCCATCACTGGCCCTCCCTTTTTTAACGCTTTTTCTGTAAATTTAGTGGCTTACTTGGGAAACCCTGGTCTATAAACACCACCTAATTTTTGCAGCATGCGAATAACCTGACAGCTATATCCAAACTCATTGTCATACCAAACATACAGCACACAACGATTGCCACTCACAATGGTAGCAAGTGCATCAACCACACCAGCATATCGAGAACCAACAAAATCAGTAGATACCACTTCTTCAGAATGAACATAGTCGATCTGCTTACGCAACGGCGAATTTATCGCCGTTTCTCGCAAAAAGTCGTTCAATTCATCAACCGTAGTTTCTCTGGCAAGATTCAAATTTAAAATCGCCATAGAAACATTCGGGGTAGGCACACGTATCGCATTACCGGTTAACTTACCATCAAGCTCCGGAAGCGCTTTACCGACAGCTTTCGCCGCGCCGGTTTCAGTAAGCACCATATTCAACGCAGCACTACGACCACGACGGCTACCCTTATGGTAGTTGTCGATCAAGTTCTGATCATTAGTATAGGAGTGTACCGTTTCGACGTGACCATTCACCACACCAAATTCATCATTCACGGCTTTAAGCGTAGGAACGATGGCATTGGTGGTACAGCTAGCGGCAGACAATATGCTATCGGCATCGCTGATAAGGTTATCATTCACACCATATACAATGTTTTTGATATCACCCTTACCCGGCGCGGTTAGCAATACACGAGAAACGCCTGGACACTTAAGATGCTGACCCAAACCTTCCTCATCACGCCACATACCGGTGTTATCCACCACTATCGCGTTCTTAATGCCGTACTGGGTATAATCAACTTTGTCTGGTGAACTTGCATAGATAATATTGATGTATGTGCCGTTAGCAATCAGCGCACTATTTTCCTCATCGATAAGCACAGTGCCATTAAATGGGCCGTGCACTGAGTCACGCAGCAGCAAGCTTGCGCGCTTTTTCAGATCATTATTTGCCCCACCTTTACGCACAACGATGGCGCGTAAACGCAAGTGATTACCGCCTCCAGATTTTTCAATAAGAATCCGGGCTAACAAACGACCAATTCGCCCAAAACCGTACAATACAACATCTTGTGGGTTCGAAGGCGACGCATTTGAGTTGTCTAACACTTCCGCTAACTCATTACGTAAAAATTCTTCTAACGCCTGCCCCTGGCCTTCACGCTTGTATTTATTGGCCATTTTACCAATATCAATACCCGCTGGCTGGACATCCATTTTTGAAATGGCTTCGATAACGGGATAGGTCTCTTCAACAGAAAGCGGCACTCCGCCCAACTGACGCCCAAAACGGTGTGCTTTGAGGATATCAATCACTGAAAGGTTTATCACGGCACGCCCATACACTGACGTAACAACCTCTTTATCTCTATATAAACCGCCAACTAACGGGATCATCGATTCAGCTAGCGCTTCATGACTCGCCCATGTTTTCAAATGTTCTTTCTGTTTTTCAGACACCAGAAACTACCTATTTAGAATACCCTACTATTTCCCATACCCACCGTGCTTCTTCTTGAGATTTACTCAATCGAACCACATTGCGCTGAGCCCCAATCTGTTCTGGCCGCTATTATCTTCAGATAACCACCATATATCAAATTTAACTGGCCATTTTCAGGCATTAATTTGCCTGGCCAACCTGCTCAAACCTACTGCAGATCTCCTAACAATGGTCATTTCGCCGATTTATCAATAAGATAGTCAACTTGACTGCTTTTTATCTAATGACTTTGGGTTTTCGCTCACGTATCCTTTATGGTGTTTTTACGAGCTACTGATGCTCAAAACAGCTTTCGATCAGGCTCAACTATATTCTAGCCCGAGTCCGACCAACTTCCCGATTGACAGGCCAGTTAACTAACAAGATGAAAACACGCGACCGTATTTTATTAACCAGCCTTGAGCTGTTTAATCTTTGTGGCGAACCCAATGTCACCACGATTGATATTGCCAATGAAATGGATATCAGTCCGGGCAATCTCTATTATCACTTCCGCAACAAAGACGAGATTATTTTTGAGCTGTTTTTACTGTTTGAATCTACGATTTCCGAAGTGCTCGACACCCCTCAAACCATTGATCTCGACATGGTAGATTATTGGATGTACATCCACATGATTTTCGAACGAATTTGGGAGTATCGTTTTTATTACCGGGACCTTGTCAGTATTCTCGAGCGCAACGAAAAACTACAAAAACGTTTCAACCGGGTTATCGACAAAAAGACGCAAACGTGTAAAAACATCCTCTCCAGTATGAGTGAGTCTGAAACCATCTCCGTGCACGACCATGAAATTGAGTCCATCGCGACAAACATGGTAATAACCACTACCTATTGGCTGAACTACCTACAACTAAGGAATATCGGCAAGCAACTGCCAGAGGAAGATTTAGGCAAAGGGGTTTATCAAGTGATGTCGTTAGTCGTGCCTTACCTGTCACCAGAATACAAAGATGCGCTTGAAGAAGTCGCGGCCAGCTACTTGTCCTAAATTGGCTTATTCTTGAATGCCGTAATGTGCCTCTGCCGCCAATGCTATGCGGGTCACTTCGGACAATAACTCTCCGTGCATGTCATCAATAAACGCCAAGCTTGCAGTACTAATGCCAAAAACTTGTGTTTCCGATAAGCTTGGGCCGTATTGCTGAAACCCCTCTATTTGCAGTCCCATCATATCGGCGATAGATAATAGTTCCCCGGATTGGCATACCTCTAAGCTGTCATCTTTCCCAACTAAAGGATAACTCACCGCACCCAGAGATTGCGCAATCATTGTTAACTCTACAACACAATAGTGATAATACCGATCAACATACAGTTGTAACGGTTCACCCATCTCACTCCGCCATTCGAGCAGCTGCCCTAGTATTTGAGCATATGAAGCAAGGCGCTTCACCGATTCCTGGATTCTATGCATAAATACAAAGGCGTCTTGCAAGCGCTCAACATGAACCAACAAGTCATTGGCATTTAGCTGCTCTGACACYACATTGCTTTCTACCGCCAGCGATAATGCAACGGAAAGCCGCTGAGAAAGCAACGCTTCGTAATAGGACAAATGTCCTTTCAAAGCCCCTTCTTCATTGAGCGTCCTAAGCCACAATATCTCTTGCTCTTTGAGCTTAGAAAGGTTTGCACGCTGCACATCGTCGTTCAGGTGCAGCTGTACGGCCGTCAGTGTTTTATCAACATGCAATTGGACACTTTTATTACTTAGCCTTAATGATCGTTGTGACAATGCGTTTATTTGCCCCTGAACCCGTGCAATTTTGACCACTAGATTTTGTAGATCTTTCACTCTAGATTCTGTACTTAGCGCTGAATGGGAATTAACACCGTCAATTCGAATATAGCGTCCACATGATTCCCAGCCACAGAAGGTATGTGCGAGGGTTTTCTCAGCGGTTCTTTTCTTCGCCGCTTGCATCCCCATATCATGCAGTAACACATCAGGCTCACTGATACCCAGCCATTGGTAGTGTTTTATAGATACATCTCGACCTATTTGATCAATATCATTCAATAACCTACTCGCATTGCCCAAAAGAAAGCAATTAGCATCAATTTGTTCCCTCTCTACATTAACGACTCGTCCTAAATCCACCACACGGCTGCGAGACAACGGGGTAACCAGTCGTTCCATTTCTCGCATCAATTTCGGCCGCAACTCTGATTTCAACACATCTGCAAATTTTGCCACCATTGCTGCATAATTAGAAGAAAGCTCTCCACGTCGCAGCCCCTCCAATAGCGCTTCATTCGCAGACTTTTGCCCATAAACCAATGCTCGCAACTTAAGCTGAGTAATACGAAATTCAGTTGAACCCGCGAATTGCGCACTGCTAAGATCGGCAGCCATGTCCATTTTGCGACTCACTGTAAAACTAATGGCGCTGGACAAGCTGTACAACAAATAAAAGAATTTACCCGCTAGCAGATCAAAAGGGTGTTGAATTAACCACACAACTTTTTTCAATCCGTGCGAACTAGCCCCAACGATATCACTGCGAATAGGTATGCTAGATATCTTGTAAAGCCAGCTGTTTACCGAAGCAATAAAAGGGTATCCATTCAAACAAGCCCTCGCATCATAACCGCTAAATGCATGGTTAATAACGCCAGCCAACTGCCTTACGCTAAGGCTATACAGTAACGGCAAACCGATAATTAGCTCACTTTGGCCTCTATGGCTCTGAAACAAGGTAAGTTCTTTAGATTTTAAGATTAACCCGGCTTGTGCGTCCAAACGAATCATAGAAGGGTTAGGTACTCCCGCAAGCTGGGCGATCTTTTCAACAAAGGCATAAAGTTCAGGTTGCAGGTCGCGGCTCAATATCACATACCGCCCATAAGACTTTGTCGAAAGCAGCACTCGCTTTACCAGCCCGACAAGCAATCCCACGCTAATCATGGCAACGGCAAGATACAATAATAATTCAATCGACAATCCATGCTGCGATAGCTCCGTAACAACGTGGAGATTCACATAAAACACCCAGGCAGCAAGAACAACAAACACGCACAGTGCAATGAGTGGCACAATGCCTATGACAAGAGACAAAAATCGGTAACGTGAATGTACAAACGCAGAGAAGTTCTTCGGCTCGACACTTTGGTCAAAGCCACCCTCAATATCTTCTCGCGTATAGCCTAAACCGTCCATAGCAATAAGTTCTGCCGGTTAGTAAATTATTCGAAGATATGAGCGCTGCACAGCCTAACCTTCCCCCTTAAGGCCCAACTATAACAGTCAATACAAGGATACTACGTTGAAGTCATGCGGTGATTATGTGAACAATTGTTGCCTAATGTAACTAATTGAATTGATGGACATTTAAGCGCGATCAAAAAACATTCAAAATATAATGCAGACCGCGTAAATTACGAACAATTTCACGACAAAAAAGCTCTCCCTATCGCTATTTTCAGGTTATTGTTAATAGATTACACACACGGGCAAGCTGCTAGCGGAAAATCACAATGGATGACCTACCTGAGCAACAACGAGTTGATTTACACGCAAAGTTATTACAACAAAAAGAACAACTAGAAACTCTGCTGGTCTCCAACAAAGAAACTAGCGAGCCGGTCCAGTTGGACCAGCAAGCACTAGGCAGAGTCTCCAGAATTGACGCTATCCAGCAACAAAAAATGGCTGCCGCCAATAGAATCGCTCAAGAACAAACGCTACGGCGAACATTGATTGCCCTCAAAAAAGCAGAGGACGGTAGTTATGGTTACTGCGACGAATGCGACGACCTCATTCGCTACGAACGTTTAGCTATCAAACCCGAAACACCGCTTTGTATAGGGTGCCAAAGCAAAGCSGAAGCGCKTTGACTACRCTAARAGSTAWGYGACCAAACGCTACTGACCACTACCTTGCTTATGGCATTGGTCCGTACTATCWACCAACGCTCGCAATACGTCAGGGCGKGTAATCAAACCAACAARTTTACCATCATCCATTACTGGATACATTTTGGGTTTATCGCCACACATCTGCTCKGCCAACACTGAAATTTCCATATYCCCATCAACGGTAAGCACGTCAGGTCGCATAATATCTGCCGCCGCTGCGGTTAACTCACAATGAAATGCTGTGTTGAGCATTTCTTTGATGCAGTCTTGCTCAGAAACAAACCCAAGAACAACACCCTCTGCACCAATTACCGGTGCGCCACTTAATTCATTCTCTACTAAGGTAGCGGCTATATCAGCTACATCGTCCCGTACATCAAAGCTCAGCGCGTTCTTTCGCATGTAATCGCGGACCAAACGAATATTATCCATATAACCCCCTCTACAATCAGTCAAGACGAATAAGATCCATTTTTCGTCAATTTATAGTTCGTCTGTTCATAATTCATCAGTTCACGATACGAGTTCCGGTTGTTTTTTTGAACACAAAGCGACCAAAAAAACAACCACTAAACCAACCAAATATCACGATATCCAAACTACCTCTTTTTATAGAAGAAATCTATGTTGAAGCACCGTATAGAAAAAGCTATTGTGGCAAGCCTAAATTTATTAGATCAACGGCATGAATACGATTCAACAAGTTTTTTGACATATCGCAACTTACTGTAATACTTATTAAAAATAATCCAGGAGACTTCAAATGAAAAAGCGGCTTATCCCTATCCTTTTAGGACTTGCTCTTCCACTTAGCGCACAAGCAGACACCATATTGGGAGTGTATGCGGGCGCCGGAAATCAGAACTTTACTTTTAGTGGCGATTTTGAATCTTCAGACAGCAGTGACTCTCTTGGCAATATTGACCTAGACGATGATTTGGGCCTAGGATCCGAAGCCGATACCTATTTCTATATTGCCTTAGAACACCCGGTGCCATTCCTACCTAACCTTATGCTGGCGTCTACAACAATAGAGCAAAGTGCKACTAGCACACTGACTCGTRACATCGAGTTTAATGGCGAGACATTCACCGGCAGCTCTCCTGTAAATTCAACCATCGACCTATCCCACACCGATGCCACCCTCTATTACGAAATACTCGACAACTGGGTTAGCCTCGACCTTGGTTTAACCATTCGTAAATTTGATGGTGAATTTAAAATAGAAAGCGCCGGCACAACAGCTCTAGAAGATGTCGATTTTGTGGTGCCGTTGCTCTATGGCAAGGCACAAGTTGATCTTCCATTCACTGGGTTGTATGTCGCAGCCTCAGGCAACTGGATTGGCGCTGCGGGCAACACCTTCGTCGACGCCACCGCTAAGATTGGTTACGAGTCCGTATTCAGGGTGGGTATCGAAGCCGGTTATCGCACTATCAATATGGTCATTGACGCCGACGATGTAGAAGCAGATCTAACCTTTGCAGGTGCTTATATTGCCGCAACGGTTCATTTTTAGAGACTGRWAAAARGTCATTAAGAACCRATAAAAAAAGGGCCAAACTGGCCCTTTTTTTATGTCTGCTTGTTTTTACCWCGACTTGTTATTARTCGAAATTAACCCCAATGCGACCACCKACTTCTTCATAGGCTTCAACAACACCACCCAGGCCTTGTCTAAAACGATCTTTATCTAATTTCTTCCGTGTATCCTTATCCCACAAGCGGCACCCGTCTGGGGTGAATTCATCACCCAGAATAACCCGCCCTTCAAACAAACCAAACTCTAACTTGTAATCCACCAATATCATATTACCGGCATCAAACAACGCTTTAAGCACATCATTCACTTGGAACGTCAGCTCTTTCATTCGCTCCACGTGTTCTGCTTCTGCCCAACCAAAACTTTCAATATGAAATTCATTGATCATCGGGTCGCCAAGTGGGTCATTCTTTAAAAAGAATTCAAACGTAGGGGGATTGAGATCCAAACCTTCTTCAAGCCCTAAGCGTTTGCAGATGCTGCCTGCGGTAACATTTCGCACGACGCATTCAATAGGCATCATATCGAGTTTTTTAACCAATGATTCTTGATCTGATAACAGTTTATCGAAATGTGTTTCTATACCTGCCGCTTGCAACTTTTCCATGATAAAGGCGTTGAATTTGTTATTCACCATGCCTTTTCTGTCCAACTGTTCAATCTTTTTACCGTCAAATGCAGACGTATCGTTTCGATACAACAATATTAGTTTGTCCGCGTCATCGGTTGTATATACTGATTTTGCCTTACCGGCGTAAAGCTCTTCACGCTTTTCCATCTGGATCTCCAAACCTAAAGTTTATCAAATTAGTTCATTAATATTCAAAGCAACACTATAAAAACAAAGTGCCCATTGACTAAGCAATAGACACAGTCTCTATAGAAAATTCTTTCTCCTCAGAGCTATTACTTTCAGAATCCTTACTTTCAGAATCATTACTCTCAAAGCTCTTACTCTCAAATTCTAACCAATCAAACCCACACGCTTGATCGGCCATTTGTATCCAGTCGGGGTTACATTGTATTGCAGCAACCAACGCATCCTTTACTCGGTCTGGATGATTATTCTTTTGACTCACGTGTGTCACGATCAAATGCTGCATACGATCACTATAAACAGCCTTCAACAGCAACGCTGCCTGTTGATTATTAAGATGCCCAAAATCCCCAGCCACGCGTCGTTTCAACGCATATGGATATGGGCCATTAGCCAGCAATTCCGAATCATGATTACACTCCAATAACAGCGCATCACAATTTCCGTAAACACTGATGATATGGGGCGTCACACTTCCGGTGTCGGTTATAACACCCAAGCGCCATTTATCATTGGAGAAAATAAATTGTATTGGCTCGCGAGCATCATGTGGCACCGGCACCGATTGCACCTGAATATCACCTACAACAAATTTTTCATGGGGAGTAATTACATTTACCAAGGTTTCATCTAATGGCCGCTGTCGCAACGCCTTACAACAAAATGTCCCCCAAGACAGATAGACCGGCACATTGTACTTTGATGATAAAACAGACACACCTTTTATATGGTCGGCATGTTCATGAGTTACCAATATTGCCGTTAATTGTTCTGGCTCTACCTGTTTCTCTCTTAATCGTCTAACCGTTTCTTTCGCACTAAAACCACAATCTAATAAAATCAAGGTTTCACCACAAGAAATCAGTGTGCCGTTACCTTCACTGCCACTTCCGATTGAAGCAAATCGCACTAGCCCAACTTCGCGCTGATGGCGGCAAGAAGCTTATCGCTGATTTCGACGGGAGCCACTGTATCATCATCAATTTGCACAGCCACTTGTACACCGTTATTGGCACTAATTAGCTTAACTTCGTAGATTTGGGGTTCTTCTTCATCCTCTACCTCAACGGCAATATAGTAAATGCCTAAACTAAGGTTCAAATCAGTTTGAGTTAATTCGGCCTTCTTAATCGCTAAACCAACATCAATCCAAGCACGATTAAAATCCATCTGCATCATTAATACTGGGTAATCATTACCATCACGTGTCATGAGATAGCTAGGCATAGCCGTGAGATTTTGTGCCATAATAGACGCATGGCCACGGCGATTTTTCTCATCGGCAATGTAATCACTTAATTCTGCATACAAAATATCTAACAACTCTTTGTTGCCAGACGCTGCGTCCCACTCCTCCTGGCTAACGGCAGACAATCCGTCATCGGTGCGAACTCGAGAAACATGGTCAATTTGCACCCGATAACGTTCACCCTCTGCTTCTTTTTCAACGGTAATTCGGAACTTCTCGCGTGTATTCTCTTTATCATCGCCAGTAAACACATCGGCCACCCATGCCCACATGCCTTCTTCTTCTATAATACGAGGCTTAAGCCACAGGGTTTCAATACGGCCCAATGAAGCATCATGCTTTTCAACCTCCATACCGGAAGCAACCAGAAAGTCAGACAAGATTGCCCACAACTTTTCTCGCTCCTGCTCGATAATCAACCAACTCAAAGTGCCATCAGAACGTAACTCTATACCTAGATCTTCATCCACCGACAATATTGATTGAGGGCGAGGAATATCTTCTCCCGATTCCGGTAAAAACCTACCCATCTTTTCTACATGCGGAATCGGATACAGCTCTGTTATGTTATGAGCACTAACACCTTCGGGAAAGCGTAACGGATTTATCTCTTGCGCTTTCTGATAATCCAACGTTCGTTCTCTAAAATACCCCTGGTCTCCAAAGATCCAAGCACAGCCAGAAGATAAGGTCACCATTGACAAACACAGCGTCCAACGCAAAACCGCGCGKGCCTGCGTATACAATTTTTTATGATTCATGTGTAAACTCTATGAGATTAATTCAGCGCGCTTCAAAGCAGCGCGTAATGGAGCGTGAAACTGTTCACTAAATGGTGTTAATGGTAGACGGATACCGCCTTCCATTAAACCCATTTGCTGAAGCGCCCATTTAACAGGAATGGGGTTCGCCTCAAGAAATAGATTGTCATGAAGGTCCGATACGATCGCATTTATCTGCTCAGCTTTTTCTCGGTCACCGGAAATTGCCGCTGCACACAGGTCAGACATCATTCTTGGAGCGACGTTCGCGGTGACAGAKATATTTCCTTTTGCCCCAATTAGCATCAGTTCGGTGCAGGTCGCATCGTCGCCTGAATATAATACGATATCATCACCACACAAAGACAATATTTGTTTACCACGCTCTATATCACCGGTTGCTTCTTTAATGGCAACGATATTTGGATGAGCAGCAAGACGCGCAACGGTCTCTGGCAGCATATCAACCATGGTTCTACCAGGTACGTTATAGAGCATTTGAGGAATGGCTACCGCATCGGCAATGGCCATATGATGTAGGTAGAGACCTTCTTGGGTGGGCTTATTGTAATAAGGCGATACCAATAAGCAGGCATCAACCCCAACCTCCTTTGCTCTTTCAGTCAGCTCCGTCGCTTCTCGAGTACAGTTAGCGCCAGTACCAGCAATGACAGGTATACGCCCTTTGATTTGCTCAACAGTAAATTTAATGACTTGGCAGTGCTCATCCACATTCAGTGTCGCAGACTCTCCCGTCGTACCCACAGATACGATTCCAGCGGTACCCTGCTCAACATGCATGTCTAACAAGTTGGCCAAACAATCCCAATCGATACGGCCATCGGCCGACATTGGGGTAACAAGTGCAACAATGCTTCCAGTGATCATTTACCCAGTTTCTCCAACCCAAAAATCAAACGCGTATGATAATTTCCAGCGCCCCGAATAACAAGAACGAAACGCTTTCCGATAGGTATTTTCACGTAAAACATCGTTTATCCGTGAAATAGGTTATTATTTTACCCATTAAGCGCCTAATTAATTTAATTTACGTCAACAACATTAACATTATCAGCTAGTTGTTCCTGGATACCAGTGCTACACTAATTTTCATAAAAGCGTAACTTGGGAATAAAATGGACGAACATTTAGTGATATCCGCCTTGGGCACCGATAAACCAGGCATAATAAATGAACTATCAAAACTCGCCCTTGGACAACAGTGCAACATTCTAGATACCCGTATGACCGTGCTGGGTGATGCTTTTGCTCTGATTATGATGGTATCAGGGGGGAATTCGGCCATTGCTTCGCTTAAACAAGTCCTCACCACGGCAGCTAACGGCCTCGAATTAACCATTTCTATCCAAAGTACCCAGCCTAAACAGCGCCAGGATACGGCCCTACCTTACCACGTAGAAGTCATTGCTATAGATAACCCTGGGATCGTCCACGAAATAACGGGTTTTTTCAGTAACAAGAACATCAACATTGAAGAAATGAACACTGGCACTTATTGCGCCGCACATACTGGCACCCTGATGTTCTCTCTGACGATAGAAATTAAAATCCCAGGCAACATCGATATAAGTAGTCTAAAAGATGAATTTGTCGCCTTTTGTGACGACAGGAATCTCGACGCAACGATTGAACCCTGCAAATAAGTAGGTTCAAAATTGGAATTAAAAACAAACCGTAGGATGGATCAATGGATACAGTCACGCTAGATCAACCTGTTCCTGATTTCACAGCACAAGCAACCAGCCAAAAAGACATTCGGCTATCGGCGCTTCGCGGCTGGAAGACAGTCCTTTATTTTTATCCCAAGGACAACACCCCGGGCTGCACCATTGAATCTCAAGATTTTCGTGATTCATACGAAGATTTCAAGGCGGCAAAAACCTGTATTTTTGGTATTTCAAAAGACTTGCTGAAGTCGCACGAAGCCTTCAAAGAGGAGCAAAATTTACCCTTTGAGCTTATCTCAGATACTGATGGTAGACTCTGCGAACTCTTCGATGTTATTCGCGATCAATATATGCACGGCCATCAAGTGACCAGCATGGAGCGTAGCACTTTTCTGATCGATGAAAATGGTGTACTCATTCAGGAATGGCGCAAGGTAAGGGTTAACGGCCATGTCGATGAAGTCCTGGAAGCTATCCAAAAGTAACACGGCGATAAGATATAAGAGATGGGCTTGCTCTTAGCCAAGCCCCTACTCTCCCACCTCCTCTAGAGGCGGGTCAAGCCTAGGCCAAGCACTAATCACGGCTTTAACCAATGTCGCCAACGGTATAGCGAAGAACACACCCCAAATCCCCCACAACCCACCAAATAACAATACCGCCGTTATAATGGCAACAGGGTGAAGGTTCACCGCTTCAGAAAATAACAAGGGCACCAATATATTACCATCTATGCCCTGGATTATGCCGTATACCACCATTACCCATAGGTACTCAGTACCCCACCCAAATTGAAAATAACCCACTAGTGCTACTGGCACGGTAACGACGGCAGCACCGATATATGGAATGACTACCGACAACCCCACTAACAACCCTAATAAGGCGGAATAATTCACCCCAAACACCGCCAAACCAATATAAGTTGCTGTGCCAACTACAAGAATTTCAACTGCCTTGCCTCGCACATAATTAGATATCTGTTGATCCATTTCTTGCGTCACTCGGTGGATGAAGGGCCTATCTTTCGGCAGCATCCCAGTGAACCAGCCAATCATGATATCTTTATCTTTCAAGAAGAAAAAAACCAGCAGCGGAACCAACACTATAAACACCAGCACCCCCATCAAATTGGGAATATTTGAGAGCGAAAATGTTAACACTGTTTCCGCCACACCGGTTACTGCAGAGGTCGTGAGGGCTGTTATCTCTGCAACCCACTCCTTTGACACCAAGTCCGGATATTGTTCAGGTAATTTAACCAGCAGATTATTTGCTTCATTGATCATCATCGGCACCTGCTCTTTTAGCAAACCCAGAAATTGCCCCCAGGTCAACGGCACCAAAATGAATAAAAAAACACTCAGCATTCCCAAAAACAGCGTGTAAGACACGGCAATAGCGGGAACTCGAGGCATCCCTTTTCCCATTAATGCATTCACTAGACCTTGGAGTAGATACGCCAAGACAATAGCGGTGAGAACGGGGGCAAGGGGAACTCCCATGGTTAACACGAGAGCAAAACTTGCCAGTAAAAACAAGAGCAATATTAATGCTTCTTGGTTAGAAAAATACTGCGTATACCACTGCTGAACCAACTTAAACATTTATCGACCTTGTCGTTTTCGCACCTAACGAGAGTACGTCACACTAACGTTGTTTTTTTATGATGAATACGAATTCACTATCATTACTTTCATGGTGCAAAAGTCCATGCCCCACCTGATCTACAAAGGCCTGGAAATCTCGAACAGAACCACCATCACTAGTGCGTACCCGTAAAACCTGCCCTACCTGCATTTTATTCAACTGTTGCTTTAACTTTAGCAAAGGCATTGGACAATTTAGCCCTGTCGCGTCTAGTTCGATATCAACATGCAAATCGTCATTCAATGGTCTTTCCTTTCTTTTTACAAAGGCTCATTGTGCAGAATAGCGCCTTTCCATTTATCCACCAACACATATCGATCAAACCCTGAGATAAAACAAAGATATTTCATCGAAACGACTAAGCCCCTGTTCATTCAATCAGTTAGGCACCATACTTGAGGGGCATTTCATTATTTATTTGTAATATTGGAACTTTCAAGGAATACCGGCGTCTGCATTAGATGCATTGCAATTACAGAGAAAGATGAATCTACTATTTCAGGTCCAAACAATTATTCGCCATGCTGCGAAGCGCCAGAGAACTGCAATAGCTCGGTTTTGCTTGCTATCGATATTCATAACGCCTGTTCTATCTTTTGCCAGTTCATCCGGGTTACCTCAACTTGGTGACAGCACATCCGGCATTATCAGCCCTGAAAAAGAGAAAGCCCTAGGCAAAGCTTGGTTACGCCAATTGCGCGGCCAGGCCCCCACCATTTCGGACCCATTACTCTATTCCTATACAGAACACCTACTCTATTTATTAGCATCCAACAGCGAGCTAATAGAACCTCAAATAAAACTTGTCATCATTAACAGTTCGCAAATAAATGCCTTTGCGGTTCCCGGCGGGGTAATTGGCATCAACGCAGGGCTATTGCTTCACGCCCAAACTGAAGATGAACTGGCAGCAGTGATGGCGCACGAAATTGCCCACCTCAGCCAAAGGCATTTCGCTCGCGGGCTAGATTTCAGCCAAAAAAGCAACTGGACCAACCTCGCAGCATTGCTCGCTAGCGTTGCCATATTAGCCACCTCTGGCGGTGACGCTGGCATAGCGGCACTTGCCGCAACCCAGGCGTCGGCAATCGACAATCAACTTCGATTTAGCCGCCATAATGAGCGAGAAGCAGACCGCATTGGTGTGCAAACACTGATCCGCGCGGGATTGTCTCCTCACGCCATGCCCGATTTCTTTGAGAAACTTCTTCGGTCCGCTCGCTATTCTGGAGAACAGCCACCGGCGTTTCTGTTATCCCACCCCGTGACCCAAGAGCGTATTACCGATTCACGCAACAGAGTGCAGCATTTGCCGCAACAAAATTCGAGCCAAAATCTCACGTTTTATCTCATGAAAATGCGTACTAGTGTTGAATACTCTCGGGATAAAGCCGCCTCCATCAAAGAACTTGAGGCCAATTTAATACAACAAAGCACCAGCAATAGCGAAGTTACCCGATACGGGCTTGCAAACACATTGCAAGAATCCGGTTCATTTAATAAAGCGCTGGCACACATCAACATTCTACTCAAAAAACGCCCAGAGAACCTGGTCTACCTTACCACTAAAGCGGAAATTCTAAATGACGCGGGCCGCTACAAAGAAGCGCAAGCTGCCAGTGAATCGGCGTTAAAAATCACCCCAAACAACTTCCCGCTTAGTATCGCCCTCGCGGAGTCCCTCATACGTAGCAATCTACCGATAGAGGCGATCAAAATACTGAAGGGGCAATTGGCATCAAAACCCAACACCCCTTTCCTTTGGTACAAATTATCAGAGGCCTATGGTAAACAAAAAAATATTGCTGGCGTTCATCAAAGCCGGGCCGAGTATCTATTTTTAGTCGGTAGAACCGACAAATCACTAGAACAATTGCGTTACGCTATTGCCGCCTCAATAGGCAACTTCAACCTACAAAGTAAACTCAAGAAACGTGTCGAACAAATCAAAGCATCCCGAAAAGATTTGGAATTATAACTAGCAACCTAAGCGTTACCTTTTACGTCCATCTGCAAGTTCTTTGCAAAGTCCAACATTCGGGTTAACGGCCGCATGGCTTTTTCCCTAATGTCATCGTCGACAAATATCTCTGTACTCGACCGTCTAAATACACTCTCGATACCGCCCAACTCATTCATCGCC
The DNA here is from genome assembly GCA_002402125.1 of Moraxellaceae bacterium. GTDB lineage: Bacteria > Pseudomonadota > Gammaproteobacteria > Pseudomonadales > Ketobacteraceae > 42-54-T18. The sequence continues at coordinate 29,429 of NVVG01000018.1, forward strand.
ATCCAAGGGCAATGGGCACAGGAACGACAAGTCGCACCACTGCCTGCTGTAGGAGCCTCCAAAAATGTTTTATTGGGCGCCAGCTGTTGCAACTTATAAAATATCCCTCTATCGGTAGCAACAATAAACGTATCGTTATCCATATTCACCGCAGCACTAATAAGTTGCGTCGTTGACCCCACCATATCTGCAACATCGACCACCTCTGCCGGCGACTCAGGATGTACTAATACCGCAGCTCCAGGATGCAAGGCCTTAAGATCGAGAATGCCTTTAGCCTTAAATTCTTCATGCACAATGCAAGCGCCATCCCACATCAACATTTCCACACCGGTTTCGCGCTGCACGTAACTACCCAAGTGTTTGTCCGGGGCCCAAATAACTTTTTTCCCTTCCGATGCCAAGTGATCCACCACATCAAGCGCTATGCTCGACGTCACCACCCAATCCGCACGCGCCTTAACTGCCGCAGACGTATTGGCATATACAACAACCACATGGTCTGGATGCTGGTCGCAGAAATCTGAGAACTCGTCTGCGGGACAACCGATATCGAGTGAGCAAGTCGCTTCTAACTCGGGCATAAGCACCCGCTTCTCTGGACTGAGGATTTTTGCCGTCTCTCCCATGAATTTCACCCCCGCCACTATCAGGGTTTGTGCCGGATGATCACGGCCAAAACGCGCCATCTCTAACGAATCAGATACACATCCACCGGTCTCTTCCGCCAGCGCCTGAACCTCAGGCTCCGTATAATAGTGAGCAACCAGCACGGCATCATGCTGCTTAAGCTGAGCCTTTATAGATTCAATATATTCAGACTTTTCTGCGGGTGACATCTTGTTAGGAAGGTGCTCATTTCGTAAATGTTCTTTTACGATTTCAGCGACAATGGTAGTCATGGTACGACAGCCTCATCAATATAGGGCAATATTCAAACGATCGAATTGCTAGGCAATTCATTTAAGCATGGCAGCGGCACAGGGCTCCGGTTCATGGGCCCGGTCAAGCCTCCGGCTTGTGACACTGCCACAACGCTGGAGCATAATAGCATTGCATCAACGTAGAAACAAAAAACAGCCAAAACAAAAAAAGGCTTCCATAAATGGAAGCCTCTAAATGATGGTGGGTCGTGTGCGACTCGAACGCACGACCAATTGGTTAAAAGCCAACTGCTCTACCAACTGAGCTAACGACCCGATGGGGCGGTATATTACTGATATCACAACTCCACGCAAGCATTTTTTCGTTTATTTTGTTGATTTTTAACCCTTTTTTGTAATTAACAGAATTAAATATCTGAAGCTAGAAATCATCGATAACGGGTTGGATCAGGCACGCCGGCAGCCGCAAAACCTTCCGTTCTTAATCGGCAACTATCACATTTGCCGCAGGCCTCGCCGGCATCATTGGCTTGATAACAGGATACCGTCAGTCCATAATCCACACCCAAACTAATGCCTTTATTGATAATATCTGCTTTACTCATATCAATCAGCGGGGTCTTTATAGAGAGAGAGTGTGTTTCAACCCCCTTTTTAGTGGCTACGTTGGCAAGTTTTTCAAACGCAGACACAAACTCTGGACGACAATCCGGATAACCTGAATAATCCACGGCATTAACCCCGATAAAGATATCATCGGCATCTAAAACCTCGGCCCAACCCAACGCTAGCGATAAAAAAATGGTATTCCGTGCAGGGACGTATGTCACTGGAATACCCTCAGCAACGCCGCCTTCTGGAACCGCTATGCTGTCATCAGTCAAAGCAGAACCACCAATACCGTCCATATCAATGCGAATAGTTTTAAAGCCTTCAACCCCTAATTCATCCGCCAGTCGTTTTGCGGCAAGCAACTCGGCCTTATGGCGCTGCCCATAATCAAAACTCACGGCGTAACATGCGTAACCCTGTTTATTGGCAATAGCCAAGCAAGTGGCTGAATCCAAACCGCCCGACAATAAAATTACGGCTTTCTTTTTATTCACTGTACTCATTAGTGTCCTGCCGCGTCCGCCCATAGCAATTTATGTAGTTGTAACTGAAAACGAACCGGCAGACGATCGGCCAACACCCATTCAGCGAGATCTTTAGCCTCAATCTGTCCGAAACTAGGAGAAAACAGCACATCACTGACTTTGTCCGCTAATGCATATTTCTCGAGTTGCCGTTTTGACCATTCATAATCTTCTCGGTCACAAATTACAAATTTAACCTGATCGTTTTCCGTTAAACAATCAATATTACTGAGTAGGTTTTTATCCACCTCTAAAGAACCCGGAGTTTTTAGATCCATAACCTTTACTACACGAGGATCAACCATAGAGACATCAATTGCACCACTGGTTTCTAGCGACACTTCATAACCTGCATCACACAGTGAGGTACATAATGGAATAGCGCCAGGCTGAGCCAACGGCTCCCCTCCTGTCACGGTGACATAAGTCGCGCCAAATGAAGCCACAACATCCATCACTTGAGAAAGTGTCATTAACTCTCCACCACTAAAAGCGTACTCTGTATCGCAATAACCACAACGTAATGGACAACCGGTTAGGCGAACAAAGACCGTAGGACAACCGACGGTTCGAGCCTCACCTTGCAAGGAATAAAAAATTTCAGTAATTCGTAATTGTTCCACAATTCACCCACTAAACGTAACCAAATCCCAGTAATTGGACCAAAATACAGGTCCAAGCAATCTGGGCGAAGAATATTACAGGAGTGGAGCGACTTATGCTATTAAGAGGTGATCTATAAGGTCTTCAGGTGGGACTTCGCAAGTTTCGCTGCCTGCGAACTTGGGTAGTCTTTAATTACCCGCTTAAGGGTCACTCTTGCCTTGGATTTATCACCGGCTTTACCAAACACAATGCCAAGCTTATACATGCCATCAGGCACCTTTCCATGCTTGGGATGCTTGGTCAACAAGCGTACAAAATGTTTTTTAGCTTGATCAAGGTCTGAAGGCGTATTGGCTAGGTATAATTCTCCCAACCAATATTCACAATAGGGTGCTCTTTTTCCTTCTGGAGAGTCTGACAGCAAAGTAGAGAACGATACGATCGCTTCACCAAACTTACGTTCTTTCAGCAATTGATACGCCGCTTCATAGCGTTGTGTATCCAAAGCGTCTTGATCTTCTGGGCTCAACACCGCAGAAACAGTTTTAAGCGGGTCTGTTGCAGGTTCAGTAGTCCCCAAAACATCAGGACGTTTCATCCGCATCTGCCCTAGGCGGTGATCCAAATCCAAATATCGCTCGCGTTGTTGCCGCTTCATTTGCTCAAGCTCATGGGTCTGTTGCTCCAACAGCCCCCGTAACACTTGCAACTCTTCTTGCATTTGTTGAATCTGACTATACAGTTCCCACTGCTCACTACTTGGAATAGAAGGTCGACTAACTCCAGTGGTAGTGGACCCTGGACCAACTGTCCCAGCGCCTATCGGTGGAGTCTTCTGCGGATAATATTGAGAAGAAACTGAATCAACCGGTTGCGATCGTTCTACTCGTTGCTCAATCCCCGTTATGGCGCTGGGATAATTGGTATCAACGGCGTCTCGCTGTTCAACCGGCAACGGCTCATACCTGGCAGTAGCAACGCTAGGCATCACTACCACCGATACAATAATCAACACAGCCAAACCAACAACACCAGGTAAGAGGGGTGTTTGTCTATTTGATGGTTTGATTCCAATCAATCTCATAACCTAAACTCAATTTTAAGGAGCTACTGCCGTGTACTTTAATTCAACGCGGCGATTTTCAGCCCAGGCGCTTTCGTTGTTACCGACTGAAACAGGACGCTCTTCGCCATAGCTAATAACTTCAAGCTGAGAACGAGACGCTCCGTTTGCCGCTAGGTAAGATGCAGCTGCTTTACCGCGACGTTCTCCTAAGGCTAAATTGTACTCGCGAGTACCGCGTTCATCGGCATGGCCATCCAGACGAAGTTGTGCGCCGGCATTTGCTGAAAGATACGCGGCATGCGCTTTTAGTATCTCATACGCTTCGGGGCGAATGTTTGCTTTATCAAAATCGAAATACACTGTAGTGGTTGACAGCGCGGCAGCAGATGCCGAACCGTACTCTGCAGTTTGCGAAGAACCGACAACGGTATCGTCCGCTACGGCGCCAGTAGTCAGTACTTGGCTAAACCCTGACATTTGCGTTGGATCAGTACCAACCTCAGGTGCAGACTCATCGGGAACAGTTGTACAGCCAGTAATTGCCGTCGCCGCGACAAGTGCCAACAAGTGATTTCGATTAAAGATAGTCATTTTGTGCTCCAGTTATTTAGATTCTTGCGCAGTCTATAGTGTAATTTAAAAAATTTAAACAACTATTAATAGAGAAACGGCGACCAGGCCGGCTCTCTTACATGTCCTTTGCTTGAAGGTAGCCTAACTTTTACTCGCTTATCCATCGAAACGGCCTCCAAAACCCCTTTACCTTGTCGTTGTGTTGCATAAATCACCATCACTCCGTTTGGAGCAACGCTGGGAGATTCATCCAATGTGGTTTCTGTTAGCACATCAAAACTTCCTCTCACGAGATCTTGAACCGCAATATGGAATACACCCTTTTTTCGATGCACCATGACCAAAAATCGACCATCTGAAGTAATGGAAGGTCGTGCATTATAATCCCCCTCAAAGGTTAGACGCTTAATTGTATTTGATACAATATCAAGCCGATAAATTTGAGGGCTACCGCCACGGCTGGAGGTGAATATAATACTTTGACCATCAGGGGTCCACCTCGGCTCAGTATCTATGCCGTAATGATGGGTCAACCGCGTTAATTTGCCACTCGAAAGACTCATGCTATATATTTCGGGGTTACCATCTTTTGATAACACCATTGCCAATTTTTTACCGTCAGGTGAAAAAGAAGGCGCACTGTTTAAACCAGGGAAACCGGTAATTTTTTGTTGCTTGCCCGTCAGCAGATTCTGAATATAAATAGCTGGTCGCGAACCTTCAAAAGACACGTATGTAATCTCGCGACCATTTGGATGCCAACTTGGAGATAGTATCGGCTCTGATGAACGCAAGATAACCACATCGGTAAATCCATCGGCATCCGCATGATGCAATTCAAAACGTTGCTTACCTTTGCCTAATCGCTCCATGGTGACGTACACCAAATGGGTCGAAAATGCACCTTTAATTCCCGTCAGGTGCTCGTAGACCATATCACTGATGTAGTGGCTAATTGCTCGCAGCCGCTTGCCTGAAGCACTTCCTTTATTCACACTCCTTCCCAGATGCACATCAAACAGTTCATACTCCACTAGATAATTTCCTGTTGCATCTTGGTCTAAGCGCCCAATTAACAAGTATTCAACGCCTAACACTCGCCAATCCCGAAAATACACCTGATCGAAGCGAGACGGTCGGCTTAACATCTTATCTCGAGCGAGAGGCTTGAATTGGCCACTTCTGTGCAGGTCGGCACTGACTACACTCGCTATATCCGTAGGTAATCGTCCACTGCCTTTCCATTCAAAAGGAACCA
>NVVG01000280.1 GCA_002402125.1 Moraxellaceae bacterium
CTATGATTGAAGATAACCATTTTAAAGCGTTAGAAAATATGTACGCGGCGGCGCCCATAAATAAGATATACAATCCAGTTATGACGGTGTCAGAAGGGAGGTCTGAAATATTCGATGTGGTTAAAACGAAGGGGTCTAACGTTAAAGTACCGCTATGCATAACAATAGGTTACTAGCTAGGGACAAAACCGTAAGCTGGTTTTACCCCATTTAACGCTGATTATGCTCACCAATGGAAATCACTGTTGTTTTGACAGTCGCGTCATAATATGTCATAAAGACCATCAGTTAATTAATTCTCGAAGGGAATGAAAGGAACTAATTCCCCTATTAGCACTCCTAAAAGAAGAGTGCTAAACTCATCAAACGTTTAAAGGAGGACACCATGAATACAGCGTTACAACCAGCCATGATCACCGCTCCCGGTGCTAATATAGAAGCTTACCTGCAAACAGTAGGCGGCATTGCTATATTAACCCCAGAACAAGAGCGCGAGCTGTCTGAACGTTACTTTTACCAGGAAGATGTTGACGCAGCACGTCAGTTAGTACTTGCTCACTTACGATTTGTAGTACATATCGCCAAGAGTTATTCCGGTTACGGGTTATCGCAATCAGACCTTATCCAAGAAGGTAATGTTGGTTTAATGAAGGCAGTAAAACGCTTCGACCCAGAAGTGGGTGTGCGTTTGGTATCATTTGCCGTGCATTGGATCAAAGCCGAGATTCACGAATACGTATTGCGTAACTGGCGTATCGTAAAAGTTGCTACCACCAAAGCGCAGCGTAAATTGTTCTTTAACCTACGTAGCAAAAAGAAGCGTTTAGGTTGGATGAACTCAACAGAGATCAAAGCGATTGCTGAAGATCTAGGCGTCAGTGTTAATGATGTGCGGGAAATGGAAGGTCGTTTATCCGCCTATGATGCAACCTTTGATGCCCCCGTCGATGACGATGGTGACCACATAGGCAATTCACCTGTGCATTTTCTCGAAAATGCCAGCGTAGATCCTGCGATAGAATTAGAGAATAATGACTGGACGCAGAATACCAATGATAAGCTCTATGGCGCGTTATCAATTCTGGACGATCGTAGTCGAGATATTCTTAACAAACGTTGGTTTGCGGATGAAAAGTCCACCTTGCACGAGTTGGCTGCTGAATACGGCGTGTCGGCAGAGCGAATTCGCCAGCTAGTAAAGAATGCCATGAAGAAAATGAAAGCGGCAATTCTAGAAGCGTAAACTAAGCCACAAACTTAGACCCAAACCTATTAGAAGTGTTAATTTACAAGAAAAAGGCTAATCGTTATGATTGGCCTTTTTTTATGGTCGAGGATAAACCATGGATACTACGCAAAACCCGCAAACCAACAGCCCCCAAAGTAACCTTGCCAGCGCAGATGGCCTGGTGTGGATGGCGGTTGGCGCCCTGGTGCTAGCATTAGCGGTCATGCTCGGCGCATTTGGTGCCCATGGACTAAAAGAGACGGTGTCGGCCGCTAGAATGGCGGTGTATCAGACCGCCGTACAATATCACTTCTATCACGGGCTTGGTTTACTGTTGCTGGGTCTGGTGATGCAGACTCTACCCGCTCTGCCGGGTTTGCGTTGGGTGGCACGATTATTACTGGTGGGTATCATGCTGTTTTCAGGCAGCTTGTATATGCTGGTGTTTTTGGATTTGCCTTGGTTAGGCATGGTGACGCCAATAGGTGGGCTGTTGTTTATTGTGGCTTGGTTATTATTTGCCCAGCGCTTATTGAAGCAAGCGTTTGCTAAAACATAACAAGCTGACGCAAAATACTCTCGTCAAACAATCGCGCGAAATTCTTGCTCTAAACTCTTGCTCCAAACAAATAAAAGGACCCACTACGGTGTTTTTTGGCTAAAAGTCCTGACTTTTGGCCCTCTGTTGGCTTTTTCGCACATTTATCAGCAATAATGGGCTGAATTATTTGCGCTAGAGCCCGTGTTTCCGCGAAAATAGCCCGTCCAAACATTCACACCTCATAACAACCCATTACAGGCATTCCTTATGACAGGGCAACAATTACAGATACAGGTTAACGGTGAGCTAAAGCAGTTACCCTCGGCTTGCAGCCTGTCGATGCTGGTTGAGCAGATGCAGCTAACGGGAAAACGTATTGCGGTAGAATTGAATTTAGATATTGTGCCCAAAAGCGAACATGCTGACACCCTGTTGAAGCAGGGTGATGTAGTAGAAATTGTGCATGCGATTGGCGGTGGCTGAAACTCGGTAGTAACGAAAAGCCTGAGGGTCACTATTCACCATTCTGCAGATTGATAAAACAGTAGGTAAAGGTAAAAATATGACAGATAGCAAATTAACCATTGCAGGTGTTGAATACAACTCGCGATTGTTAGTCGGTACCGGCAAATACAAAGACATGCAAGAGACAGCACAAGCCATTGAAACCAGTGGTGCCGAGATTGTGACCTTTGCCGTACGCCGGACCAATTTGGGCCAAAATCCGAATGAACCGAGTTTGTTAGACGTGATCTCCCCCGATAAGTACACGTTGCTGCCGAATACCGCCGCCTGTTATACCGCAGAAGACGCCATTCGAACCTGTCGCTTAGCTAGAGAACTGCTCGATGGTCATGACCTGGTAAAGTTAGAAGTGCTGGGTGATGAGAAAACCCTATTCCCCAATGTGGTGGAAACCCTAAAAGCCGCCGAAGTGCTGATCAAAGATGGTTTTAAGGTCATGGTCTATACCTCTGATGACCCCATCATCGCCAAACAACTGGCCGACATGGGCTGTGTATCGGTGATGCCGTTAGCGGCGCCAATCGGCAGTGGTTTGGGCATTCGTAATCCGCACAATATTCGGATGATCTTAGAAGAAGCCACCGTGCCTATCATTGTTGATGCCGGGGTAGGTACCGCGTCCGATGCCGCCATTGCGATGGAATTAGGTTGTGCCGGGGTATTAATGAATACGGCTATTGCCGCCGCACAAAATCCGGTATTGATGGCCTCAGCCATGAAGAAAGCCATTGAAGCCGGGCGTGAAGCCTTTTGTGCTGGGCGCATGCCAAGAAAAATGTATGCCAGTGCATCGTCGCCCATCGATGGTACATTTTTTTAATGATGGAACTGGCTTTTAATGAGGGCAGTGCGCTTGTTAGTATTATTGGGTTATTAGATACAGTAGGTTGGCTTAGAGAAGAATCGTAGTATGAGCAATGAACAAGATGAATCAACCATTAGCCATGATGACACACCGGTTAAATATGACGTGGGCCCAGACGGGGTGGAAAAACCGCGGCGTATTCGCAGCTTTGTGCGCCGCCAAGGCCGCTTAACCGACGGTCAACAGCGTGCATTAGATGAATATTGGTCGCAATATGGCTTAACCCTCGATGCAGGCTTATTGAATTTCTCCGAGTTGTTTGGCCGTGAGTCAGCGGTGATTCTAGAAATCGGCTTCGGTAATGGCAGTTCATTGGTGGCAATGGCAAAGAGTCAGCCCGAGAAAGACTTTATTGGCATCGAAGTGCATCGGCCTGGGGTGGGATCGTTAATCAATGAAGCGCAATCCCAGGGTGTAACAAACATCAAAGTCTTTCATGAAGACGCGATTGAAGTGTTGGCGTCCTGTATTCCCGATAAAAGCCTGATGGGGTTTCAACTATTTTTCCCCGATCCTTGGCATAAAACGCGTCACAACAAACGTCGTATAGTGACACCAGAATTTATCAAAACGATTCATCAGAAACTAAAATCAGGTGCTACCATCCATATGGCCACCGACTGGCAGCATTATGCTAAACAGATGCTGAAAGTATTGACTGCCGACCACCAAATTAAAAATACCGTATCCAAAGATGAGGCGGCCACCACTGGCGGTTATGCCCCGCGACCAGACTATCGACCGAAAACAAAATTTGAAGCCCGCGGTGAGCGGTTGGGGCACGGCGTGTGGGATTTAATTTTTAGTAAAATATAAGTTGTTTATAAGGCATTTATAAGACGTCTATAAGATATGGCTTGAATTAAAAAAACAAAGTGTTATTCGGGGAGAAGTCTAGTGTTGTTAGCATGCAATGGTAAGTTGGGTTTTGTGTTGGGTTGTTCAAAACTGCTGGTATTATGTTGTTTGTTGATCGGTACCAGTTACGCGCATCTGCCCAATGACCTATCCATTGGTGCACCCGATCCATTTAACAACTGGAAAACACTAGAGACCGAACATTTTCGAATAAACTTCCAACAAAAACATTTTGGTTACGCACAAAAAATGGCAGCCATTGCTGAACGAGTGCATTTGAAAACCACCGATTGGCTACAATGGAAACCTGTCGATAAAACCGAGATAGTGATTAACGATAGTTTTGATGGCTCTAATGGCGGCGCATCTACCTTACCTTACAACCGTTTCTTTATTTTTATGAATACACCCGTCGACGGCGGTTTGCAGGATCGTGGGGATTGGTTAGAACTGGTTTTCACCCATGAATATATCCATATCTTACATCTAGATCAGGTAACAAATTTTCCTTCCAATTTACGGGATATCTTTGGCCGACTATTTTTTACTTTCCCGCAGTTTTTCAATCCAAAATGGATTACCGAAGGCCTGGCGGTTTATGGTGAAACAGAAAAGGACAATGCCTTTGGCCGCGGCCAAGGTGCTATCTACCATGCGATGATGCGCGAAGAGGTCCGCAATGGTTTACGCTCGTTGTCAGAATTGAGTTATCAAGGGTATCGGGGTACCGATTGGCCGTCAGGCCAAGTGTATCTTTATGGTTACTACTTTTTTGAATTCTTAGAAGTGAATTACAGTAAAGATGACGTCATTCGCTATATCCAAAATTGGAATGACAATATTATCCCTTGGCGTATGGACAGTCGCTCACGCCAGGTGTTTGGAGTGTCATCCGATAGGTTATGGAAAAACTATCAAAGCTACCTAGAGAATAAATTCAGAGCTGAAATCGATGCGCAAGAGCCACAGCGAGCAGAACTAGCTTGGGTGACCAAAGATAAGAGAGAGCATAGCAACCCCAGAATCAGTAGCGAGGGTGATCTGTATTTCTATCAAAATAATGGCAGAACCGAACCGAGCATCGAGCGCATCGATAACAGCAATCAACAGCACCATGTCGCAACAGTGCATGGTTTCAGCCAGTTTGATTGGCATGATGAGCAAGGTATCTTATTGTCCCGGGTTGAACTGTGTGACAACACTAACGTATTTGCCGATCTTTATCGCTGGAATGCGGCGAATGAAGATTGGCTGCGGTTGACAGAATGTGGTCGATATCCACGCGCGGCATGGCGCTCCGATGGTAAATATATAGTTGCGGTGCATGTAGAGAATGGACTGTCGGGGTTAGACTTTCTCAATGCCGACGGAGAATTGTATCAGCGCCTGTTAGCATTGCCCGATGGCTACAGCATGGGTGATGTTGATTGGTTTGTGCCAGCGCTGGATGATGAGGCGGATAATACGGATGACCTAGCGAGGGGTATCGTTGTTGCGGCAGTGAAGCGTAAGAAGACCGGCTGGAATTTGGAGCTGTTGGATGTCGCAAACAATAGTTGGAGGTTACTGACGCTTAACAATGATTTGGAATCTAAACCTAAGTTTAGCGCAGATGGTAAATGGGTCTATTTTGTCTCCGATCACGGTCGCCAATTTAACGTAAGAAAGGTCAACGTGGCGACGGGGGAGGTTGTTACGGTATCGAACAGTGTTTCCTTCGTTAAAGACTACGCCGTAGCCAATGATCAATTGGCCTTGATGGAATATCAGGCCACCGGTTTTGGAATACGCAAAGTGACAGAAACAACCGATGACAGTGCAAGCTACAGCGCTAAATCTGCGGACAAACCCAATGTTAGAACCTTCGAGAATTCGTCAAGTTATAAACCGGAAGATTTTACCGATGTGACAAGCTATGACCCCTGGCCGTCAACTCGCCCAAGAGCCTGGTGGCCTTTGTTGTCATCCGATGGCTACGACAATGTATCGGTGCAAGTGGTGGTTAGCGGTTCCGATGCCTTGCGCTTTCATCAATGGCAATTTTCCCCGACTTACTACTTTAATAGTCAGGAGCTTGGTGGCGACGCAAGTTATACGTTTTATAATCGATTAACCTTTTTTGCATCGCGAACAATTGAAATACAGCGTGAGAGTATTCCAGAAAAAAACCAACCGGAAGTAAAGGATGTTGAAGATCGCCTGCAAGCGGTATTGCAGCTACCCATAAATAGCATGGACGAAAGTTTTAGGGTGCATGCAGGCATCGCGACAGAGACGATAAACCGTTATACAGAACACGCTCCTAAGCTTGATGCAAAAGACAGTTTGTTTGGATTATCCATGCAGTATTCAAATGTTGAGAGATACCTGCATTCCATCAGTTTGGAAGATGGTCGCCGCATTAAGTTGAGTTACGAGATTTACGATACGCTGGGAGACGGTTTTTATACCGGGCCGGTAGTGACCGCGGATTGGCGAGAGTATATTAGTTTTTCCGGTAACCACGTGTTGGCACTGCATTGGGTGCAAGGCAAAGCGGCAGAAGCCGCCAAACCGTTTGAGTTGGGTGGCAACCTAGAACTTTATGGATCGTTAGCGGGTAATATCGGTTTTGGCCTGTCAGATTTTCCATTACGGGGCTATGGAAAGGATCACCCAGAACTTATTGGTCAGCAGATTAGTCTGATTACAGCAGAATGGCGTGCGCCATTGATAGAAGTATTTGATGGCTGGATGAAACCGCCGTTAGGGTTGGGGAAAACCTCGCTGGCTGTTTTTGTTGATACCGGAAAGGCCTGGGACGTTGGCGAATCTGGCAAGTATTACACGGGTGTTGGTATTGAATTTAGACCGGAGTTGATGCTGGGTTTGGATACGTTCTTGCTTGATACTCGTTTGGGGTTTGCTCAGGGGTTGGATAAGGATATTGGTGAGGCTAGTTTTTATTTTAGTTTGGGGGCTAGTTTTTAGGGGGAAATTGATTGCTTGTTATTCGTGGTTTTGTAGAATGCGTTATATATTCTCGTACAAAATATAGGCATGAGATAAGCAGTTGATTCTAATGGATAAAAATCTGATATAAAAAGATTCTAATATGGGGATATATACAACACTCTATATTTTGACAGCGCAAGTCAAGACCAAAATGACCATAGGATGTTGATTTTAAAAACGATTAAGAAGAAAGTAAGCAATTGATAAATGGAAATATATAGAAGGGGAAATGTAGAGTCCCCTTTTGATTTAGCTGTTAGAGAAATGAGGATCATGAAGAAGATAAACTTTGTTTCATACTTCTGCTATACACTAGCGGCATTG
>NVVG01000281.1 GCA_002402125.1 Moraxellaceae bacterium
CCCAGGTAATCCGCCAGTTTCGGCGCCATAACCGGCACTACTGACACACAATAAAGCGAAAAGGACTACAATGCGGCTAATCACCTTTAATACCTTCCGTAATCATCTTCTTAAGTTTCTCGGAGAAATCTGAACGCACAAAATGATTATCTTCTGCTGGTTGCGCTTTTCTTGGCTGCGATTGCTGCAAAGAGGATGAACTCGATATCGATGAACTAGAATCTAATGTATGTAACTTTGTAATAGTTGTGGCGGTAACACCCAAAACAAGTCGGGTACCCTCAACATCAATAACGACAACTTTTTCCTTCGCGCCAATGGGTAGCACACCACTCACAGAAAGTGATTTAGCCATACCAAACTTATTGATATTAAAACGTTTTAGAACCCACGAGGATAAAAATATCAATCCTAAAACAACCACTAAACCAAAAATCATCTTAGCCACGGCTGCATCATCTACTGGCCCGCTCGAAACTGATTTTTTGTCGTCTAACAACGCTAGTAATGATACTGATGATTTCGTTGATTCTTGTTCCTTTGCTACCTTTGGTGTCGCGCCGGTGACATCAGGCTCACTAGCAACGGCGGCTAATTCTTCCGCCGCTACAGCAGCAACCGCGGGTAATGAAGCGTCAACTGTTTCATCTGCATTTGCAGTGACAGCAAACGCAAGACTCACAACAAGGCATAAGCCGCTTACTATCGCCTTCACTCTCACCTTCACACTCGCCCTCACCCAGATCTCCTATCCTAGTTTCTTAATTCTTTCACTAGGACTAATCACATCGGTTAATCGAATACCAAATTTCTCGTTTACAACAACCACTTCGCCATGGGCGATCAATGTTCCATTAACCAACACATCTAACGGCTCACCCGCTAAACGATCAAGCTCGATTACTGAGCCTTGATTCAGCTGCAATAGATTGCGAATGTTAATTTGCGTCGACCCAACCTCCATAGATAACGATACCGGTATATCGAGAATCACATCCAGGTTTGGGTTATCTGAATCAATCAGAGGCATAGCAGATGGTGCAGCCTCGGCTTGCGCCATCAAATCATCTAATGGTGCCGGTACCACTTCGTCCGCCGTGGCTGCGACCTCGGCAGAGGCATCATCGTCTTGTTGTTCAAGGGCCGCAGCCCACTCATCCGCTAGTGCTGCATCATCAATTTCTTCATCTGACATACTTCTTTCCTCAAAGTTCTTGCAACAAGCGACTTACGCTTATTGCTAGCAATTAGGGTTTACTATTGGCCATTTTCTTTCTTTATTCTTTCGTCCTCTTCGCGCTCCTTCATTATTTGCTCTCTAAGGAACGCTAAGCGGGACCCTTTACCACTATCCAAATCCGGTTTCTCAATTATCTCAACTATTTCTAATGCAAGGTTGCCATTTGCTGACCCCATTTTTCCTCTAAATGTGGGTATCTCATTGGCGGTAATAAGTACTGTTTCGGGCATTTCCACCGGCAGTATATCTCCAGCCTTCAATTCGGAAAGTTCTTTTAAACTCAGTTCCGTTTCTAGTAACTTTGCATTTAAGTTTATAACTGCACCCATGATTTCATCGCGAAGTGATTTCTGCCAACGTTCATCAGAATCATCTACATCACTTTGCACACCTGCATCCAATACTTCACGTAAAGGCTCAATCATTGAATAGGGCAACGTAAGATGAAAATCGCCGCCACCGCCGTCCAATTCAACATGAAAAGAACTCACCACCACCACCTCGCTTGGACTAACAATGTTAGCAAGTGAAGGGTTCACCTCTGAGCTTATATACTCAAATTTTACCGGTAATACCGCCTTCCACGCCTCTTCCATATCAAGGTAGGCTTGCTCCAATACCATTTGCACCACTCGATTTTCAGTCGGGGTGAATTCACGCCCTTCGATTTTTGCGTGACGACCATCACCGCCAAAAAAATTATCCACAAGCTTAAAAACTAGTTTTGCATCCAGTATGAATAACCCCGTCCCCCTTAGTGGTTTAAGGCGAACAAGATTGAGAGATGTTGGCACATACAAACTATGAACATATTCACCAAATTTAATAACCTGAATACCACCCACTGATACGTCAGCGGTGCGTCTCAACAAATTAAACAAACTCACTCTAGTGTAACGCGCAAAACGCTCGTTAACCATTTCAAGTGTAGGCATACGCCCACGAACAATCCGATCCTGGGTACTTAAATCATAAGACGAAATCCCATCTTCCGACTCTTCACCGCCCGTTTCAACATCACCATCATCAACACCGTGTAAAAGGGCATCGATTTCGTCTTGGGATAAAAGATCTTGCACAGCCATTATTTACAACCTACTCATTATTTTATTGCATGACAAAATTGGTAAAGAGCACTTGCTCAATACCTTCTTCGCCAATTTCATCAACGACTATTTTTTGTAAATCTTCTAACGCCATCTGTCGCATAACTTCTTTTCCGTCCGGCGTGCGCAATTCATCAAACTCTTGAGCTCCAAATATCTGTACCAAGTTGTTCCTTACCAGTGGCATATGTTTCTTCAGCGCTCCTACCACCTGTTCACTGCGGGTCATTATCGCAAGGTTAATTTGTACATAACGTTGCCGACCTTTCCAGGCGTAATTCACCACAAACGGTGGTTTTAAATCGAAATATATCGCCGGCGAAGCCGTAGAGGTCATAGCCTCATCTTCACTACCTCCATCATCACCCCCCATCATCAAAAAAGCGGCAACGCCACCACCAACCAGTATTACCGCTAACAAGGCGATAATAATAATTAACATCTTGTTGGATTTTGGTGCGTCTTGTTCTTCGTTTTTTTCGTCGTCAGCCATGAAAAACCACCCTACGATTTCAATTTCGTTATATTTCAATTACTTTTGCTTTCGCATTACATTAGCTCTAGAAAAGATTCTGCAAGAGCTATGCCATACTAAGACTACTAACCAGCAACAAACAAAGACTTATTTATCAATAGGTTACGAATCAATAAATATAGAGACGTCAATGTTTTGGCCTTACACACAAGTGTAGTAGAGAATTGAGATATGAAAACGTCATTTTTATAACAGATGCTTGTTTTTACAGGCTTTTTTGACGCATCAGGCTTAAATAGCACTGAGTGAAGGCCCTGGCCGCAGACCTGCGACCAGAGATTTACAACCACATATTACTTAATCAGATAACTGCAAACCCTATGCATAGAAATCCACGAGACGGTCAGTTTCTAGCATAACAACGGATTCTTCTGAATCCTCGCTATCTGCAGACACTTGACCACCAGCCCTTTCGCTACCGGACCCCGCCGCCAACTCCGCGTCATCATCACCTTTGTCATGCCGCCCATTCGCTAAGTTCTCTTGAATATCAACACTTTCCAAATCAATCCCGTTTTGCTCCAAGCTATCGCGCAATCGGTTCGCGCCCTGCTCCAACGCCTCACGCGTTAGCGCACTTTGACTAGCAAACACTATGCTCGCCTGTTGGTCTTGATTAAATTTGATGGTTACATCAATTTTTCCCAATTCCTCTGGGTTTAGCTGAATCTCCGCCGATTGGATTTTTTGACCAATCATCATCATGATCCGTTGATTAAATTCAGGCACAAACCCTGGTTTATTTAACGGCGTGTTAATACTGGTAGAAAATGGCTTTAAATCATCACTTTTTATCGAGGATATATTTTCTAATGTACGAGCAAATGGGGACAACTTGGATCCAGCCAAACTATCATCCACAGCCGATGACTTTGCATCTGCACCGGGAATTCGTAATTGCTTCAACGCATCCATACCACCCGCCAACCGCTTATCAAGCGCTAACAGTTTGTCTGCCGAAGACATCATTGCGTCCCCGCCTTCTGCCTTTGCGCTAGAAATCGCCCCCTCAAGTAATGCTTTTCTCTCCTGCATCATTTGTTTTAGACCATCCAACGTTAATCCATCCTCTGACATCCCAGGGCCGGCTGTCGCTTGATTTACTGCAACAGGCTCCGAACGTGAACCGGTCTGCATTGATGACTGATGAAGATTTGCAGAACCTATAGCTTGCGCCAATGGTGTTGTCTGTGAGGCCAGAACCGACTGAGCAAATGATTTCAACCGTAACAATGGATCTTCACCCTCTCGACCAACGTCTTCTGCGCCGGTTGCATCAAGGTCTTCTGGAGAAGTATCTGCTAACAAAACATTCGCTTTTATGTTGTTATTTTGAACACCGGTAGATTTTACCTGTGGGTCAGAAACATCTGTTTTGGAAGTGGTTGTTTTGGCGACATTCTGTTCGCCCAGCACTCTCACCTCAGCTGTGCTCTCTGCTTCCGCTGCTGGTTTTAAACCAAGTGTCTGTTGCATCCACTGTGCAATGGTTTTGGCACCTTCCGTATGAATATCCTGTGGTATTTCTTGTGGCGCTACTTGTGGCGCTACTTGTGGCGCTACTTGTGGCGCTACTTGTGGCACGTCTTGCGACGTTACTGATGCAACAACCTGCTCCTTTTCAGTCGGCGCAACCGAATCGGTCAATTGCTGCAAAACATAAGGAGAAATTTCATCTTCTGTTACTGCATCGTCCACCGAGGTCGGTTTAATCTGGCTCTCCACACTCGCTAAAATATCGGTAACATTGGAGCCTTCGATTTTTTCTACTAACGCCTCACTTGCGCCTGTTTCACCATTCTTATCTAGGTTCGGCGATGATTCTTTATTGTTATTTGAGCCGGCATGTTGCTCTGCAACGGTCTGCTTCGGGGTCTTTTCGACTTTATCGGTAGGCGCAATACGGCTATCCGCTTTATCCGGCGTATCCTTTGGTAGTGACCGTGTAGCCGTTTCATCGGGTCGATCCACCCGCTTTCGCTCAACCGGTTGATTCCTATCGTCACGGATTGGTGGTCGCGGCCTGTCGACACCCCGGTCAGGCAAACGGTTGCCGCTTTCACGGCGAGCCTGAAGCCGGTCCTCACGCCGATCTGCGTCTAATCTGCGTGCTTTGTCCGCCTGTACGTCTGCATTGCGACCATTAACCCGTTGTCGCTCTTGGGCTTGATCCTGTATACGGCGATCGTTTCGGGCATCTATTTGTCGCTGATATTCTCGATTAAAATCATTCCGTTTTCCGCCAACATCCTGTTTTTCAACAGGATTTCTACCGATATCAAAATCAACCTCAGGGATATCACGCACTGTAGAAACGGGCATTCTTATCTCAGCTGGCATCGTATTAGCTCCTATACTCAATGGCAGACAGGTAAGTAAGGGGTAAACCCAAACACCTGGCTTTATTAGCTGCTGCTATACACTGAGCAAAGGCAATGCCAACTCCCTAAAAACACTGATAAAAATTTTCGAACACAGATAAAGCGTCTAAAACTAGCTACACACCTAAGCCTGAAATTGAGCTAAGGATATTTTGAATAATACGCATTAATTCCGGGTGATCTTCTTCATAGATAATCAGTTGCTTTTCCAGGCCCTCCACCAGCGCCTCTTCCCAATGCTCTCCATCACCATTAATCATAGAGTCAATACGCTTGGCTAACGCCTCGAGCGCTTCCTTATCGGGCTCTCCAACCGAACTATCCTCACCAATTTGATCGCGTAACTCACTAACCGACGATTTCAACGTTTCTTTAGACATGGTCATCTCCTTCAATCTTATGATATTCAGCATAGTGTAAGATCAAACGAACGATCTTGAAAACTGCCTATATCTTAGAATTGGTCTAGTTTTTTGATGATATTTCTGCCATTTGTTTATGTTGTATCCGTCTTTATAGAATAACCCATTTCTACAATCAGTCTGTGATTAAAAACCCATCAAAGCAAAGGAAAACGACATGCCTCCAGCCGCAAGAATTGGTGATTTCCATACCTGCCCGCAGTGGTGTGGCTATGTACCGCATGTAGGGGGCCCTATAGCTGCGGGCCAACCTAACGTATTAATTGCTGGCATGCCGGCAGCTAGAATGGGAGATATGGCCGTATGTGTGGGGCCACCAGATAGCATTGCTAAAGGCAGTGCTACGGTATTGATTGGTAATAAACCTGCTGCCAGGATGGGGGATAATACGGCTCATGGTGGAGTTGTGGTCGTCGGGGCGCCTAATGTGATGATTGGGGGATAATATTGAGGGATAAGTTAAGATACCTATCACTCATTACTTGTAATAGGAAGATTTAACGAATTCACCCATTGCCATTTCGTTAACTAACCTTAACAAACTAAGGGTTACACTATTGCAAAGTCGTCTCTCGGCATAACACCATCGTCAACATAAGGGTTAACTTGGGTCATGTTGTTTGCAAACATAAGAGCCGAGTCATAAAGAAAAGCCTCTGCAGCTGCCCCCTCTCCCTCCTCTGAATAATAAAATCCCTGTTGAGATAATAACTCGGAAGATTGTCGTGTTGCAGGAACGTCATCCAAACTGCATACACGACTGCGTTGACTACCATCTTCTAACGTGATGACCAGCAAACATTGTGTACTTAGAGTTTCAAAAACTTCTGACAGATGCCCTTTCTCATCACTAACACCTTCTATGCTTTTTTCAGCCAACACTAGTTCATAGGCATGGTTGGGCAAATGATATCCCTGAGAGTCCACTAAAATAATATTCAACTGGCATTGTTTTGGGCACAGAACAAAGCTATTTAATTCGTGACTAATTAAGGGTGGCAGGTTCACCATCGATTTTGGTATATGTAATGTACCTTTGACACAATCAGTATCGGACACCAACCATTGCTCTTTAATGGAAGCGTTTTCGGGTAACTCTATTACAGCAACACTATCTTCTACACCATAAGTATCAATTATCGATGTGAGTGACTGCGAACCATCCATGTTGCGTTTAATCATTAGCAATCTCCATTTTATTGCTCGCACGAGCCAATTTCTGTGATTTCAGCGTTTTATATAGCGCCTTGCGCTTATCCCACAAAGCCGCTTCACGTTTTTCGTGATCCGCTCGGTTCTTTTGAATATGTACATAGAGCTCTTCACGAATACTGTCATTCAACGTATTCCTTTCCGCCCGGCTAGTAAAGATATCGTGTAAATAGTGTTGGCTCAGCAATCCGTCTAGCTTAACTTTCTCGTGCAGTGTTTTACCCCTAAATATTAGCTCCAACTTTTCCAGACTTGATGGATTTGGCAGGCCGTCGACGTTAGTTACCATAGCCCCGGTAAATTCAATGGTTTTAAGTTTTGATAACTTTTCTAAGCCATGAAAGTTTTTAATCTCAGCGCTAGAAAGTAACAGCGTTTCT
>NVVG01000282.1 GCA_002402125.1 Moraxellaceae bacterium
ATACTTCCTTTTATCAGCAGGCAAAACTCATCGGGTTGTAACTCTTATAACGCTTAATGGAATATTGGGCGATTTCTATTGGATATTATAGGTAATGAGCAAAATACGTAATGCTCTGATCTTCTCGGCACTTGGCCAGTACTCTGTGCAAATCATCAGCTTTGCTTTGATTATCGCTTTAGCGCGAATACTGACTCCAGCTGAAATTGGTGTTTATGCTATTGCAGGAGCAGTATCAATTCTTGCCATGGAGTTACGCTCTTTGGGTGTGCCTCAGTTTATCGTGCGTGAAGAAAACCTTGATGATACATTGGTTAGGCAAGCATTAGGCATGACCGTCATGGTATCTTGGGGTTTAGGAGCATTTATCGCTGTAACAGCTCCCCTTGTTGCTGACTTTTATAATGAAATGGCGTTAACCAATA
Organism: Moraxellaceae bacterium; assembly: GCA_002402125.1. Classification (GTDB taxonomy): domain Bacteria; phylum Pseudomonadota; class Gammaproteobacteria; order Pseudomonadales; family Ketobacteraceae; genus 42-54-T18. The sequence goes on from NVVG01000282.1 coordinate 426, forward strand.
TCCTATGGATTATGTCGTTATCATTCCTAATTGCCCCCTTTACCTGTATACCAATGGCATTATTAAAACGGGAAATGGAATTTGGCCCAGTGTTTATACAACAATTTGTTGGTGCGGTTGTAAACGCGGGAAGCACGATTACACTAGTGTTGTTGGGATATAGTTATTACGGTTTGGCCTGGGGCGTATTAATTGGCATGATTGCCGAGCTTTTTGTTGGCATCTACTATCAGCCGCCTGGCACCCCATGGATACCGTCATTTACTTGGTTAGGTAAGCTTGTCAAATTTGGCTTCTTCACCAGTACTACACAAATGGTCACCCGTTTTTCCGAAAGCATTCCTGACCTGGTGATCGGCCGCTTTGCGACAATGACAGATGTTGGGTTGTTTTCTCGTGGCCTTGGGACGGTGCTTTTCTTAAATCGAATAATTGTCTCAGCCGTTAGTGCAGTCATATTGCCACATTTATCAGAGGTATTACGATCAGGCGGCTCAATCGAAAAAGAGTATTTACGGGCAATCAAACTTCAAGCGGCTTTCACCTGGCCTATATTTGCCGTGGTAAATGTGGCAGCTTTTCCTATGATAAATGCGCTGTTTGGCGATCAATGGGATCATGCTGCCGCCTTAGCTTCTGTGTTAGCGATTTGGTCAATGTTCGCATCAATCCATTGTTTTGCACCTTCTGCTTTGATTGCCAGCGGCGATGAGAAATCACTCTTTATCACGAGTGTTGTTGTATTTGTATTTCGTCTTGCGCTTGTTATTGTTGCAGCGCCCTATGGTTTGATTGCGGTATCGTGGGCAATGGTTGTATCGGGTGTCATTGAGTTTATAGCGATGTCTGTTGCTATAAAAAGAACCATTGGACTAGACTTTTCTCAGTTTTTTGTCGCATTTATTCCCAATTTTATTGTTACGATTCTATGTTGGAGCGTGGCGGTTGGGCTCGATTATTTGTTATCGTTCGAAACTGCGAATCCTTGGCAATCAATAGCGTATTTAGCGGTGATCATGCCTATAATTTGGCTACTGTCTTTACGTTTAACAAAACACGAGGCTTGGGGTCTAGCCCTTTCATTTTTTAGAAAAACAATACCTAATAATGTTCGTTAAGTAGTCGAATGCTTTAGATAATATCTTAGCTGTAGAGATTTTGAACCAGCTGTTCCCCAAGATGCTCAGTAGATTCACCACGTAAAAAAAGTCTCGCCCAGATTTCTATACTCATGATGTTCCACATAGTAACGGGATCTTGTTGAAGAAACTCAGTCATACTCAACGTTTGCCGTGAACTCCATCGAAAAAGATCAGGTACCATGCCACCTTTCAACAAGGGTAACGCATATTTAACAAAATCTAGAGATGTTGGGAATCCCAGTTTTGGCTGGTAGATAATGTCATGGGGTAAGCGCTTTTCACTGATTTTCTTTACGATCCATTTGCCTTGCCCGTCATGATATTTTGCGTTAAAAGACGCATGCATACCCATGTCTATGATTCTATTTTCGATAAAAGGTGTGCGGGTTTCAATTGAGGCCGCCATGCCCATCCTGTCGTTGCGCTTTAATAGGCTTTCGAGGTGACCATGCATGTCGTCCAATCCTCGTGCAAGGAAGGCTCTTTCTTCCAATGAGCCAACTCCTTCTAGACGCTGCATGAATTCTTTGCCACGTAATTGTCGGTTTGGGTCCAATGGAAATAGTAATCGTAGGCCGCCTACGTCATCTTTTCTGCCAAGGTACCTTGAAAAGGGGTCGTCCATGTCAGGCGGGTTAAGATGAAATCGACTTGGCATAAGTGTGGATATGCGACGAATCCATTTGTTATTCATATTTAGGTGAGCAAAAGGGTGGTTACGCCAGCCGCGCCATTTATGAAGTACATCTGCTTGCCATGAATAACCTCCAAATAGTTCGTCGGAGCCCTCTCCGGTAAGAACTACCTTGATTCCGTCACGCTGGCAGGCGCGTGAAACTGCTAGCATCGCCATGTCATTGGGATGCGTGTTGGGTTGGTCTCCATACCAAGCGGCTTCTGGCCACAGTCGAAGTAGCGCTTCGAGATCCACATCGACTTGGTGAATAGGCACATCTAGATGTCTCCCTACGCGTTTGGCAATATCACCTTCTGAGACGGCAGTTTTAACGTCGGCAACATAGGCAACCAAGTCGGAGCGAAAATCCTTTGCTACTGCTGTAATCAGGCTAGAATCAACACCGCCACTGCACATTGTAGCTAGCGGTGCATCACTGGCCATATGTATACGGACGCTGTCAGAAAAAATCGAGGCGAATTTTGCGATGAGATGCTGGGGATCTTGTCCATTGAAGCGAATAATCCGCTCTACATCAAGGTCCCGTAACACGTCAAAGTAGTCTACTTTGCTTATATTGTCGTCTGTGATGATCCAGTAACTACCTGGTCTCAGGGACTCGATGCCCTCAAAAGGGGTCATTTCACCTTCTAAACGATAGAGAATGGCATGTAACGTTAACGCATGGCGGTCTGGCATGCAGGGGACATTGGGGTGGGCTAATAATGCTTTAATTTCTGAACCGAATACCAATGTCTGATTTGTCTTTGCAACGTATAGAGGTTTAATGCCAAGCCTGTCGCGAGCGAGGACTAATTGGTTTTTTCTTTGATCAAGATAGGCAAAACTGAACATCCCGTTGAATAACGGGATGGCTTTCTCTGCCCCCCATTGGTGTAGTGCATAGAGCACCACTTCAGTATCTGTGGTACTAGTAAATATTACGCCTTCTTGCTCGAGCTGTGACCGTAGTTCAGGGTAATTATATACCTCGCCATTGTAGACAATGATGCCTTGCTTATCGGCGGTGATAAAGGGTTGATGCCCTCGATCGCTTAGGTCGAGTATGCTAAGGCGCTGGTGACCTAATCCGACCGATTTGTTGCTCCAGATACCTCGGTCATCCGGACCTCGATGGATGATCTGGTCTAGCATGGCTTCAACCGCCGCTGTATCCGCCGGTTTTTTATCCAAATTCCAGAACCCAGCTATGCCACACATGTTGTAACCTCTGTTGTAACTGCTAACTGTTTTGCCCGTTTAACTAACCGCCACCAGCTATTCATCACGATTAAAAGACCAAATTCTTCGGTATAGTCCTCTAAGGATGGGTGGTCATGTAACATTTTTACTAAACCATCACGGGTTAAGACTTGTAAGGCGATACTATCTTCAGCTAGCAATGTGTCATGCGTGTATTCTTTGAGAGGGCCTGAGAATAGGTTTGCCATGTAGATGTCTGCGTTGTTATCTAAACGCTGCCTCATCCGCCAAGGTAGTAATTCGTAGGCTTGTTTGCGGGTTTTAATAGCGCTCATGGTAAGCGAACGTTTCAACCTGTTGCTACGACTGGCATTGATTGGTAATACAATGCTCTCGCCATTGATAAGAGTCCATGTAAAATCGGGAGTAAAGCGATTGATGAGTGCGGCATGTAGATATTCATAAGCCCCGCTTGCTGGGGGCAGACGGAATGCCAAACGGGCCAGTTGAGGCTGCTTAAAAGGGGAGTGACTTGCGAACCGTAAAGGGTGACGTTCCTGATGCACACCCCAATGCGCGACGCGTTCATGGGTGTAATAGAGGTCTAATACGTCAGCGGGGTGTCCTGAGATAGTTTGTAGTCGGCCTAAAATAGTTTCCAGACGTTCACGCATACCAAAAGTATCTTGTTCAGATGCCCATGGTAATTTGAAAGAGCGGTCAAATTTTTGTTTACGCACCGCATCCACTGGTGTGATATGTATCATTTGTGATATTTCTCGGGTCGGGTAGTAGAACCCGCGAAAGATTTCACCACCAGCACCACTTAGGTGGGGTCGGGCAAGATCCCTCTTGTCATGATGCTTCATCCAAACGTTTTTGGCGCAGAAATCGCCGTTAAGACCAAATGCGACTGCATTCGCAAACTCAGGAAGTTTATCTTTGGTTTCCAAGTCGGGTTCGAGTATCCCATATTCTATATCCATATTAGTCGCGAGTTTTTGTGCGACCTTTGCATCTAACGTGCGCGGTGAACCATTTGTACGCGCAGAAATGTTTTTGGCGCCAACGGCTTGCATTGCAATTGCCAATATCGCTCGGCTGTCTAGCCCTGCGGTAAGGTCAATAGTTAATCCCTGCTTATCTTTAGCGATATTTGCAACCGAAGAAACCAGTAGCTCAATCATTTCATCAATCACGTGTTCTACTTGAGGATCCTGCAAGGAGGTAAGGCGTTCTTTACCCAGCAGGGTTGAAGCAGGTGATTTCTCCAATACTTGTTTATGCCAAGTAAGGTGGGTAAACGGGTCCGAAGTTTCTATACCTTGGAGAAAACTACGGCCTCCTATAGACCAGTCATAGGTTAAGGCTGCGGTGACACTGATACGATCTAATTCTAGTTCTAGTCCTCCTGCAGCCACTAAGGGTATATCATGGGCCGAGATATGGAGTGCGCCTTGGTCTGTGGTTCTATAAAGACAGGTTCTACTACCAATTGCATCGGAGAGTAAATGAAGGCGACCTGTCAGTCGTTCGATAATAACGGCGCTAAAGAGTCCATTCAAACGATGTACTGCTTCTGCACCACCTTGTTTGAATGTTTCGGCTACCCGGTTAGCTGCGCCAGCTATTGTGTTGTCGAAGAGTTCACCGTAAAAAAACACGCTAAATTCTGCTGTTTGTAAATGGTCGAAAAGTATTTCAGTGACCTCATCTGCCAATACAAAATAACCACCAGATATCTCGGGGAGGTGAACTACCTTTAGCGAAGGTTGATTGCTATCAACTATAGGCATAAGTTCTTGGGAAACTTCTGCAACTCTTTCTAGACTTCTTTTTCTAGTTGCTGGTTCTAGGCCAGCACATATGTAAAAGGTGTACATCTATGAGGGTCTCAGTTTTGAAGGCCATCACGGTTAGCGTATTGCTGAAAACAGTGAATAACCGTAGATTAATGAACTGTTGGGCGAGGGCGGTTGAATTGTTAGAGTATTATGCAGCCTTGCTTACATGCATTTCACAGCCGAATGTAAGGAATTGCTTAAGAATTGGAATCTTTGTGACAAAGGGTAACCCAGCGACGGGGATGGCATTTAACTCCTTAACATCAAAACGTTTCTGAATTTCCCTTGAAAACTCATCGTACGTTATTCTGTTTAAACCCATATCCTCCCAGGAATTTGTGTTAGATTCGAAACCACGAATATTATCAATTCTATGAACCAACCAATCTCTCCCAAAGATCAGGTGAGAAAATGGATACAGGTGTGCCCAATAGAAGTGACAACCGTAAGGGCTATAAAATAAGGGGCCAAAACTGGAAACAATTGTACCGTTTGGTTTTAGTATTCTATGAAGGTGATCCAGTATTTCTGGAATATTCATTACATGCTCGAATACGTTAGTAGAAAAAATGCAGTCAACAGATTCATCTTCGATGGATGCGATGTTAGATGTGAACTCGACTTCACCTTTTGAAAATACACGAGCCTGTGCCAACGATTCTTCGTCTACATCGATACCGATAACTTTAGCTGCGCCATGATGTTTAAGCCATAGAGATTCTCCACCCCAACCACATCCAAAATCGACGACAGTCTTTTCTTGAATATCTGCTTTTTGTAAATAGCTACCGATAGATTCAGGTGCTTTATCATATTCATACGCAGACTGCTCTTCTAATGTCATTGGCTTGTCGTTCATTGTAAACCCTCAGCATATTTAAAACTAAAACACCCAACTCAAAATGTTCAGCTGTACAATTATTAAACTATAGGGGGCGTCATTTTGATAATCCATATTCTTTTAATACTGATTTGGAATGTATATAGAACAAACGGTTACAAAACATAAAAACACTGTAAATCGTCTTCCACAAAAGGCGCTATATTCAACTCAATAGATCGGAATGATCGCTGATTTCCAAACAATAGTATTTCTTTTAATATTCAGCATAAGTCCGAACAAACAAGTTATTAGCGACACTTTTGGTTCTGTAATATCATCGAATATGATCATGAACGGACCATACTGTTAGCGAGGTTTGTAGATATGAAAAATTTCTCTAGATCATTTCCAAATATCAAACGGCTAGTGATCATCAGCTTGATGTCGGTGAGTTCTTTCATTACAGCTGCGCCATATGAACCTTCAAATTTACCCTTAATGGATATATCTCAATTGGAATATGTAGGTGGATTTAGGTTGCCTGGTGGTAACTACGGCGAATCCAGTTTCGGGTACTCAGAAGGAAAAATTACTCTGGGAGCGGGTGGGAATAGTATGTTCGTTGTCGGGCACGCTCACCAACAAGCTATCGCTGAGGTGTCTATCCCGGCCATAGTAAACACCACCAATGTAGCAAATATGAATTACGCGACGATTATGCAAGATTTTTCTCGTGTACTAAATCGTACAGAAACAGGTAATTCACAACAACAAGATAGGATTTCAGGGATGGAGTACTATAATGGCAGGCTTCTTGTGAATACTTATGAGTACTATGATGGCGCTGGTGATGCGGCCCACACAACACTGGTAGTCAACAATGCAGCGTCGTTGGCCGGGTCCTCTGTGGCGGGGTTTTATGGTTTTGATCAAGAAGCAGTAGCTTCAGGGTGGATTACTCCGCTCACGCCTTCTT
>NVVG01000283.1 GCA_002402125.1 Moraxellaceae bacterium
GGGGCAACTCGGGCAGAAAATACGCTGTCGTTATTAAAGTCGTAACCTTGGTCGGCGTAATTACTGGTTAATTGCCATTGCGGTTTGCGCAGTTCAACCGTATAACCATCGTCAAAGGTTACGGTGACGGGATCATAACTCACCCCTAAGGCGGCTTCTTTTTCGATGGTAAATATAGCGTTCTGTTGTAATTGTCCACCCACGCTGGTGTCCGCTACATTAGCCAATGTGCCATTTTGCATGGCAATCATTTCGGCATCACTGATAATGCTACGAGATACTCGAAATAGCATGCTGGAAAAATCAGTGCCATCGTCAGTGTCCGAGATATTCGGAGCGTGTCCTCGACCGTCGCGTATATGGCAGTCTTGGCAGGCGTTATTGTTAAATAACGGTCCTAAACCATCCCTGAGTTCGGTGCTTGCTTGTTTTTGTACCCAAGGGTTTTCGAAAAAATCATCGCCGATATTAAATCGTCGAATGCGTTCGACGTCGGTCATGTTGGCAACGTGTTGAGAGAAAGCATTAGAATTGGAAAATTCTACAGAGGTCGTACCCGCCGCAAGATGTTCAGTGTGTGGTGCGCTGTCATCGCTACCGCCGCCGGAACCACAGGCAACAAGTAACACGCTGGACAAATAAAAGGGGATGGCGAGTAGCTTCATTATTGGCGTCGATGTGCGTTATTTAGAACGAGAAAATGGAAACAGGTCGTCATCAGGGTAATGTGCTCTGATGACGGTCTGTTTCCATTGGAGATGTTATTTGGATAGACTAAATGAGAAATTAATCCCCGTCGCCACCACCCTCTGTATTTAGCTCGGTGAGGGATAATGCTTGGCGTGCTAGATCCAACTCAACACCCAGCTGAACAAGCTCTAAACTGGCAGCATTGGTATTATCATAATGCTCATTGCCCTCGCCGAGGCCAATGATTTGATCGAATCGAAGCACGGGATCAGCGGATTCCCCAAGGGTTTGTATTGCTGCCATTTTGGTTTCGATACTGGTGAAGAGGGCGTCAACTATTGTGAACGTATTAGCATCGGTTTGCTCCAGTAGATCCGCAAAACTTGCACCGCTAACGGAGCCGTAGCTGCCGTAGAACGCATTTTTGATGCCTTGGAAGTTGTTGTAGATCGCGATGTGGCTTAAATCACTGAAGCAATCGTGTTCTTCTTCGGTGTCACCAAATTCAAGGGCTGTACCCATACGTGCGCCGGCTAATTCATCGTCTGCCATCACTTTCATCGAGCCAAGCATGTAAGCGATGGCATCGTCATGATTGATGAAGTTGTAGGCTAAGGTGCCATCGGTAGTGACTGCGGCCGGGGTCCATTCTGCTACCATATCGGTGAGGTCGCTAACCAATAAGCCGGTTGCTGCTTGTAAGTATTGCGCACGGCGGTCGCAGTTTCCGTTGGTACAGCCTGCATCGGTATCGTAGTCTGTGGCCGGGCGTGTGCCAGCGCCTGCAGCGGTACCGTTGAGATCCTGTCCCCATAGTAAGAATTCTATAGCGTGGACGCCGGTGGCGACATTGGCGTCGCTGTCGTTGATGCCATTTTGGCCAATAAGGTAGGCGGCATCGATAGTGTCGGCACCGGCAATGATGTTGTTGCCGTCTCCGCCATCAACATAATCAATCAGGCCTTCCGCTAATGGCCAAGCATTTACTTGACCTTCCCATTCATCAACAGATGCGATGCCTTCATCGCCAGTATTGCTACCGAGAGTAATATCAGTATCAAAACGAAGGATCTCACTTTGCTGATAAGGTACACGGGCAGCTTTGTACGCGGCGCGTGCTAATGTTAAATTGTCTTCATTGGGAGTTGCTATGAAGTTAGTGACCGCGGTTTGCAATGCTTCAGCTGTGGTTAAAGAATCAGAATACATGGCATAAGCAATATTAACGTAGTTCTCTTTTAGAGACGCTTCTGTAACGGCAGTAGCAACTGCCCCGTCGTCGTGACTGCTACTGCTTCCGCAAGCGGTAATAATACTAGCGATAGCAATGGGTGCGGCGATCCCTAAAAAGCCTTTTAACTTGGACATCATGTTCTCCTAAGTACAACTGTTAATCAGAGTGAAGATGATAATGATTCCGATTATGATTATCAATACCATTATCGTTATATCTTTAATCTATTGGATTGGATAGAATGCGTTCAACGTGATGAGAGGTGATATAACAATATTAGTTAGGTTGAATAATGAGTGAATGGGAACAGTTATTAACGGTTGCAATGGAGCCCGTCCATTATTTGGTGAATCCACAAAAGCGAATTTTTTGGGTATATTTGCTTAGCAGCGGGCTAATTGCCTTGGCGCTGGTTGTGGCTCGGCGCGAGGATATTACGCAATTTATCTCAAAGGCCTTGAGCCCAAAAGTGTGGTTTCACCCCTCCAGCCGCATTGACTTTTATTGGTTTTTCTTCAATCACATGCTTCGTGTGTTGTTGGTTGTACCCGTGTTAGGTGGCGGACTAACCCTAGCAATATCTATTAATAGGGTGCTCTACCGGTGGTTTGGGGCGGGAGATTTTTGGCAATTACCCGAGTTGTCGGTGAGTATTGTGTTTACCCTGGTGTTATTTCTTGCGGAGGATTTTAGTCGTTTCTTTATCCATTTCTTGTATCACAAAGTTCCATTCTTATGGCGCTTTCATGCAATTCACCACAGCGCAACAATACTCACACCGATGACATTGTATCGAATCCACTGGTTGGAAATGATCATTAATAGTGTTCGCAGTTTATTGGTGATTGGGTTTGTGAGTGCGATGTTTATCTATTGTTTTGATAACGGCGTTCATCCGGTTACGGTTTTTGGCGCTATTATTACCTCTTTTCTTTTCAATATGGCGGGATCAAATTTGCGTCATAGCAATGTCTGGCTTGGCTTTGGAAGATTAGAATGTTGGATTGTTAGCCCCGCCCAACATCAAATCCATCATAGTGTTGCAAGAGAGCATGTAGACAAGAACTTTGGTGCTACCTTGGCGGTGTGGGATCGTTTATTTGGCTCGTTAGTATTGAGTAGAGACACCCAAGTAAAAGCATACGGACTTGCCGGTAAATCAGTAGAGCAGCGTTTCCTTTCTCAACAGCTGGGGCTCTAGCGAAAGCGCTGTCTTTTTTCTCAAGGCAAAGTCCTTAAGGTTTAACGGTAGAATATTATGTTTATCTCTATTTCTAAGTGTCGGGCTTATGGTCGACAGCCTAATTTTTCTATAGCATAGATAGTAGAGAGCGCCTAAACACCCGCTGGATTCGGCTATGTTAAAAAATATTCAAATCTGGTTCAGTTTTGGTACTTCGCGGATGAAGATAAAGAGGCGGTTGATCTAATCGAACAATCCATGCCGAGTTTTTCGGCGCTTAATATTATTCCACGGGTTGCTCATATTGGGGCCCGGTTATGGGCTAATTATGTCGAAGTTTTTGGCGAGCAATAGCACGTTAGGTTTCATCTGTAACTGTTAACAATAATGATCTCATTGAGCAAACATGACCGTGACTAGCGGTCTCTTAATAAGGAGAAAAATCATGATCAAAGCCTATGCAGCAGTAGAACCCGGTGGCCCACTGGAACCTTTTGAATATGACCCAGGCCCATTGGAGGATGAAGAGGTAGAAATAACCGTTGAGCATTGCGGTATTTGCCATAGCGATTTAAGCATGCTCAACAATGAATGGGGCATGACGCAATATCCGTTTGTTCCAGGGCATGAAGTGATCGGTATTGTTGCTGCCGTTGGTACTAAGGTCACAACCGCAGTACCGGCGGGTGGTAAAGCCCTCAGTGTTGGCGAGCGCGTTGGATTGGGCTGGCATTCGGATTACTGTAATCAATGTGACAGCTGTCACTCGGGCGACCACAATCTTTGTGGTGAAGCAAAAGGCACTATTGTTGGTCGCCATGGTGGTTTTGCCGATAAGGTCAGGGCGCATATGTCCAGTGTTGTCAGGCTTCCTGTTGGGCTTGATGCGCAACGTTCAGGGCCATTGTTTTGCGGCGGTATCACGGTATTTAATCCGCTGGTGCAATTTGATATCAAACCGACGGCAAAGGTAGCGGTAATTGGTATTGGTGGCTTGGGTCACATGGCGTTAAAGATACTCAATGCGTGGGGCTGTGAAGTGACCGCATTTACCTCATCAGAAAGTAAACGCGAAGAAGCCTTGAAGTTTGGTGCTTATCATACGGTTTCCTCCACCGACCCTGAGCAGTTGGCAGAAGTAGTCGGACGTTTTGATTTAATACTTTCTACGGTAAATGTGGCGCTAGATTGGCAAGCTTACATCACAACCTTAAAACCTAAAGGCCGGCTACATTTTCTCGGCGCGGTTATGGAACCGATAAGTTTGTCGGTGTTTTCTTTGCTCAGTAATCAAATTTCGGTATCTGCTTCACCGGTAGGTAGCCCTGTCACCATCGCAAAAATGTTAGATTTTTGTGTGCGGCACGATATTCAACCGACGATTGAAAGCTTCAGTTTTGAACAGGTTAATGAGGCAATGGCAAGAGTAGTGTCGGGTGATGCGAGGTATAGGGTAGTGTTAAGTCATAACTAAATGGCAATAGAAAATACCAGCTGAAATGTTGTGTAACGCATAAAGTGCCCGTTTTTTTAGCGGGCACTTTTATTGGGTTAGTATTTAGAGCACGTCATATACTTCCATGGCCTTCCTTAAGCCACATCTCTTCGGCTCTTCATAGCCGAGCCGTATGCGCTTTATGGCAATGGTCTTGTAACCGTCAGCTTTTAACGTTCTAATTTCGTCCTCGTTGTAGCCAGTATAGGCAGGAATCGCACCTTCACGAACAAGCTTTAGTTCCCTGGCCTTTTCAGCCGAAGAGAACAGGAATGCAACCACAATAGCGGTCACTAATAGAAGGCCAAAAATGCCTAAAATGTCCATGTTTTACCTTTTTAGTCGGGTTTTTGAATTCGGGGTGTGGTATTGGCTTTGACACTGATTAGTTCGCGTGAGTATTGCTTCGGTCAAATGAAATAAAACTTCAGCGAATTGAAAGTTATGATGAAGCATGACAGTCGTAATGTTAAACATTGAAGGCTGGTTCCATCAATACCTGCTCACTTCGACTAATACCAATTTCTTTGGCAACGGTTTTCCATTGTTGTACGCTGGTTAAGACTTCATTTTTAATAGCGTCTGCTTCAGGTTCACTTAACTGAAAGAAATTGATTACTTTCATAGCTAGATCATAATCCAAGCTATTATTATCGTCCGTGATATTTAAATGCAAGCCATTCGCAGGCGTGACTGGATTTACGTCGTAGGCTGGAGATAAAATCCACCCGCCATGATGATATATAAAGCCGTGATTCCTTAAGTGGTCATCGGTATTTGATACGGCGATATTAAACACCATTCGCCGCCAGAGTTGAGCCAAATCACTTTTTGTATTTGAGCCTTGCTCGGTAAGAAATTGTGCTAACTCTAGATAGCTCGCATCGTAGTCACCGTCATAATATCCAAGCTGAGTCATTGCAGAGGTGAAATGTAATCGACCCTCTTTGGAGCGATCAAAGCGTTTTGTCAGAAAGGTGTGGTGATGACTGTTAAACTTCTCGATTCGACTTTCTGACATATCAATGCCAGCGTTTAAGGCCAGTTGGTAAACAAGATATTCCCAGACGGCGATGTCGTAGTCATCATAACGGCTTGGAAACTTGGCGATCCACAAATGATCCTGCTCGTCCACAACACTGGCTTTGGGTCGAGCTCCTCCTAAGGAAGATCCGGGGGACATTAGCATGGTTAGCCATTTGAGGTACTCGGGGTCTTCACTATTACCGTTTTCAACTTGTAAAGCTGCGTGCTCCAACTCTCTTAAAGAAGAGATGGGCGGTGCGGTAAGTTTCTCTTCGTTATCTAAAAAGTCACCATTGGGGTCTCGTTTGAACCTTAGCGCACCTTGTCTGTAAAGGTCATGAACACCAAGCAAATAATCTACTTCATGCAGTACGCAGGGTTTACGGCCTTCTTGGCGAGCAACAATTGCTTCTCGACGCTTCATCAGAAGTCTGCCCCATCGATCAGGACAGGAATCCAGAAAGGCTCGGAAGTTATTTGAATCAGGACTGTGTTGATCGCCTGGATAGAGGTTTAGATCTGGATCGATTTTTTGAGCATATGGAGACTGTAACCAAGCTTGGTCATAGCTAAAGCTAAAATGCTCTTTACTCTTAATCACAGAAGAGCGTAAGGTACCAACAAGCATAGGGTCAGTAAAATCTTCCCAATCAGCGTAAACATAAACGTCCGTATTCATTTTTACTTACCCATTAATTTTATGTCTTGAAGCTTGCGTCCAAGCTCATCATCGTTTGCAACCTTTGCAAAATCTGCCACTAAGCCAAGCACTGCAAGTACAGCGACATAATGCCCAATAGAAACTTTTGGGTCTCCTCGCTCTATCTTGCGGATAGTTAGCCGGCTTAGGCCAGTTCGTTCAGATATGAGCGTCTGAGAGTAGTTTCGGCGCTTACAAGCCAGCTTGATATTCTCGCCTAGTTGCGTGAGAGCACTCTGGCTCTTTGGAAATACGACGGCGCTACGTTTATCAGAAGGCATGATTTGATCACTATAGTTATCATATTTGTGTTATTTGGTAATTATAGTGATCAGTATGGCTGGTTGCAAGTATGGCCTGGAACTTACAGTTACTATATTTCAGCCGAAGAGAGCGGGCATGCAACGACAATAGCGGCCAGTACTAGAGGGCCATAGGCGCTTAAAATGCCCATATTTACCTTTAATGGGGTTTACGAATTCGAAATATTTGGCTTTACGTGAATATAATATGTTGAAAAATATAAGTTTATGCAGATAGTGCGGGCTTTTGACAGTAGCCAGGCCACAAAAAAAGCCCGCAAGGCCGGTAATGAAGCGGTCTTGCGGGCTTTATAGGTTCATCCTGAACCTTCATTTGGTGGAAGCGGCGGGAATCGAACCCGCGTCCGCCAGCACTCTGCCTAAGGGTCTACATGCTTAGATCTCGTCTTTAATCTTACTTGCAACGATCCA
>NVVG01000284.1 GCA_002402125.1 Moraxellaceae bacterium
CACCAACCCGCGTCATTTGACCTTGGTCATTAACATCGTCGCCCGTGTCTGACCGGCTATATTGGTGCTTATCCGCAAAAAAACGCCAGGTCGACACCTTATCTAGGGCTATTTTTCCGCCACCCGTCACCGCCGTCAGCTGCTGCTCTCGATCGCTTGCCTGCACTAACACTTCTGTATCCTGCTGCAGGTTACTGGACTTGGTAATTATATTAACAATACCGTTCAGCGCATTTGAACCCCATATAGCACCCCCAGGGCCACGAACAACCTCGATCCGATCAATTATCGACAACGGCAAATCTCGCTGCTCCCAATACACCCCAGCATAGAGTGGATTATATATGGAGCGGCCATCCACCATTACCAGCAAATTGCGTGGAAATGGGCCGTTGAAACCTCGAATAGACACGTAAAATTGCGTATTATTAATGCGCTGTACATTCAACCCAGGAATTAAGCGCAACGCCTCAACTAACGTAGTCACGGGCGATCGCCGAATTTCTTCCCCAGTTAGGACAAATACCGCAGCAGCGGCTTTAGAAACGGGCTCTTGGTGTTTGGATAACGAGGAAATAGACAACCCCATCAAGTCTTCCAACTCCATGCCATCGAAGGCATTTTGCTTTTGAAACTGATCTGGATCCAGCGCCCAACTCTGCGCCCCATAAAGACTACTCAAGATAAATACCGACAGCCATACTATCCGTCGGCAACTGCTGTTAATACGTTGTAGCACTTTCCCGTTGCTCCCTAGTCCCATCTAAAGAGCACCAATGAAATACATCCCGGGCTCTTTCACTTCTATAACCGTTTTAGGCGGGCATTTTACCTGATTCAGAACCAACAAGCCTAATATCAATAAAAAAATACCTAACAGCCTTAGAGACTTTAATGACTTCTCAGCCAACAACAGTTAGGATTTTGTATCATCAAGAGGAAATTCAACGTGACCAATAATATGTATACCCCCCCATCCTCCAGCGAATCCGACGACACTATAGCGAGATCTACGCTACAGCCCCCAAAAAATGTAAGCATGGGCAGAGGTGCCAGCTGGCTTGCAGAGGGTTATCGCCTCTTCACCAAGGCACCCCTTGCCTGGCTAGGAATCACTTTAATATGGGGAGTCTTATCGGGTATATCGGTGACCATCCCCCTCTCTGGCAATGTACTTCAACCGCTATTGATGGCTGGCGTCGCTACCGCTTGCTGGCGGCTTGATACAACAGGTGTGTTGAACATAGAAGATATATTTTCAGGTTTTAAGCAGCAAACGGGGGCTCTGGTATTAATTGGGGCCATCAGTGTTGCTGCAACAATACTGCTTATCATCGCTGCTATTTTGCTAGGAGTTACCTCCCTCCTTTCCATGGCAGAGATGTCTCCAGCAGCGATCGAGAGCGGCGCTGCTAACGGGGAAATCATGGCGTTGCTAATCTTGCTACTCATCGGAGCGACAATAATGACCCCGTTGATCATGGCCATTTGGTTCGCTCCATTGCTCATCATGTTACATAACGAACCTACCCTTAACGCGATGAAGTTAAGCTTTAAGGCTTGCTTGCTGAACATCTTGCCCTTTACGGTTTACACTATTGCGATAATCCCCCTGATGTTACTTGCAACAATCCCATTGTTTTTAGGCTACCTCATTCTTATCCCAGTAATAATGGGCTCTATCTATACAAGCTACAAAGACATATTTTTAGCCGTAGATTAACTCTATAAAGCTCTCTTCCCCATGGCTCCACACACGCACAACAGATGCAATGGAGCCTAATATTCTGCCATATTTTTAGCCATCCACTTTTACACAATTCCTACCCGCCTCCTTGGCCCTGTATAGTGCAGCGTCGGCTCGGCTCAGCAACGTTTCAAATGTTTCACCGTCAGCACGAAGCTCGGCTACACCCACGCTTATGGTGACGGCTATGCCGGCAGGTTTGAGCCGCGCAACGGCTTCAACAAGTTTTTGGGCTTTAATTTGGGCCGCATTTACGCCGCAGCTATCAAACACAATGACAAATTCCTCCCCTCCAAATCGAGCAATAACATCCTCCAAACGGACTTCGCCACTCAAGGCTCCTGACACCTCACGCAGCACGGCATCACCAACACCATGACCATATTGATCATTAATTTTCTTAAAAAAATCGATATCCAACATCAGCACACTGAGAGGCGATTGATGCCTTATCGCCCTAGATACTTTGCGATAAGCCACTTCCAACAAATAGTGACGATTATATAACCCGGTCAACTGGTCTTTTAACGCCAACTCCTCTAATTTATCGCGCTGTTGCTTTAACGTGATGTGAGTTTTTACCCGTGCGACAACAATGGCTGGCCGGATGGGTTTGGTAATATAATCGACAGCTCCGCATTCCAAACCTTTTTCCTCATCCTCATCATGATCTTTTGCTGTCACAAAAATCACCGGAATATGACGAGTATCAGGGTCACTCTTAAGTCGATCACACACCTCATACCCATCCAATCCCGGCATAACAATATCCAACAATATAATATCGGGGGGTGGAGTAGTCTGAGCCAATAACAAACACCGCGATCCATCGATAGCCACCTTAACTTGATACAAATCTTTTAGACAGTTAGCTAACACTTGAATATTCGGTGGCGAATCATCAACAACTAACACTATGGGTTTATCCTCCACCTATGCCTCCCTTCTGATTACTTCAAACGGTTCCACATTGCTGGAAGCTTTTACTAATACATCCGCCAATATTTGATTGGCGGCATCAATATCAAACTGACCGACATGATCCAACAAAGCATTTAATTGCTGTTGTATTCCCGCGTCAACATGGCCAGCTTTTAAATTTGCCAACACATCAACATCAACAAAGTCACCTTGACGTAACTTACCTTCTAACGATTTTAAGGTATTGATTAATTCAGCGACAGACAACACACCCTGAATCTCAGATGGCACACAATTATCCCCATGAGATTTAACATATAAATTCAACTCTACCATTAATGCACGGTAGGCGTTATCCAACACGGGCACCAAGGCTTTAACATGGGAGATATCTTTCGATTTAGCCGCCCGCTCAATGTTACTGGCATATGCCTGTACCGAAAGCCCACTTAAATTTGCCGCGACACCCTTAATCGTATGAGATAGGCTTACAACCTCTAACAAATCTCCCTCTGCACTTGCTTGCTGTAGCGCTGCCATTTTTTGCTCTACATCACGTTCAAATAATCCAATGAGCTTTAGTAGATATTTTTCTTTTCCACCCAATCGCTTTAATACTGCGGCTTTGTCCCACACCGCTTCAGACTTATTTTCAACTTTAGTTACCAACGATTTTTTTGCCAGAGGCTGGTCAAATTTACTTGTCGCCGAAGTTGCTATGGATTTGACTCGCAACCATTTCTGTAATACCGCATCAAGATCTTCCGGCTCCATCGGTTTACTTAGATAGTCGCTCATGCCTGCAGCTATGCATTTTTCTCTGTCTCCAACCATCGCATTTGCGGTCATTGCGATAATGGGAATGTTTTTATTTGGTTCGCTGGCTTCTCCTGCACGAATAATACGGGTCGCTTCATAACCATCCATCTCTGGCATTTGACAGTCCATTAGTACCAAATTGAAAGGTTCATGTTCTGATGCGCCTATCAATATATCCAATGCTTCACATCCATTGTTCGCAGTCTCTACTTGCAACCCTAAATCTTCTAACATGCCCAATGCAACTTCTTGGTTAATCAGGTTATCTTCAACCAACAATACACGTGTATTTTGTTGCCAACTCAGGCTACATTCAACATTCTCTAACCTCGATTTTGTCAAACCTCCCACCCGATCTTCAGTCCGACCTGCTACCCAGTCTTCGACATAGTAACGAGTAACCAAAGGCTCTGCTTGTTGCAATAAATCACCACCATCTACAACGATCGACAAGGCAGAAAATAAATTCGCCGCTGTTGTTGGTTTAGAAAAATACGCACTAAATCCCAAATCCGCAAAAAATTGAGCGTCTCCCCGATCTCCCATAGACGTCATCATAACCAGCTTAATTCCAGCCAGGTTAACATCCGATTTAATCATCCCGCCTAATTCTGCCCCGTTCATTCCTGGCATTAGCATATCTAACAGAGCAACATCAAATTGCCGACATTCTTCCCCCGCCAATATTCTCCTGGATTTGTCCTTCATTACGCTTAACGCTGTCGGTCCATCCTCTGCTTCCTCAACATTGACTCCCCAACTCTCAAGTTGCTCTCGCAATACAATTCTATTGGTAGCATTGTCATCAACCACTAGCAACGACAACTCATCCATTTGTACGACTGGCACCTCCATCTGAACTTGATTGCTATTTTTAAGCAAAACTACAAATTCAAAACAAGAACCTTCCCCAACCTCAGAGGCAACACTGACACTGCCACCCATTAATTCGCAAAGCTGTTTCACAATAGACAAACCTAAGCCCGTACCACCATACTCTCGGGTTGTGGAGGCATCGACCTGAGTAAAGGCTTCAAACAATGCCTGTCGCTTTTCCTGGGGTATCCCAATACCCGTATCACGCACGGAACAACTCATCACCAATTCATCGGGGCCCGTGCGCCTTATCTGTACCCGCACAACAATTTCCCCACGCTGAGTAAATTTGATCGCATTGCCTATCAAATTAACCACAATTTGCCGGATCCTGCCGGGATCACCTTTCACATGAGACTGATCGACACTTGCCATATCAAGGATCAACTCGATATTCCCTTGTTCTACCCGCAGCGCCAAAGACTCCACAATATCTTCAAACAAGTTGCAAATATCAAAATCCAGTTCTTCCAGTTCCAGCTTGCCAGCATCCACCTTGGAGAAATCCAGAATATCATTGATTACCGTTAGTAACGATTTAGCACTCGATTGCACCACATTGACTTTTCGTTGTTGATCTGCGGATAATTGGGTTTTTTGTAGCAGGCCAAGCATGCCCAATACACCATTCATCGGCGTACGTATTTCATGGCTCATGCTTGCAAGAAATTCACTCTTTGCTCGAACCGCCGCCTCAGCATCCTCCTTCGCAGTAATCAATGCCCGCTCGGTTTGTTTACGTTTAGTAATTTCTGTGCGAATAGCAATATAACTTTTGGGTTTACCATCTATATCTAGAAAAGGCACCACCGTGGTATCTACCCAATACAAATGACCCGCTTTAGCTTGATTGCATACCTCTGCATGCCATACCTCACCACGACCGATGGTAAGGTACATATCCCGCCAAAAATCATCCTCATGCAAACCAGAATTCACTATTCGATGATTCTGTCCCAACAACTCCTCTTCACTAAAACCAGTTATATCCACAAAACGCTGATTAGCAAACGTAATGGTACCTTGAATGTCCGTTATCGCAACAATGGCATGCTGATCTAAGGCAAATTTTTGTTTCTCTAGGTCTTTTAGTGCCAGTCGTGTTTGAAAGCTATTTTCTTCAAGTTTCAATTCATAGTCGGCTCGGGCAACTGACATTTGATTAAATGCGCGAGCCAACTGACCAATCTCGTTGTCCACATCGATATTGACCTGCTGTTCGGTACTACCACCTTCCATCGCCCTAGTCGCTTTCACTAATTCAATAATAGGCCGAGTAATCTTCCGAGCTATAACCACTGCCAACAGCATAACTACAACCGTGGTCGCCAATACCAAAGCTAACATTACATTGCGCAACCACAGCGCAGATCGCAACGCCACAGCCCTATCAACTTCACTGATTAGAGCCCAGTTAACATTCAACAATTGAATCGGAAAATGCACACCAATCACCAAATTATCATCAGGACCTAGGTATTCAGACGCCACATTGCTTACTTTGCCATCTTGCACATTGGTCAATTCAGAGTTCCCTTTACGCCAATACTGATACTGATCTGAGGTGATCTTTTTATTCATTACCTGCGTCTCATCATCTTCTATCGGCGACCGCAAATATCCTTGCTCACCGACCAAGTATTGATGCAGAGTCGTCGAAGCTCCCCGGTGTAGAAAGTTGTAAACACGCTCACTATGGAGCTGTATTGCCACCAAACCAATTTTTGCACCCACCTCATCCAACAAAGGGGCGGTAATGAATCCAACCACCTCATTATTTGAAGGCAGGTAGCGTTCAAAATCTGAAAATTGAGTAAGCCCCGTCGCAAGAGACACTTTTACCGCCTTAGCAAAACGTGTTCCGGCGTAAACACCATCGATTAAATTTTTTCCGAAATCGTCTTTTTGCGCCGCCGAAAAGATAATATTGCCTAACTGATCTACAAGAAAAACATCCGTAACATAGTCATATTGAAATAGTAAATTGCTTAATCCATCATGAGATGCATCAACTCGTTTAGCCCAATCATAACTTCTTACGTAACTCGCTAATTCCTTGCCACTGCGCTGCCAGCCCTGGGTAAGATCAACTAATAAATTAACGTTTACCTTAGCTTCCGCCTGGACATTAATATCCATAACCCGATAATCGAACCAACTCTCAATAAAACCTGCGTTTTTACTGGCTATCTGTTCCAAGTTGTCAATCGCGCTAGCCGTTAAGCTGGTGGTGGCTTGCTGATAACTTATGAAAGACACCAGTGACAGCGGCACCAATGCCAATAGCAAAAACCACAACACGAGACTACTCGTCAGTGAGCGATCGCCATGCTCGCCATTTTCTAGTGCAGAGGAACTCGCTCTAGCGTAGTTATCGGATTTTATTGCATCATTAATCTGCTGCATCTGTGCCAACTTACCAAAAGTAGTCAATTTCCTTTAAAGCCTAGCCTAAGCATGCACTCTTGCCAGCGGGATACGTAACCACATCAATAAACAACTCAGCGGATTATGGCGCCCAGTACAAAGCCGAGAGCAAAGCCGAGACCAAATTGCTCAAAAATCAGGCGACTGAGTAATTGCAACCGTTGGTCGCTGTCATGAAAAAGAAAGGCAAGCATTCAAATCTATTGTTTTTCAACACTATTTATCACTTTTACGCAGCTGGCG
>NVVG01000285.1 GCA_002402125.1 Moraxellaceae bacterium
AAAAGAAAGCTCTTTCCTTAGTCTATGTTTAAAGAAATAGCGATGAAGAGTACCTTGGATACTCAGGGGGCCGGATTTGATTGGAGATCATAGGAAAAAGTATTGGAATTAATCTTAAAACTAAGTAAACTGCGCGTATTAATCGATTGAATTGGTTTTGTTGTTTTTTTACAAGGAGTTTGCTATACCCCACCTCTATTAAAAATCCCTTCGTAACACAATTAAGTCATTTAAATGTAATTATTTTGAAAATGGAACGTAGTAATCAGGAGTAGTGTGTGAAAAGTTTCTATGGAAAGATCTATCAATATTCGTTCGCGAATAAGCTTGCAGCAGGTTTGTTGATAACAGGTAGTCTAGCGGGTTGCGGTGCAACAGAATTTAAGTCAGATTTTTATGCTATTGATGACACGAATAAGTTAGTCGAATATATTGTTGGAGGACAGTCGGTATTGGTAAAGTTCAATTCCGACTTTGGTGTAAATAGTGTAACGTACGTTACGGAAGTGGAGCTTGATGATGGCGTCGGAGAGGTGCAGACTCTGAGTTTTGATAGAATAGGTAATAATATATTTGGCCAAGCAATCTTAAGCCCAGCAAGCTCTGGTGAATATGATGTTACGTTTAAGTACACCAAAAATGATGTGCTCGATGAGGCTGTTGTTCATACAGAATTAAAGGTAGCAATCCCTTATAACACAGTTGCCCCAGCAACAGGGCTATCGCCTAATTATGACCTGGGCCTGTTTTATGATGTACCTGAGAATAGTGATGCATCGTTAAGGTATCCGGCCATTATTTACGCTCACGGAGGATACTATTTTTCCAGGAATTTGCTCGACTTTGAGAGTGAAATTCAATACGCCGCTGAGCATGGTTATGTAGGTGTGACGATAGACTATCGTTTGACACAGGATGCTACTGATCCCCGCCACGAGTCTCACAAATGGCCAGCACAACTAAACGATGTTCAGTGTGCAATTCAATGGGTTCGAGCTAATGCGGATGAGTTGCAGGTAGACCCCAATAAAATTGCAGTGTATGGATATTCCTCAGGTGGTCATTTGGCATTGATGGCTGGACTGTCTTCTACCGAAGTGGCTGTAGCATATAATAGTAATTGTCCAAATAAAGATGAGTCTATTTCAGTTCAGGCAGTGGTCGCTGTATCTATTACGAGTGATCTTACTGACCCCGATGAGGTTACCGGTGATCTTAATAGAAATGCCGCAAAAACCTATAATCATCTCTATGGGGAAAATCCAACTATGGAAGAGATGAAAGCTGCATCACCTATATATAAAGCAGAATCAATCGGGGTTAATAATGTGCCACCAATGCTGGTTTTTCATGGATCAACCGATGAGGTCGTGAAATTCAATAGCTTTGTAAAGCTTCGGAGTGTTTTTGCGGCGGCAACCACTGATACTAATCACTTCGTAGAACTTGTGGGAGCTGGGCATACCTGGAGTGCTTCTGCTATTGACTTTCAGAGGGAGCAAGCGTTTTTATTCTTAGATCATTACCTTAAAGATAAGAGTGAGAACACTGATTGCCTTAAGTGGAGCGCTGTGTGTCAGTTGCAGGAAGTCAAATAAATATACCCTAATCGAGTGTCTTGTTGTGGTTTTACTATGTGTATCAAGGTTCGGTCAAATTCAATTTTGCCATAAAAATTAAAAGTAAAACCAAAAAGGCCCCTGCAGATGCAGGGGCCTTTTTGGTTTCGCAAGAAACACTTCGTCGATCTTGGTGCCTTGAACGTCTGAAAGTTGCTTAACATCATCAGGGTCATTAGGGCAGCAAAGAAGAGGTTCTTTGATCTCGGCCAAATCAATTTCGATAATTTCTTTGTATTCGGCAATTGCTGCTTCGGATAACTTGATGGTACAACCCGATGCAGAACGCTCTGCAGATGCATCAGAAAGTTTAAATGCTTGCTCGCACGTTAGGTTATCTAGACCCTCAATTTCTAATACGTTACCAGAGAAGATATTTTTCTTGCCTACTTTCTAAACGGTAAGCAATCCTTTTTGAATCGCGGCGTAAGGGATCGCATTTACTAGGTCACGTAGCGTGATACCTGGCTGCATTTTACCTTTAAACCGCACCAGAATTGACTCAGGCATATCCAAAGGCATCACACCGGTTGCCGCTGCAAATGCTACCAGTCCTGACCCTGCAGGGAATGAAATACCCATGGGGAAACGCGTATGGGAATCGCCACCGGTACCGACAGTATCGGGTAGTAACATACGGTTTAACCAAGAGTGAATAATACCGTCACCTGGACGTAGCGATACACCGCCGCGGTTCACGATGAAGTCAGGCAATGTGTGCTGGGTATCGATATCGATTGGTTTTGGGTAAGTAGTAGTGTGACGCGAAAATTGGTTCAGCAACAAAAAATGGAAGGGCTGCTCACCGAAACAAGCAGTCGACCTCCTCTTCTCTGGGCAATCTCTGAGCATTATTACTTGCCAGAATTGGTAAGTATTTATCTTTGTTTTCAAGGCAAAACCTTAAAGGCCCAAGCAGTTGATGAGACTTTTAAGGTTGTTCAACTAGTGCAAGTGATCATTCATTCCGGCCAAGATGATCGCTCAGTTTCCCCTTATATAGGCACAATAAATACTGGTTATTCGTCCCATACACCAAGCTTATCATTAACTTATAGGACGTAATGGCGTAGAATAAAGGAGTGTAAATGCGAGTGTGGCCTAGACTTTATGCCTTAAGACGTGAAGTTAAGGCATTCTTAGAATAAAGACCGCTGATCGGCAATACTAAATATTCCACGCCTGCGAACCAAGACGCTGGCCTTGTAGAGTTGATTAAAAATCACGCGCCTCTGGGCGTGAGTGAATCCGCTTAGGTAAAAGCGTTTTTTTGACAACCATTATTAACACTGTGAGTGAGAGATTTGTATGAGTTTGTATTCAGAATACCTAGAAGAAATTGCGGTTCGTAAAAAGGACCTAGGATTGAACCCGCTACCAATTGATGGCGAAGCACTGTTGGCCGAAATCATCGCTCAGATTAAAGATACAAAAAATGAGTACCGAAAAGACTCCCTAAACTTCTTTATCTACAACACCTTACCAGGCACAACCAGTGCTGCTGGTGTAAAAGCGCAATTTTTAAAAGAGATCGTACTAGGTAAATCTGTTGTTGAAGAAATAACACCAGAATTCGCACTTGAATTACTGTCACACATGAAAGGTGGCCCGTCTGTTGATGTGCTTCTAGACCTAGCACTTTCTGATAACGACGCGGTAGCAAAACCCGCTGCTGACGTTCTAAAGACACAGGTATATTTGTATGAAGCCGATTACGATCGCCTTGCAACGGGCTTTAAAGCGGGCAACGCTATCGCTAAAGATATTTTAGAAAGCTACGCTCAAGCAGAGTTCTTTACCAAGCTTCCTGAAATCAACGAGAAAATCGACGTAGTTACTTATATCGCCGCTGAAGGTGATATCTCTACCGATTTACTATCTCCTGGTAACCAAGCACACTCGCGTTCAGACCGTGAGCTTCACGGCCAGTGCCTGATCACCCCTGAAGCACAAAAAGAAATTCAAGACCTTCAAAAGCAAAACCCAAATGCAAAAGTAATGTTAATCGCTGAAAAAGGCACCATGGGCGTTGGCTCATCTCGTATGTCTGGCGTGAACAACGTTGCTTTGTGGGCCGGTCAACAAGCAAGCCCTTATATTCCTTTTGTTAACATGGCCCCAGTTGTAGCAGGTACAAACGGTATTTCTCCTATCTTCCTGACCACTGTTGATGTGACAGGCGGTATCGGAATTGACTTGAAAAACTGGGTGAGAAAGGTAGACGCAGAAGGCAATACCGTTCTTAACGAAAGTGGCGACCCTGTACTTGAAGAAGTTTATTCCGTAGCAACCGGTACTGTTCTAACCATCAACACCAAAGAGAAAAAGCTTTATAACGGTGACAAAGAACTTGTAGACGTCTCTTCAGCGTTCACCCCTCAAAAAGTTGAATTCATGAAAGCTGGCGGTTCTTACGCGATCACCTTCGGTAAGAAGCTACAAACGTTTGCTGCTGAAACCTTAGGAGTTAAGGCCCCGCTAGTATTTGCATCTTCTAAAGAGATTTCTCATAAAGGCCAAGGTCTGACTGCTGTTGAAAAAATCTTCAACAAGAACGCTGTGGGTGTCGCGTCTAAAACTGCTTTACACGCCGGTTCTGACGTTCGTGTCAAAGTGAATATCGTAGGCTCGCAAGATACAACAGGCTTGATGACATCTCAGGAGCTTGAGTCGATGGCCGCTACGGTTATTTCTCCAAGCGTTGATGGTGCTTATCAGTCAGGCTGTCACACAGCGTCTGTTTGGGATAGTAATGCACAAACTAACATCCCTAAACTCATGTCGTTCATGAATAAGTTTGGCCTGGTCACTGCTCGTGATCCAAAGGGTGTATACCCTGCAATGACTGACGTAATCCATAAGGTATTGAACGATATCACTGTGGACGATTGGGCAATCATCATCGGTGGTGACTCGCATACTCGTATGTCTAAAGGCGTAGCATTCGGTGCTGACTCTGGTACGGTTGCTGTCGCATTAGCAACGGGTGAATCAGCAATGCCGATTCCTGAGTCTGTTAAAGTGACGTTCAAAGGCAGCTTGAAAGACCACATGGATTTCCGTGATGTAGTACATGCTACTCAATCCCAAATGCTAAATAAGTTTGGTGAAAATGTTTTCCAAAGCCGTGTAATCGAAGTGCAAATTGGCACGCTAATGGCTGACCAGGCGTTCACCTTCACTGATTGGACTGCAGAGATGAAAGCGAAGGCGTCTATCTGTATTTCAAATGACGAAACGCTTATCAAGTCTCTAGAGCTGGCTAAAGCCCGCATCCAGATCATGATCAACAAAGGTATGGATAACGAGGCGAATATGCTTCAAGGCCTAATCGATCTTGCTGACAAGCGTATTAACGAGATCCAGTCTGGTGAAAATCGTGCGCTTGCTCCTGATGACAACGCTAAGTACTTCGCTGAGTTGGTTGTTGACCTGGATGAAATAGACGAGCCAATGATCGCCGATCCAGATGTGAACAATGCAGATGTATCTAAGCGATACACGCATGACACTATTCGTCCTATTTCATTCTACAAAGGCACTAAGAAGGTTGACCTTGGTTTTGTTGGGTCATGTATGGTTCACAAAGGCGATATGCAGATCATTGCCCAAATGCTTAGAAACCTTGAAGAGCAAAATGGTGAAGTTAAGTTCAACGCGCCTCTTGTGATTGCGCCGCCAACTTACAACATCGTTGATGAGCTAAAAGCCGAAGGCGATTGGGATGTTCTGAAGAAATATGCGGGCTTCGAATTTGATGACTCCCATCCGAAAAATTCTGCTCGTACAAAATACGAAAACATCATGTATCTAGAGCGCCCAGGGTGTAACTTGTGCATGGGTAACCAGGAAAAAGCAGAAAAAGGTGACACTGTGTTGGCAACTTCTACACGTCTTTTCCAGGGCCGAGTAGTTGAAGATGCTAACGAGAAGAAAGGTGAGTCACTGTTAGCCTCTACGCCAGTTGTAGTGCTTTCGACTATTCTTGGTCGCACGCCGACTCTTGAAGAGTATAAGAGCGCGGTGAAAGGTATAAACTTGACTTCATTTGCACCTCCGTCAGAAGACCTCAGCAGACCATCTATTCCGGTTAAAATGCTTTAATCTTGATTTGCTCTTAGTTTGTTATTAGGAGGCTCTTTAGTTAAGTTAGTTAAGGTATGAAAAAACCCGAGTGCGGAAACGCTCTCGGGTTTTTTTGTTTCAGCACTCGTTGGTAAGTCTAAGCAGGGGTGTGTTTTTTGTATAGTTTGGGTTCTTTGTTTGGGCGCTTGCTAAAACGTCGATATTCCCATTGGTACTGCTCAGGGGCGTCGGATATGAACTTTTCTACCGAGCGGTTGAGGCCTGTGACCGATTCTAGTAAGTCTTTGGAGTAGATTAAAGGGTCCGGTTCTTTGAACACAATACGGTATCGACCTTTAGGCAACCGCAAGCAATAGTACCCTAGAGCGATTGCGTCGGTTTTTTGGATCATTTTGGAGGTGATTACGGGGGTCAGAGCATCAATGCCAAATAGCGGTGCAAAAATCCCACCGGTGCTGTCGGGCTCTTGATCGGGTAATATGGCGACAATTTCCTTCTTCTTGAGGGACTTAAATAGAGCAATGACTCCGCGATTATTGGCTGGTAGGACTTTAAGTCCGAGCTGAGTGCGCGCTTTGAATATCAAGTCATCTAATGCCTTTAGTTTGATCGGTTTGTACATCGTAGTCATGGCATAGTGATGCTGCAAAAAGAATCCAGCCACTTCCCAGTTACCGAGGTGGGGGGCTAGCAACATGATACTTCTATTGTCGGCCATGGCATTTCTAAGTAACTCTTCACCTTCGACTTCCACAATTCTTTTGAGGAAAAATGCAGGATCTTTTGACCATGCGGCGCCCAACTCAAAGAGCGTGGTTCCTGTTTCCATCATACTTTGCTTAGTTAGTAGCGCCGTTTGTTTGATGGAGTTGTCTGGATAACAAAGTCGTAGGTTGGTTTCGGTAAAACGTTTTAGTTCGGTGTTGGAGGCCCATAAAAACCAACCCAGTTCTCTCCCAAGCCAGCGATTGACTGGGAGGGGGAGTGAGCCTATTGTTTTAAAAAAGGCGGCTGCAAGTTTGTCTTTCACGGTATATGGATGCCAAGTAGAGTATAAGGACTATTAGTGTAAGGGTTATTAAAGCGCATATTGGAAGGGTTGTCGCTAACGTTTATAGGGTGAATTTATTGAGGTGTAAACCCTTGCTATCGGCGATAAGTGCCCAGCCAAATTGATCCCAGTCTCCAAGCACGTAGCGCTTAGCGTTTTCTGGGATGGTTAATTCATGCACGGCTGGGCGGTGTGTGTGGCCGTGGATTAACGTCTTGAGCTGTTTTTTGTTGAGTTT
>NVVG01000286.1 GCA_002402125.1 Moraxellaceae bacterium
TACTGATTCTTCAGCTAAAGAATGTGCTGGCATTAAATAACACGCTTTCCGCCCTATAGTGATTAAAAATTAAGGCGACAACAACCCTGACACAGGGGGTGCAGGAGGCGATCACTTTGGATCGCAGAGAGTGATCATTTTGGTCCGCAATATGCAATTGATAATGAAAACCCGAAAAACAGCCTTTTTCTATAGGTTTTACGTCATAAATATCAATGGTATTCTTTGCATCATAACAAACACAAAAAATGATCTTTTTCATTGGTGATTTATATTATGAAGAATCTAGCAGGCCACGACGTTTCCATTTTCTTATTTCGGTTTGTGCCCAGGAGGAACGCTATTAGCTTTGTTCTCAATGAGGGCATCGCGGAAGACCTTTACCCACAGACGGAAGCTCAGCTTCAACCGCTAGTACATGCCTGTTGCGAAACGCTTTTGCGCTACAAAGAGCTGTGTCATTCAGGCGCGATCATGGATGGCAACATATTGTTGGATGAAGACTTCGAAGTCATGCTTTCCCCGGGGCTTGGTAAGCATTTTGCCGAGAGAGAAAAACAGAATCTTTTCAACGATGCACACAAAATATCGGAACTACTTTTGGACGTAATGGAAAGGCGATCCAAGGAAATCAAAGAAGGCACTTACCTGGGGCCGCAGAGTGTTACGCCCCAAATAGGGCGAACCGGAATAGTAAACGAAGGATTTGAAGCTCTAGGAAAAGAGCGGCAACAAGCGGAAAGTTTTGCAAGACAAGCCAGTCCTCGCCCCGAGTTGAAACAACTTGCACCAGAGGATTTACCGGATGGTGTCGTAGCGACTGCGAGTTATGATCATCGAGGGCATTGTCTTGCTTTTAGCCATAATACACTTGGTCACCTCGGGAAGATCGTTTTATCTCCTAAGGGCTCGGAAACATTGATGGAAACAGAGCTTTCTAAAGAAAATCCGCAACATCTAGGCAAAAAGAAGGCGATATTGGAGGAGATTAGCGCGGTGATCGAAGCAGGACTCATGAACATTCCTGCGAGTTAAAGCCGACAGAGATAAAGTCTGGCCTGATATTTATAAGTGCAAATAATGTGAGAACTTC
The DNA here is from genome assembly GCA_002402125.1 of Moraxellaceae bacterium. GTDB lineage: Bacteria > Pseudomonadota > Gammaproteobacteria > Pseudomonadales > Ketobacteraceae > 42-54-T18. The sequence continues at coordinate 1,094 of NVVG01000286.1, forward strand.
TGCCGGATAGAATCACTTAATGTGGGCACCGTTTTTTATAGGTGCAGATAAAGTGGGCATGGATGCGCGGATAGGGTCATTTATTGTGATATCACGACCTTGATTTGATATGTGTTAATTGCGTGTATGCAAATACGGCACTATAGTTATGCTCACTACTCAGGTGAGCGTGTTGTTTTACAGGTACTCATCTTTTTCTTCGGATTTAATAGGGATGCCTAATTGCGGCTGTTCATCCCGTGACCAATATATTTAAGGCTTTGTATTATGGATGATCGACTTCCTAAAGAAGGTGAAAGTCAGGAGATAGGCAAACTTGCTGGACGTGCATTTGGGTCTAAGTTGCCAAGAGCTTGGACTGAAGTAGCGCTGGATGGTGATTCGGATTTCGGAATCGACTATTTGGTTCAGGTTAAAAATCCGAATGGATTCATGTCTGTGAATTTTTTCTTGCAGCTCAAAGGAACTACTGTCCCAAAAGTGGTGGATGGGGGTAATGCAATATCGTTCACATTTGATTCTTCTACCTTGAACTATTATCGAAAAAGTGAACCTGCGCTAATGGTGGCAATAGTTGACCTGTCAGAATCGGAGAGAGTTTCTGAATGTACGACATATTATAAATGGTTAGATGATGATTTTCTGGATAGCATATCTGACAAGAGAGAAAAGAACGATACAGTCACAATAAGAATATCAAAAAGCCAAATTGTTGATGAGACGTTAGATGTCCTCCCGTATTACGAAGCTAGGCTCAAGAGTAGAGATGACCTTACAGAGTTTAGGCGAGCAGTAGAAGGATGTTCTAATACGCCGGGTTCCGATATCGTTGCTTTAGCTCAGGCCATAAAGGAAAAGCCAATTATTTTAGAGGCATCAAAGGATGAGTCTGGAGCACCTTGGATAGTCAACCCAGAGGAGCACATTGCAGGTAAGCTAAAACTACTTTTTGATGCTATCACAAATAATCAAATCGAATATGCTCAAGCGTTAATTGATGAAATTGGTGGTAACCCTGATTTAAGTATCCATGAAAATGCAGAGTACTTGTCTTTGAAAGGTTCACTTCTTACTCTTCTTGGTGGCGAGGATGATGCTGTAGATCTATATGCATTAGCTTACGACCACTGTAGCGAGAGTAGATATAAAGTAAATTACTACGAATCACTTTTTCGGCAAGAAAATATACCAAAGGATGATGAGCTAGAGTCGTTTGTTGACAATCTGAGCAGTGACGAATTTAGAGAATGCATACTGAAATCTAAGTGCCTAGCTATATTGGGTAGGAAAGATGAAGCGCTATCCGCATTAGCAGTTCATCCAAAGAAAAAGATAATAATAGCTACTCTAATGGTTTACATCATTAGTGGTTCAAATGATTTGTTTGATGAATTTTCTGCCAAAGTAAATCTAGAAGAATTAAACCCTAGGTCAGCATTTTTGTACCATATTTTTATTGGTAGAAGGCTTTTTTATCGAGGTATTGGTTATGTTGAGGGAGAGGATAATATTATTCCCTCCCGAGGTAAAGCAACCTATGATTTTGGTGATTTAAAAAAGTCAATTGATCACATAGATGAAGCAATGAAACGGTCCAGAGCTTTGGGGTTTCCATATGATTCCAATATGTTGATTGACGTAGCTAGTTCGCTCTTCAGCCTGTTTGATCGAGAGGTTGAAGCGATTACATATATTGAAGAGATTTTGGCTACAAGACCGTCATCCAAACAGTTAATTCAGGCTTTGATACCCCTAAAATATAATACTCGAAAATATACTGAAGTCATTGACTTGGTGTCTTCATTGTCTCATAAATCAGCTGAGGATATTTCATTTCTAATTGCAGCAAATTATCAAGCACAGAGAAAATCTGTTGCGCTGTCCTTAGTTGAAGAATACAAAGAGGACCTTATTGCTGAGAAACCACAGAATTATTGCTCGTTATTCTGTATGGCAGCCCAATGTGCTTACGATACCTTAAATGATGAAAAGGAGGATGAATATCTTAAAATTATCAGTGTGTTTGATAATGGGGAAGAGCTGATAGCAGTGTACGACTACATTAAGTCCTGTAATGATAACCCAGAAAAAAGGGGGAAATATAGTGAGGTTTTATACTCGGAGTACGCGAGGTTAGATCGTTCGTTTATTATTGCTCAGCAACTGTTTCCGCATTTGGCTGTAGATTCAGATAGAGAGTCTTTGTGGCTGTGTGAACTGGCCGAGACAATTTTATTTAATAGAGAGTTATATCCAGAAGAGAATATATCCTATGCTTTTTCCCTGTCTTTTCAAGATAGATGGACTGAACTCGAGGGTTTATGCACTAAAGTAATTGGTGATAGCGTGCCTTCAAATTTATGGGCGCTTCTTAAAGCGTCAGCCTTAGATGGCCAGGGGCGCAGCGCCGAGGCTTTGAATGTACTGGATGCTTCTTTAGAGTCTGATAATCGATCCATGGAACGAGCTGAGAATTATGCGAATTTGTGCGTGCAGCTAGGATTTTTCGAAAAGGCTGAGGAAAAAATGGAACTTATTTTTGAGGCAAGTGCTCCGAAAAAACAACTTTCCATTTTAGAGTCATTGATGTTTATCTATTCGGCAAATTCTAATAATCCCGAAAAGCTAACTAATACCATCATTCGATATGGGAAGTTGGCAAATAAGGAAGATGAGAATCAAGAAGGTCGATACCTATTATCGTTTTTGACTATGACAAATAGTTCAGGGGGGAATATCGATGATTATATAAGGGATTTCCAAGATCGTTTAAATATATTCGTGGAGAGGTTTCCTGATTCAAAGATTCTAAGAAGAGGAGTCGTTCCTCTTAACAGTGGAGAGGATGCACTAAGAGAGCTACGTAGACTCGCATCGATTACTGATGAGCAAGTTGAAAAATGGAATAAAAATAGGCTCCTAGTTCGATCGGGAAAACTTCCCGTACCCTATGCCATGCTGCCCGGTTTTATTGATGATATAGGTGATATTTTTCGTGCATGGATTATGGGTAAATATTCAGGTAGAGATAAAGCTGAGTATATGCTAAGGCACTCTTCAGTCAACATGACAGGAGATCTTAAAAGCATCGGAACGACATATTGTCAGGTAGTTATGGATGAAACCGCATTAATAGTTCTAAATGATTTGGGGGTATTGGAAATAGCTTTGCAAAACCTTCCAGGAGTTGTAATTAATAAGTCTACATATGAAAATTTTTCTCGCGCATCTCATGGTGTTATGGGATCTATCCATTCAGCGATTCCCAAGGAAATAATTGGAATCCTTGGGGCTTGTTTGGATAAAATAACCTTGAAAGGTAAGGTGGTTGATGGGATATCATTGATTGACCAATACCAAAATATAATATCCGAGTGTGATTCCCCCCTGTTATGTACTGATGATTTATACTTGTCTGAGTTTGTAAGGCATAAAGTTGAGGGTGCAGGATATATAAACTCCATTACCATTTTGGAGTACTTGCATGTAGAAGGAATCTTATCATTAGAGGAAAAAAATGCTGCCATTGAACGGTTGTGTTCCTTTGGTATTATTTCCCCTTCAATAAATTTAAATAATGTAGTTGATTCAATAACGTATAATCTGGGTATAGAAGGCGGTGTTCCTTTACTTGATTCTGGGTTTTCTCATATATTTAATTCTGTTTTTACTCTGGATAAAGAGCCAAAACTTGCTTGTAAACATCTTTGTTCGTTTTTCTCTAGTGTCCTAAATCGTTGTAATTCAGATATAGATATTAGGGGTATGGGTCCAATGTTAAGCGTTTGGATGGTCAGATATCCCTCTATGGGAAAGTATAAGTTATTAGCAACATGGTTTGTTATGTCATGTTTCGATACTGTTTATGTTCTGGAAAGTGAGTTTGTTCCCAGAGGTAAAGGCCAGGCGAGCCTTCTGGAAATATATAAGGACCTTTCGATAAATATAGACGGAGATAAAACATTCTTAGATATATCTACCGATATTAGCAAACAGATTCTAAGGCTAAACGCAGATCAAGCTTCAGATGTTTACATTAAGGTTAGACACGCCTTTGTTGAAGATTCTCAGGAGTATCTGCAGTTTGTTGACGTGTATACGAATATGTCGATAGAAAAGAGAATAAGAGACGCTATGCAACAATAGACGGCCGATGACAAGAGGACTTTTCCGTTGTCTGGTTTGCGGTTGGTTTTTTGATGGCAAAACAAATTCATAGATAGAATCAAAAGAGAGCTTTGAATTGAATCTGATTTTTTCAACCGATGAGTTTATGTTGAAAGGACAAGCCTATGCAGGTTTCCCAATTCTTGTCGATAATAAAATGAACGTTGTGGATCAAGTTCTGCAGTTTTTGATTTACCACTGTATAACCAGAGGACGAGTTGAGAGTAAGCATACGTGGAAGTCTCATGGGCAAACAATGTACGACTATTTTGGTTTTTTGGAGCTCCATGAACTTTCTTGGAAGCACTATAATTTTGATGATGGCCATAGCGTCTTAGCGGCCTACAGAGATTGGTCATTAAGCGTATTCAACTTAAACCCCAACACCGTTAATCTCAGGCTTAATCTGATTATTAAATTTTACAGGTTTGCTCATAATAAGGGATGGGTTGATTACCTTCCCTATGATATTGAGCGTATTAGAGCAAACCCAAGGGGTGGCTTTCTTGCCCATACCGATACTAGTGGTGGACTTAGAACAAGTGCAGATGTGATGCTTAAATCCAAGCATCAACCGATCAAGCTACTCAGTAAAGAACAGTCCCGACAATTCCTGACGACAATTAAAAATTCCACACATTATCTTGTTGCAAGACTGGCCCTACATACTGGCATGAGGCTTGAAGAGCTGGTCACGTTTCCTTGTAAATATGTAGTTAATCCAGAATTGTCACCGAATGAAAAATGTTTCCGTATTACGCTTGATCCTAAGGCTATGGAGATTAAGGGAAATAAGCCACGATCAATCGATATTTTCCCTCGGATGATGGCTGACCTGTTTGAATACATGGTGAATGAACGTCACCGTCTATCAGGTTATACCGAGTCCAAACATTCAAACCTATTCCTGAGTGTTGAGGGGAAGCCGTACTCAAGGGGGGGGCAGTATTTCACTTCAGCCTGGAAAGGACTGGATCTGTCGTTTAGTGTTACACCTCACATGCTTCGTCATACCTATGCTACCCATACACTTTACGATATGGGCAAGAAAAATATGCCGTATGCGTTGTTGTACGTCCGAGATCGTCTAGGACATTCAAGCATAACTACGACACAACGCTACACCCACGTTATCAACGAGTATCAAGATTCGATGATTGATAATTATCAGGAATGGATTGAAGAAATCAACAACTAGGGAGCAGCTATAGTTGGCTAAATCAAAGTTCACTAGAGGGCGCACAGACGCCGCAGCGATGATTTACAGCCATTATCAAAAGCCGTTGGCAGCAGGAATAGTATCTGTCACCCTAGAAAAAACACCTCCAGAAAACACGGTCATTGCCTTTCCAGAGAACATAACTGGCAGTAGAAATTTCGACTTCAAGGATTATTACGGGAAAGGCTGTGACGAGATATGCTCTGCCTGTCAGCACATTATTCAAACCAAACTCGAAGAAAGTATAGCGACTCAGGGTGGATCAGGTTCAATCACTACGCTTGTGTACTATTGCCGGAGTGGGCTAAGAAATTTTTTACCCTTTTGTCAG
>NVVG01000019.1 GCA_002402125.1 Moraxellaceae bacterium
AGCGCTTTTCTAAACAGAATCAACGAAGTGTGCCGAATTGCATGCATCGTGACGCGAAAAAACCTGAAATGGGCCTTTATCAGGCGTTATTTTTTGGGTAGATTAAACAACAACATTTAATTAACGACAACGGGGCTGCAGCAATTGTAAGTGGTCCGGGGAAATGTAATGTCAAACGAGAATAAGAAAGGCGACGTTCTTAAAAAAGCCTTATTAGAACTAAAACGTACCAAGTCAAAGTTGGAGCGTTTCGAACATAGTGTCAGTGAACCTATTGCTGTCGTTGGTATGGGTTGCCGTTTCCCCGGTGGAGTAAGTAGTCCAGACGCGTTATGGGATATGCTGGATGGTGGTGTTGATGGCATTAAGGATATGGAGAATGAGCGTTGGGATGCTGACGAATATTACGATCCCAACCCAGAGGCTGTCGGTAAGTTATATTCCAAGGCGAATGGCTTAATCGATAACGTGGATCAATTCGACAACGAATTCTTTAATGTCGCTGCGGTAGAGGCGGAATTAATGGATCCTCAGCAACGGTTGTTGTTGGAGTCATCTTGGAATGCGTTAGAAGATGCGGGTATTGACCCCGCTACATTGATGGGGTCTAAAACCGGTGTGTTTATTGGTATCTGTCACCAAGGGTATTCTGCACTACAGGCTCGATATTTAAATGTTGAAGATATTTCCCCTTATGATGGAACGGGTAACGCCCACGCAATAGCCTCTGGTCGAATCAGTTACCTGATGGGATTGCAAGGACCGAGTATTTCTATTGATACCGCCTGTTCTTCATCTCTTATAACATTACACCTGGCGGTAGAAAGCCTACGTAAAGGCGAGAGTGATTTAGCCTTATCCGGTGGTGTTAACCTGATTCTTGAGCCATCCACCTCAATGATTTTTGCCAAAGCGGGCATGTTGTCGCCAGAGGGTCGTTGTAAAACCTTTGACTCAGAGGCCAATGGTTATGTGCGTGGTGAAGGCTGCGGTATCGTCGTATTAAAGCGTCTTTCTGATGCACGCCGTGATGGCGATCGTGTTTTGGCGGTTATCAAAGGTTCTGCTGCTAACCAAGATGGTAAGAGCCAGGGTATTACAGCACCGAGCGAAGTGGCTCAGGAAAAAGTACTTCACGCGGCACTTAAAAATGCCAAGGTTTCTGCGCTGGATGTTAGTTATGTAGAAGCGCACGGTACGGGTACCTCGTTAGGTGACCCTATCGAGCTGGCTGCTTTGCAATCGGTATACGGCAAAAAACGACCAAAGGATGAGCCGTTGGTTATTGGTTCTATTAAAACCAATATTGGTCACACCGAAGCGGCGGCAGGTATCGCTGGTTTCATGAAAGTCGTGTTGTCATTGCACCACAAGAAAATTCCTCAGCATCTTCAYTACMAAAAGCCTAACGCCTATTTCGATTGGCAATCTGCTTGCTTAAAGGTGCCTGTAGAAGCAWTWGAGTGGGATRCAGRTAAAGARCGTATCGCTGGATTAAGTTCTTTTGGGTTTAGCGGAACCAACTGTCACATTATTATCGCCGACGACCCTGTCGAGGAAAAAACAGCAGCAGAGCCAACCCAATATACGCCAAATATATTGGCCGTTTCTGCCAAGTCAAAAGCAGCGCTGCAACAGTATCTTGAAGATTACTCAACCTATCTAGAAACCGTTAGCCAGGATCAGTGGGCTGATGTTTGCTTTACCAACCTAGCGGGTCGTAGTCATTTCAAACACCGAGTGATCGTCCGTGGTGAGTCGGTAGATGAAATTAAAGCCAGTATCAATGGCTTGTTGCAAGATGAGACGTCAGCAGCAGATCGAGAAGGCAAAGTATTCTTAGCGCCACCTTCAAATCCAGTGCCTAAACTTGCTATGGTCTTTACGGGCCAAAGTGCGCAGTACGTCGGAATGGGTAAAGCACTGTATGATACTTTCCCGATATTTACCGATGCTTTGGATAAAGCAGCGGGACTCATTGACGCGGCTTTAGTTGAGCTGGATGCTTCTTATGAGAAGACACCACTGCTATCCGTAATCTGGGGAGATAACAGCGAGCTATTAAATGAGACACGTTTTACGCAACCTGCGATCTTCGCGCTTCAATATGCATTAACCAGACTTTGGTCTAATTTTGGTGTTGAACCATCGGTTGTGACCGGTCACAGTATTGGTGAATATGCTGCAGGCGTCAGTGCTGGCGTGATGACCCTGGATGATGCTGCCAAGTTAATCGCAGCACGTGGCCACTTGATGCAAACCTTGTGTGAGCCTGGTGCGATGGCAACTGTTTTTGCGAGTGCAGAAAAGGTTGCTCCGTTAATGGAATCCCTTGAGTTATCTATCGCCGCTGAAAACAGTAAAAATCACTGTGTTATTTCGGGTGAGCAAAAAGTCATTGAGACGGCGATTTCAATTTTAAGTGATGAGAGTATTAAAACGCGCGAGCTGCTAGTGTCTCACGGTTTCCACTCAGCAATGATGACGCCCATGTTAGATGAGTTCCGTAAAGTTGCGGAAACCATAACGTTCAAGAAGCCTCGTATTCGTTTTATCTCAACACAAACGGGAATAACTGCGGGTAAAGAAGTCACTGAAGCCGATTACTGGGTAACCCATATTTCTTCATCGGTTAAATTCTATGATGCCGGTCAGGCATTAATCCAGCAGAAGTGTAATACCACCTTGGAAATTGGTCCGGGCTCGGGTCTAACCAAGATGTTAGAGTTATCCGGTGATGATGCGCCGCATTGGTTAAATTGTCATACCATGACTAATGACGAAGCAGAGTTGGCAAGTTTCGAGAAGACGTTATCTCGACTATCCATTGCTAGCTTGGATATCCGTTGGAAAAACCTATTTGTGGGTGTTCAGCCTAATCGAGCGTCCTTGCCCACATATCCATACCAGACCAAGAGCTTCTGGATTGAAGCGGTTCGGGTCGGTCAATACAGCAGTAACAAATGGTCGAATATGTCCGGTGATTGTTACCAGTTGGATTGGAAAGTTCAAAAGTTACCAGAGAGAGCCGCTGAGGTTAAACTCTACGACCAAATTTTATTGGTTGGAGCCGAATCTCCGTTAACGGCTGCGATAGCAGAGGGCGCTAACTGCCCCGTTTCAGTGGTTACCGTTGAGCAGTGTCAGGCCACGTTGGCTGAAAGTACGGCATCGCAAAGTTCAATGTTGGTGGTGTATGTTGCTGATCTAGTTGCGGACGATAAAGTTGTTGAGGGTGCTTATCAGCAAGCGGATGAGCTGCACGGTCTTTATCTATCGATGTTGAATGCAACATTGCATGATCGAACTAAATTATGGTTGCTCACGCAAAACTGTCGCCAATCAGAGGCGACAAAAGGCAATTTCAATTTGGCCAGTTACCCAGTGATGGGTATGACAAAAACTATCTGCCTTGAATCTCCAGAGTTCTGGGGCGGAACCATTGACTTCTCCAACCCTAACAGTGACAACGCAGCGATTTATGCTGAAGCATTGCTGCACGAAGCTGAAGCTAGAACCGAAGAAGATCTGGTATCGATTGCGTTATCTGATGAAACCACAGAAGCCGGTGAGGCAATCTCGCATCGTCAAGTGCAGCGTCTGTTAAAGAGAAATAGCGTACTGGACGACGCAGAAACCTTTGCTGAGACCTCAGGAATGGATGTTAGTGCAGCCTACCTTATTACCGGTGGTTTAGGTGGCCTTGGTCTGCAAGTGGGCGCCATGCTTGCGGAGAAGGGTGCAACTCAGATCGTATTGGTTAGCCGAAATGGTCAACGTGCGGATTTAAAACCTGAGCAGCTAGCCAGCATTGAAGCCATGGAAACCTTTGGTGCGACGGTTACCATTAAGAATGCGGATATTGCCGATGCGGCACAAACTCAAACCTTGGTAGATGAAATTGCCGCTATCGCGCCGCTAAAAGGTGTTGTACATGCAGCGGGTGTGAGCGAGATCTGCTTGTTAAGAGATATGACTCGCGATAAATTCCAGAACATCACCAAGTCGAAAATTGAAGGTGGTTGGAACTTACATACGGCCACTCAAGCGGGCGAATTAGATTTCTTCATGTTGTTCTCCTCTATCGCGTCAGTGTGGGGTTCTGGAGCCATGGCTCATTACGCTGCGGGTAACCAATTCCTAGACGGTCTTGTGAGTTACCGAAAAGACCTAGGTTTGCCGGCGACGGCGGTGAACTGGGGACCATGGGGTGGTGCCGGCATGGCCGAAGGTGATGCCGCAGAAGAAGCCGCTAAACGTGGCCTCTCAATGCTTAAGCCTGAAGAGTGTGTGAGAATTATTGAAGCGGGTATTTCCTTGCCTCACTCGCAGATTGTGTTTGCCGACATGAATTGGGATATCTTTAAAGAGATCTTTGAGGTGCGCCGTAAGCATCCGATGTTGTCTGGTGTAGGTCGAGCTTCATTGGCAGAGTCTGAAGCGACGGGCATTAAGAACGAGTTCTTTAAATCGCTTTACGCATACGATGTGGAAGAGCGGCAGGAAATGATCGTTGAGTACCTGCAAGATGTATTTGCCGAAGCTACCGGTAGAGATGAAGAAGAGCCACCGATTGATCCAGAAACACCATTAATGGATTTGGGTCTTGATTCTATTATGGCGTTGGATATTAAAAAGAAAATAGAAGGCGATACTGGCGAAAAAACACCGTCTACGCTGATATTTGATTATCCAACCATTAACAAAATTGCGGAGAAATTCGCGGTTGTCTTGTATGAGAAGCCACAAGAAGAAGAGGCCGTTCTCGGTGGCGGTAATTACCAAGGTGAGCCCATTGCAATCGTGGGAATGGGAAGCCGATTACCGAAAGCACCTAACGGCGCAGCCGATTTCTGGGACTTGCTGAAAAACGGTAAATCAGGAATTAATGATTCACCTTCCGATCGATTTAATCTTGATGAATATCTTGACCCAGATCCTGATGTGCCAGGAAAAGCCTACACCTTATCGGCAGGTTTGATTGATGAGATCGAAGGTTTTGATGGTAAGTTGTTTGGTATGGCCCCTCGAGAAATTGAGAGCATGGAGCCGCAGCAACGTATGTCTCTTGAAGCCTGTTGGAGTTCGTTAGAGCACGCAGGTTATGCTCCGCAAAGCATGAACGGTACCAATACGGGTGTCTTCATGGGTGTTGGCGCCAATGAATACATTCGAGCCTGTGCCGAGAATGCGCGTGAAGAAGACATCATGTTTATCCCAACCGGTAACGCGACCAACGTAATTGCTGGACGAGTCGCCTTTAACCTTGGCCTTACYGGTCCCTGTATGGCGATCGATACCGCTTGTTCGTCCTCTTCAGTCGCKATCCACACCGCATGTCAAAGCTTGCGTGSTGGAGARTGTGATATGGCATTGGCSGGTGGTGTAAACGCTATTRTCATGCCAGAGACCTTTGTTGCACTGTCTAAGGCCCACATGTTGTCGAAAGAAGGYCGTTGTAAGACGTTTGATGCCAATGCCGATGGKTATGTRCGTGGTGAAGGTGTYGGTGTGCTAACACTGAAGCGATTAAGTGATGCWGAGCGCGACAACGATAACATTATCGCCGTGATTCGTGGCTCCGCCGTGAACCAAGATGGTAGAAGCAGTAGCTTGACGGCGCCGAATGGACCATCACAGCAAGCGGTAATTAAGATGGCACTGCAAAATGCCAAAGTGGACGCAGCCGATGTCGATTGGGTGGAAGCTCACGGTACGGCAACGCCATTAGGTGATCCTATTGAAGTGCAGTCATTAGCGGCCGTTTATGGAGTAACGCGCACCGAAGATAATCCTTTAATTATCAGTGCGGTTAAAACCAATATCGGTCACTTAGAATCTGCGGCGGGTGTGTCTAGTCTTATGAAGGCKGCATTGTCGCTACAAAATGGCTATATTCCWCCMCATATTAACTACTCAGAATTTAACCCGCACATTACGGTTGATAAATCGGTACTCACTATTCCTGTGAAAGGAATGGATTGGAAACGCAGTGAACGTAAGCGATTTGTCGGGGTAAGTTCTTTCGGGTTCAGTGGTACTAATGTCCACATGATCCTAGAAGAAGCYCCCGTTCGCAAAGAGCCGGTGAATGAAAAAGASCGTAGTGAACATGTAWTRACGCTTAGYGCAAAAACGGAAGTATCGTTACAYAAGAGTTGCGCGTTAATTGCGGAYTAYATTGMTGGTGTAGCGAAGTCCAAGGATAGCAAMGTCACCTTGGCKGATATCGCTTATACGCTAAACACTGCCCGTGATAACTTTGAATATAGRGCTGCGATTGTTGTGAARGATATGGCAAAAGCGGTAGAGAAATTGAAGCCGTTAGCAGARGGTGTTGAAGGCATCGGTGCCTTTGCTCATCACAGTAGGGTCAAAAAACCTAAAATGGCCTTCTTGTTCTCAGGTCAGGGCGCACAATACTTCGGCATGGCGAAGACACTCTATGAGCAGCAACCTGCATTTGCCACGTTGATGGATGAGTGTGATGAGCTACTGCAAGAGCATGCCGGTTGGGGTTTGATGGATCTGCTTTGGGGTGCTGACGAAGAGAAGGTCAATAACACCGAATTCACTCAACCAGCAATCTTCTGCTTGCAGTACTGTTTGTCACAGTACTGGATATCGCTAGGCGTTAAACCTCGCGTCATGATTGGTCACAGTGTTGGTGAATACTGTGCTGCCGTCATCGGCGGGATTTTCTCTCTAGAAGATGCCCTTAAGCTGATTGTTGCTCGTGGTCGCCTGATGGTGGAATTGACCGAAGAGGGTGATATGGTTGCCGTCTTAGCAACAGATGATGTTGCAGACAAGCTTCTTAAAACACACACAGGTTTGCAATTAGCCGCTAAGAACGCGCCTGGTAATACCGTACTTTCAGGTCCAGCTGATGCCGTTGCGGCATTGATTGCTGAATGTGAGAAGAGCGACATCGAAACCCGTACGTTGGTTGTGTCACATGCATTCCACTCCGCAATGATGGAGCCAATGCTAGAAGCTTTTGGTGAAGTAGCGAAAGCAGTGACCTACGAAGATACCAAGACACCGATTATCTCTACGGTGTCAGGTGAGCTAAACCAAGGTGAAATGTCTACTGCCGCTTACTGGGTTAAGCAGGTAAGTTCAGCAGTATTGTTTAAAAATGCATTACAAACCTTAGATAGCTCCAGTGATGTGCACGCAGATGTCGCCTTAGAGGTCGGTCCAAGTGTGACCTTGGTAGGCTTAGCTAAACAAATTCTGCCCGATACGGACATGCCATTCCTCAATACCTTAAGAATCAAGCAAGATGCACACCGTCAGTTCTGTTTGTGTCTAGCGCAATTGTCAGTGAATGGTGTAGGGGTCAACTGGGAAGCGTTTGATGCACCTTATCAGCGTCAGAAGATTGGTTTGCCAACCTATTCCTTCGATCGTAAGCGTTATTGGTTGGGTGACAACCTATCAACGATGGGTTCTTTGAATAAATCCCATGTTGGGGTTGAGACGGTTAACTTGTTAACCATGGCGAAGTCGCCCTTGTCGGAAGACATTTTCTTCGAAAATAGTTTTGGTTTTGATAAGCCGTTTAACTTAGATGATCACCGTTTGTATGAGGTGGTTGTTGCACCGGGTGCATTCCACGTATCCATGGCATTGACCTGTGGTCGTGATGTATTTGGTGGCTTCCCGGTTAAACTGGATGACATCATATTCCCCGAGCCATTGATCTTTGATGCCGATGAGAAACGTCGTTTGCATTATTGCTACAAGGTACGTGATGCAGAGCAGACTGTCGGAGCGGGTGATGGCATAAGTTATGACGTTAGCGGTTACAGTCGAGATGAAGCCAAGTCTGAGTGGACCATGCACGCCAGCATGAACGCCATGGCCTGTGACGAGCCGGCGACTGATCAGTCTATTGGTGTAGAAGGCATCGAAGCACTTAAGAAGATGTCCACTATGGAAATAGAAGGTAAGAAATTCTATGAAGAAATGTGGAAAGCGGGTTATCAATTAGGTAGTGAATTCCGTTGGATTGATCATATTTGGCGTAAGACAGGTGAAGCAATCACCCGGTTACGTTTGCCTGAGTCAGAGCAGGAAAAAGGTAAGTTTGTTATCCATCCAGGATTGATGGATTCGTGTTTCCAAAGCTCGATTCTTGCCGCCGATGACCAGGGCAGGGAATTTGACGCGTCGGTACTTGATGCGATCTATATCCCGTTCGCATTAGAAAACTTGCGCTTCTTCGAAGCGCCTACCAGCGAACTGTACTGTCATGTTAGGAGTCTGAACGAAAGCGCATCTGAAAGTGATGGATTAGCAGAAAGTTATGCACACACGATTAAGGTGTATGACGCGACTGGACGTATCGTCATTGATGTTCAAACACTGCACAGTAAACGTGCGCCAAAAGAAGCATTGTTGAAAGCGCTGAAAAAGAACCCTTATGAAACTCACTACGAAATAAACTGGAAGTCAGCGTCATTACCGGCGACGGAAGAAAAACCCGTACTGCCAGAGACGGTGATGGTGATTTCCGATACGGATTCAACGCCTGCGACCTTTGTGGCTAACTTGAAAGAACAGGGTGTTAACGTAACCCATGTGTTGCATACCCCTGGGGCCGATTATCAGGAGCAAGATGGTGGTGCGATTGCTGATTTAGGCAATCTAGGCCAAGTACAAAAATCTCTGCAGGCAGCTGCTGCGGTGAAAGCCATTGATGGTGTTGTACTCTTTATGCCAAATGAGCCTGTAGGCGAAACGATCTTAGAGCAGCAACACCCGATCTATGAGCCCATCCTTAATATTATTAAGGGCATTCAAGATCAAGGCTCGTTAGACGTACCAAGACTTTGGTGTGTCACACAGGGTGCGATGGTTGTTCAGCGCGCAGATGAGAAAGTAAACCCAAGTCATGCCGGTGTGTTTGCCTTTGGTAAAGTATTGAACATGGAGAATGGTGAGTTCAACACCACCTTTGTCGATATTGATGAACAGCAACCGCTAGCATGTTTATCCGCGCTTGCGACTGAATTAGCGGAAAAGCCTGCAGAGAATCAGGTAGCGTTACGTCGTCAGGGACGTTGGGTGGCACGTTTGGGACGTTATGATGATGTTCAGAGCGGGCTGACTATTCCTGAAGGGCCTAGTCAGTTATTAGTGGAAGCAAAAGGCACCTTCGATGAATTGAAGTTTATGTCTTACGAGCCACGTGACCCGGTTGCGACAGAAATGAAGGTTAAAGTACTCAGTGCTGGCCTTAACTTCCGCGATGTTATGGGTGTGTTGGATGTGTATCCAGGTGAACCAGGCCCACTGGGCGGTGAGTGTGTTGGTGAAGTCGTATCTGTTGGCGGCGACGTCGAAGGCTACGCCATTGGCGATAGAGTATTAGTACCCTTAGCGCAAGCGTGTATGGGTACCTATTGCATGGTTGATTACCGCTTGGTTTCTCGTACTCCTGGCAACTTAACCCTAAATGAAGCGGCAACATTGCCGGTGGCATACAGTACTGCACTCTATGCACTGGATGATTTGGCCAAACTACAACCGGGCGAACGCATCTTAATTCATGCGGGAGCAGGTGGTGTTGGTTTAGCGGCTATCTATATTGCAAAACATGCGGGCGCAGAAGTATTTGCTACTGCCAGTGAGAAGAAGCGCGATTACCTCCGTTCGATTGGTGTTGAGCATGTGTTGGACTCGCGTTCTCTGAGCTTTGCTCAGGACATTAAAGATATCACCGACGGTGGTGGTGTTGATGTGGTACTCAACTGCTTGGCCGGTGAATTTATTACCGCGAGCATGGGGCTGCTTAATCCTGGTGGTCGATTTATCGAAATCGGTAAAGCGGACATTTGGTCGCAAGACCGGGTTAAGAAGTTCCGTGATGACATTACCTATCAAGACTTTGATTTGGTCACGGTGTCGATAACGGATCCGGTGAAATTACGCGACTTGATGGTGCTGATCAATGAGCGTGTAGAGGCAGGGCATTATAAGCCGTTACCTTATACCGTATTCTCGCAGCGAGATGCTGTTGATGCGTTCCGTTACATGGCGCAGGGTAAGCATATTGGTAAGATCCTTATCTGTGCTGATCCGGAGCCTGCTGTAATACAAAAAGATAAGAGTTACCTGATTACCGGAGCAACCGGTGGATTAGGACTGTTGTTTGCGAAATGGTTAGCAGAGCAGGGCGCAGGTGAATTGATACTGGCCGCTCGACGTGATGTATCCACTGTAGAGCCAGAAAAAGTGAAGGCGCTTGAAGCCTTATGTACGGTCCGTTGTGTTATCGCCGATCTTGGGGATGCCGATTCAGTCAGTCAAATGTTTGAATCGATTGCTAGCGATAGCAAACCACTGGGGGGTGTAATCCACGGCGCAGGTGTTCTCGCTGACGGTTACCTAATGAACCAGAGCATGTCAACGTTTGACCAGGTAATGGCACCGAAATTAGCCGGTGCTTGGAACTTACATCAAGAAACACAGTTTATGCAGCTGGACTTCTTTGTATTGTTCTCGTCGCTATCGTCAATGATCGGTGCTCCAGGCCAAGCCAACTATGCGGCTGCCAACGGATTCCTTGATGGACTGGCGAATCTACGTAGACAGCAAGGTATCACGGCTACATCCATCAACTGGGGCCCATGGGCTGAAGTGGGAATGGCGGTTGATGATGCGGTTGAGGCAAGCGCGAAAGCGGGAGGTGTTTTCTACATACCACCCACAGACGGTTTGAAGTGGTTCGAACAAGTGCTGGCGCAGCAACCTGTGCAACGTGGTTTGATCGATGTCGATTTTGGCATACTCGCACCCAGTGTCGGAGGCGGCAAGGTGCCGATGTTCCTCTCAGAACTGGATGTGAAAGCCAAGGTCATTATCGATGAAGATATGCAGAAAATGGCAGAAGAGTTTCGGGCGGATATGATCAATGCTCCTATCGATGAACGAACGCCGATGTTGATTGAAAAAGTCTGTGAACAAATCAAGATTGTTATGGGCTTGGAAGAGGACGAGCATATCGATCCGAACCAACCACTACAGGAACTCGGCTTAGACTCGTTGATGGCGGTGGAATTACGTAACATCTTATGTGCGTTAATTGATAAGCAATTGCCAGCAACATTAATGTTTAAGTATCCAACGGTTGCTGCCTTAAGTGCCTTCTTGGTAGAAGACATGTTTAAGGAAGAATTCCTCGAGCATGGCGGCGGTACTATCGAAGGAGAAGCGGAAGAGGTTGAAGAAGAGGAAGAAGATGAGTCGTTGGACGAGTTAAGTGAAGAAGAGCTAGAAGCTGAACTCGCGGCAATGTTAGAAGATGACGATGACGATGACGACGACTAAGGATTAAACGACAGTACTATGGTAGATAAAACCACTGAAGCCCCCAGCGATGGGGGCGATTCAGCAAAGAAAGACGGAAGTCGTGCTTTACTGGAAAAGTCGTTACTCGAAATAAAACGCCTTCGTAAGAAGGCTAACGAGTATCAACAGATGGCTCATGGTCCCATTGCAATAGTGGGGGTGAGTTGTAGTTTTCCTGGTAGTGTTAACAACCTTGAAGATCTTTGGGAAGCCCTGGAAGAAGGTAGGGATTGCGTTTCTAAGACTGGCCATTTAGGTTGGCCTTGGGATGAAATGTACGATAAAACGCCAGGAACCCCCGGCAAGACCTACACCAAAGCGATGGGCATGATTGATGAGCCTATAGCCTTTGATACGGACTTTTTTGGAATTTCCCCACGGGAAGTGGTAGAAATGGATCCGCAGCATCGCAAGCTGCTGGAGCACAGCCATCGAGCAATAGAAGATGCGGGTTATTCATTAAAATCACTAAAAGGCACCGATACTGGCGTGTTCATGGGTATTTCCTCCCAGGACTATGGTCACATGGGTGCACGTGTGGGTGTGCCTGAAAAGATTGTGCCATGGCAAGGTACTGGAGCGTCACCGTCTGCGGCGTCAGGTCGTGTTTCCTATTTATTTGATTTTACCGGCCCTAGTTTACCGATTGACACCGCTTGCTCATCTTCTTTGGTCGCATTGCATACCGCATGTCAAAGTTTACGGGCGAAGGATTGTCGCACCGCATTAGTTGGCGGGGTTAACATAATGATGTACCCCCCGACCAGCATACTGTTTGCATCATCAAGAATGCTATCGGCCGACGGTTATTGCCGAACCTTTGACGCTGATGCCAATGGTTATGTACGCTCAGAAGCTGTATCTGTGGTGATGCTAAAACGGTTGAATGATGCCATTAAGGATGGAGATCATATTTATGCGGTGGTACGTGGTACCGCAGTGAATTGTGATGGCCGATCTCAAGGCTTAACAGCGCCCAGTGAACTGTCACAGCAAAAGGTGATACGTTCCGCGTTAAAACAAGCGGATCTAAAACCAGAAGACATAACCTATGTAGAGGCTCATGGAACCGGCACACCCTTGGGTGATCCGATTGAAATTAATGCCGTACAGGAAGTCTATGGAAAAAGTAGAGAGAGCAATAACCCGATAAAAATTGGTTCAGTAAAAACCAATTTTGGACATGCAGAAGCCGGTGCAGGCATGTGCGGATTGCTTAAATTGATTGTTTCATTCAGTCATAAGAAAATACCTGAGAGTTTGCATTTTAAGGCGCCGAACCCATTCATTGAATGGTCAAAGATGAATGTTGAAGTCACTAACAAACTGCAAGATTGGCCCGAAGGTGCTCCGATGCGAGCGGGCTTGAGCGGATTTGGTTTTACCGGCACCAATGCGCACGCGATTATTGAAGCCTATGACCCCGATAATTGGCCGGCGGTTGCTAAAAAAGCCAAAAAAGATAAAGACAAACCCGTTAAGTGGCAACCGGATATTTTTACCTTATCTGCGAAAAAACAGCCAGCACTTGATGATGCGGAAGTACTGCTAACGGAATACCTCAAAGATGATACTTACTCAGTGCCAGCAGTATCTACGATTTTGGCAGTGGGTAGAGATCACTATCATTATCGATCTGCGTGTTCGAGTACTGATAATACGCTTTATACGGGTAAAAAAACCAAGCCTAGTATTGCTACATTGTTTCGATATACAGCAGGTACCGTTGTTAGTGATGATGACATAGCGGTATTAAGAGAGCAGATTCCACCGTTCTGTGCAGCGTGGGATGATGCACAAGCTGTAGCGTCTAAGTTAAGTGACGAAGGGCTAACGGGCGATGAAGCATTATTTAAGGCGGCTGTAGCCTGTTTTAGTTATCAGTACGCAATATCCAGGATGTTTATCGCATGGGGTATAAAACCGAAGATACTCCTATCAAATGAACTTGCTTCCAATGAATCTGACACTTCGGCAACGTTAACCAACGAGCGTAGAGTGCAGATCCTTGCCGGTGAATTGGTTGCTGCGTTAACCAGTGGTATGTTTGATGTCAATGTAGGGTTAAAACATTTAGCACAGCTAATCGATGTTTGTGCAGGTAACTCTTCCAGCATTGACGCGATGAGTTGTCGCCGTCCAAGGCAGCAATTCTTAAGTCAGTTTGTCACAGAAGATAATCATACCCCAGTGTCTTTTACTGTGGATAAAACCGCGGTTAAACAATGGGAAGAAAAATTAACAGCGTTTGCTTCAGGTCAGCATGCAGACTGTCTCGGTAAAGCTGAGCTTGATTTAGAATCGACAAAAGGGGCTTGGGATGCGTCGATTGTTATCGATGACACTCTCGCTGTCGCGACTCGTGATTCAATTGAGGTAGGTGTTAAGCCCGATGTCGCCTTATTTGAAAGCGGAAAAGGTCGGACGTCTCCAGCTGCAATATCATCACCTCATCTGCAGAAGTTGGATTCATTATTGGTTCAAGTTTATGTATCGGGTGTCGATGTTGAGTGGGAAGTGGTGTTTGCTCAAAGTAATCAACCAAAATTGCAATTACCCACATATTCCTTTCAGCGTAATGATTATGTCAATGAGCTAATACCCATCGATTTGTCCAATCGTCCACCTCCAGAAGGCGCTGAACCATTTGACAGTGACGAGGTAAGCGGGCCGTTACCGCAATGGTGTTATCAATATGAGCTGGAAAACGTCAAGCTATTATCCGATGAAGGCTCCTTGTCGAAGCAGTGGTTAATCGTTGCTGATTCTGAGAGCACGGCGAATGCCCTATCTTCTCAGCTGGTCTCACGTGGTAATGAGTGTTCGGTTTACTGTTTGCAACGGGATGCGGAGTCATTAACGCTTAATGCTGTTGGCGGAGCAGCAAACATTGTTAACGTTAATGAAGCCGGCGTGTTGCAGGAGTGGTTAAACGCTAAGGCCGATGGCAACCCATTGAACCTGGTATTGGCAGTGGGCAACGCAACCGCAGCCGGTGATAGTGACCATTTCAACCAGCAATATGTCGATATCACAAGCTTAACCTTGGGCTTGTCCCAAGCATTATTGCGTGTTGGTAACGTATCTTTTTGGGCTATCACTGCCAATGGCCTGGTAAATGGCATCGATGGGGCAGGTACATCTGTATCTTGTTCGAGTACCCTGTTAACAGGGTTTAGTAAATCGATGACGTTGGAATTGCCCGGTATTATGCGTGGGCACCTCGATTATGTGTCAACCAATGCAGAGATTGAAGATGGCACTGCGTCGGCATTGGCTGATGCTTTAATGTCGGAATTGCCAGGCGCCAATCTACATTTTAATGGCACTGAATGGCAGCAACCGGTATTGCAGAGGGTATCCGAAGAGAGTTTGCCGGATACTGAAGCGCAAACCCTTAATGAGGATGCCATATATTTGATTATCGGTGGCACCGGTTCACTCGGCGTCTCTGTTGCGAGAAAACTTATTAAGCGCGGCGCCAAAAACCTAGTGTTAATCAGTCGTTCTGGCGTCCAAGTGGATGCAGATAACTATGCTGAACTTCAAAGTCTACGAAGTAGTGCTAGGGTGATCACACCGACTTTGGATATTAGTGATCGCAACTCAGTAAATTCATTGCTATCGAGTTTACGTAAAGAGCGTCCAATTGGTGGCATAGTTCATGCGGCGGGATTATTTGAGATTGCCACACTGCAAAACTTAACGCCAGAGGCCTGTTTTACCCTAATGGATAATAAGGTGAAAGGGCTGCGCTGGTTAGATGAATTAACCGAACAGGATGATCTCGATTTCTTCGTCGGATTCTCATCCATTGCATCGGTGTGGGGGTCTGCAGGCAATTTCCATTATACCGCGGCGAACTATGCTGTTGATGCGGTGATTCATCAGCGGCGACAGAGAGGCAAACCTGGTGTGGTGATTAATTGGGGGCCATGGGCAGATTCAAACATGGTGACTGATGCGTCTGAGCTGCAAGCCAATCAGCGTGGTTTGTTTGCTATGGACAAAAAGATCGGGCTGAATTGGTTTGATAAAGTGGTGTTTGAWGGCAGYGGYGATMAGGTYARRTCCCATCAATTTGTCATYGGYAGAATCTATTGGAACCGTCTAAAACCRTTGYTGGGATTAACCAAAATGGGGTCATTGTTGACGCATTTGTCTGATCCCGCTGGCGGYGAGTTTACTACCTTTGAAGCGGCWGAGGCAGAGWTGGCCCTGCAGTCGGTAGARCTCACCGAAAAAGATATCGCGTTTAARGAARAKTTTGAGTCWYTGCCTCGTGATGAGAGTCAGCCGKCAATGTTGACCTATCTAACGCTACARCTMTCGATGGCKTTAGAAATGGAGCCGGAAGATATTGATGTCTACCAACCGTTGCTTAATTTRGGTATCGATTCCTTGATGGCMATGGAGTTTAAAAATCGYGTAACCAAAGTGACRGGRGTAGAAGTACCYTTGGTGCGWTTGCTWGAAGGCACTAACTTGGTCGATCTTAGTCAGTTGYTGTGYGATGAGTATTATAAACTTCAAGAYGGTGGYGRYACRTTAGMWGAAGRCWYKGAAGATGATGAAGAGTTCTTYGAGGGTGCTCTATGACCGAGGAAGAGTCTTTACAGCGATTCCTGGAACRGCARTATGAGAAAGGTTTAGAGTTATGGTTGGATCAGGGGCAATTACGTTTTAAAGCCCCAAAGGCAATATCGTCAGCTGAACTGATACCGGTATTGAAGAAAAACAAAGCGCAAATCATTCAAATGTTGGAAGAGAAAGATTTGCAAGCCGAAMAGGACCAARCCAAGGATGGTGGGGCAGAAGGCGCGCATGCTGTTGTTGATCAGGTWGAAGCCGAATACCCYCTGTCAATGAGTCAGTCTGCGATYTGGATGCTGTATCGATTTGCGCCAGACAGYCCCGCWTACAACACRACRTTTTGYGCYAAGTTAGGTGCTGCCGCTGACTTAGAGGTCATGCAAAARTCCTATCTYAATATACTTCAYCGCCACGGCATGTTACGCAGCCGATTTTTGGATGGTGAATTTGGCCCTGTGCAACAGGTGATGACTACCACCAATGCATCGGTTGAACGTGTCGATGCCGCAGGTTGGTCAGGCGATGCCGTCGATCAATGGTTAAAAAAAGAGGCGGTGGCGCCTTTTGATTTAAGCCAAGCGCAACCGTTACGGGTCAAATTATTACAAACAGATACCGGTAACCTTCTTATTGCCACCATTCATCATGTGGCAGCGGATTTGTGGTCACTATTATTGATTGCAGGTGATTTGTTTGGCGACTACCAGCATTATCTTGATGAAGGATTTTTTGAGGTAAAGAAACCCAAACATAGTTATCAACAGCATGTGGAATGGCAGCAGCAGTATATGCAGTCAGAAGAAGTCGAAAGAGTGAAGGACTTCTGGCGCGACTATACCGCCAATGCAGTGGTTCAGCTTGATATACCAACAGATTTTGATCGTCCGCCAATTATGCAGATGACCACAGCGCGGCACAGTACGATACTTGATAGCGCTGTTGCGAGTAAGGTTAGAGGATTTTGTAAGCGGCAGGGGGCTACACCCTATGTACTGTTTGAAACGGCTTTTCAGTTATTACTCTATCGTTATGTGCAGCATTCAGATTTCTTTATCGGTACGCCTACCTTTGGTCGTTCAAAACAGGTACTGGAATCCATCGTAGGAGACTTTGCCAACCCAGTGGTGCTGCGGGCAAAAATTAATGAGCAGCAAGCGGTTTTACAACTGTTAAAACAGAACCAACAAGATTTATTTAAAGTCATCGCCTTGCAGGATTTTCCCTTTCCGGCATTGGTAGAACTGGTTAATCCGCCGCGTGATGCCTCCCGTACACCATTATTTCAACATATGTTTGTATGGCATCAGGGCAACCCAAGTGCATTCTTACAGCAAAATGTCATCGAAGATATTTTGCCCATGTCAGGGCCCTGTGGTGCACCTTACGATATCTTATTATCGGTGAGTGATCTTGGTGAGGGCTTTGAATGTCACTGGATGTACCAGATCTCTTTGTATGATGAGACATCCGCTAAGCAATTTGCTGAAGAATATCAGCAACTGATATTGGCAATGTTAGATATCGATGCAGAATCTAGCGTCGAGCAGTTGTTAGCGGGTATTGGGCTTTCATCTCAAGAGCCTCGCGTGACGCCAGCAGATCAGGTGATATTCCAGAAGCGACAGCTCAGTAAGATTGTTGATGTGCAGTCTTCTGATAGCAAAGCGGTACATGCATTCTCTCTGGTTAAGGATAGGGTGAAACAGCAACCTATCTCTTCCTTACACGAAAAAGGCTGGTTGCAAACCCAAGGCGAGGGAGTGGCGACACTGCTGCCTTTGCAGGGAAGTTACAATGCAAAAGGGCAAATAACCTTAACCGATATCCAATGGGGTTGGGGCATTGTCGACCGGAAGCTGGTTGATCTTCAGCAACGTGTTTCTGCTGTATTGCCGTCATCATCAATGCCGGTTTTTGTCGCGCGCTGTTTCGTTAGCGATAGAGGTCAGGTTAAAAACGTTCTTTATCTTGAAACGAGCGATGACGAATTAATTCATCAGTTGACTCAGGCCTGTCCCGAATTCCATGACGTGATTAATTTACCGCGTTTTATATATGACGATAACGGTCATGTGGATAAAGCCTGGTTATTGGGTATCCCTGTTTACGATCAGCGGGCGTTATCTAAGAAAATCACCCCAAAGGGTGCTGTAGCTACGGATAACCCTATTGCTATCGTTCGCGAAAATGAATCGCTGTTGCCAACCCAATGCTACCCCGTTGAGGTTAAAGGCCGTGGTAATAGCGGGCAAAAGTCAGCAGACTCGTTGCTGCCGGCAGCAACCACAATACCTGCGTTATTAACTGGGACAACGTTACAATCTGAAATCCCTGTTAACAATATCGTTGAAGGTTTGGTTCGAACCGCAACACTCAATCCCACCGCAGCGCTTCAGTTCGTCGATGAGGTGGGGGGTGCCAAGGCGTTAACCTATGCAGAATTATTACAAGCTGCCGTGTTATTAGCCCAGGGGTTACTCAAGCAGGGTGTTATACCAGAGCAAGTGGTTGTGCTACAGGTGGCCGATCGCGAACAGTACTTTACCTTGTGGTGGGCGTTACTATGGATTGGGGCTATGCCACTCACCATTGCCGTGCCTGTCCGTTATGAAGATGAGCAACCGATAGCTCGTAAASTMAMMMGSSKMAYCRMWAWYWYWYMMKMWWGKSWSSYGKWWWMCGRYRYMRWTRRCRCTWGCRAKRKSRCCCTAAAAGATTATGTGACATCTGATGTRCTGAAYCTGGTAGACATTAATGCTAYGGCRGMGACACAGGTTGATGARGCGACAGAGGCYGTTGAGAATCAGGCYTATCATCGAGATAATGCCGTWGCCTTTTTRCAATTGACKTCTGGYAGYACTGGMACGCCTAAARTAATCCAAATTRGCCATCAAGGCATMTTGCACCAAGTGCATGCSGCSGCTGAATATAATCAGTTCCAAGCCGGTGACAAAACGTTAAATTGGCTGCCCTWTGATCACGTGGTRCCAATGCTCACCACCCATTTRCGGGA
This sequence comes from Moraxellaceae bacterium, assembly GCA_002402125.1. GTDB lineage: Bacteria > Pseudomonadota > Gammaproteobacteria > Pseudomonadales > Ketobacteraceae > 42-54-T18. Next base: position 18,968 of record NVVG01000019.1, read on the forward strand.
YGTGATGTTAGGYCTTGATCARTAYCAAGTGCTAACCCATCGTATTTTGGCGGCACCGCTGGAATGGTTGACGTTGATGGAGAAATACCAAATCAACCATAGTTGGGCGCCAAACTTTGGATTTAAGTTAGTGGTAGATGCGCTTCAAAAACTGCAAGCCATCGATATCAAACAGAGCATTAGTTCGTTAACCCATATTAAAACCTTGATGAATGCTGGAGAGCAGGTGATCCCATCGGTGATTGCTGACTTCGTGCGTTTATTGCAGCCCTTTGGTTTAAAGCCAACAGCAATGCAAGCTGCGTTCGGTATGGCTGAGTCCTGTACTTGTATTACCTACCACAACCAATTTGTCTTGACCGACGAAAAAACCTCAACGTTTGTGTCGTTGGGTGGGGTTGTGCCAGGGGTGGAGGTTCGTATTGCCGATGAGAACAACCAGGTACTGAACGAAGGTCAGATTGGTCGAATGCAGATTCGAGGACCGGTGGTTACTCCAGGGTATCTAAACAATGCAGCAGCCAACGAAGAATCCTTTGTAGGTGACGGATGGTTTAACTCGGGTGATTTAGGGTTTATCACCGATGCCCAATTGGTGTTAACCGGCCGCGAAAAAGAAATGATCATTATTCGCGGGGTTAATTACTACTGTTACGAGATAGAAGAATCCATCACCCGTTATTCCAATGTGGTACCAACCTTTGTAGCGGCCTTTTCCGTAGAAAATGACCAGTCCGGCGAAGATTTGGTGGTGTGTTATGTTGCCAAAGATTCGGCCTCTTCTGATAGTTCTGCAAACAGCGGCGCGATTTTTGAGAATGATGTTAAACACATCAATGAAATCATCAATGCCGACTTCAGTATCGAAGCCCGATACATTATCGCTATCGGTGAAGCTGAATTTCATAAGACCACAAGTGGAAAGATTCAACGTAGCCAATTTAGGCAGCTGTTTGAAAAAGGCCAGTACCAAGCGCAATGTGCCGAGTTTGATAAGCTAAGCAGTGTGAATCGTACGGTACCATACCATCTGTATCAGGCCGGTTGGCAAGCGGTATGTTATCCAACGTCGACTAATGAAAAACAAAAAGACAAGCAAAGAGATAAGCAGAAAGCCAAGCAATCAAACTCTGCGGTTTATTGTTTTGATGCTTCTCTTGCCAAACGTATTGATAAAGCCTGTTCAAAACATCAGGTTGTAATGGCTAGCGATGTAGCAGATATATGCTTGCCGTCAGAGCCAATATCAAACACCGTGTTAGTGTTTTCCTTGCCATCGATATTGGATGTGCAATCCACCACAGCGTTGGCGCAGAACATCGGTCAAACACTCGTCCAGTTAAGCGATAAATTTAGTCAGCATAGCGCTGATAGTGATGATAGTGTTGATGGAGCTAATAGTCCCGATGCAGATAATCGAGATGATGTGGTTCATGTCGTCCTGGCAAACCAATTAAATTCTGCTTTACCGTCATCGTTATGGGTAACCCCTTTAATAGATGCGCTATCGGCAGAGATCACCAGTGCTCAGACCCCTGAAGCCGCTGGAACCTATGCCTTACGCTTACGCATAACCGATGAGAGTAACCTGTCGGATGATGTATTAGACACTCTACATCATTTGCGAACAGTAGAAGCACCTCTATTATTGGATGGTGAAACCGTACACCGTTCCGCTTTGGAACCTGTAGCCATTGCCATCGACACACCGCGCAAGCTTAGCAAGAAGGTTTATGCAGTTACTGGCGGTTTCGGTGGTTTAGGTTTGCAGGTAGTAAAAAAGCTATTAAGCAAAGAAAACAAAATAATTGTTATTGGTCGCCGAGTGCTGACTGAGTGTGAAAAGACCCAGGCGACGCTTAACCAGCTGCATGGGTTATATGGCAAAGATGCCTTGAGTTACCAAGCAGTTACCGCATTAGATGAAGCGCTGATTGAAACGGCGATTCAGACCGGTCTTAGTGCGCTGCAACTCGACTCACTCGAGGGTGTTTTTCATCTGGCGGGAAGTTATTTACAGCAACCCGTAGCAAGCATGACCGACGAGTACTGGAGCCAACTTTTAGAGGCAAAATACCAAGGCAGTATCGCCCTTGGTAACTATTTGCAAAATCATTGGCCAAAAGCCGCACTCATATTCTTCAGTTCGGTGAACAGTGTTTTTGGTGGTGCCGGGATCGCAGGTTATGGGGTGGCGAGCGCGCTGCAAAACCAGCTGGCAGATTATTTTAATCAACAAGGCAGCATCAAGAGCTTTTGCTTAAACTGGAGTCTGTGGCCGGAAATAGGCATGGCGGCAGCATTCACACCACAAGATATAGCGTTTGCAGAGAATAAAGGTTTCTTACCCATGTCTGCCGAGCGTGACTTGTTATGGTTAGATTCCGTGCTGACGGCAGAACCCGGCTGTTACTGGTTTGGCTTGAATCACCAGAAATCTGAGGTGGTGTCGGAGATCAATTGGCAGCAAACGGCACAACGTTGGTTGGTGAGGGCCTCTTACTACCTAGATCAGGATGATGAAGGGCGAGTAGACGAGACCAAACAGCAACAACTCAATGCGTTATCGCCAAGTGTTATTACCCAATGGTTGCAAGATAATCAGTATACCGGCATAGCCCGCGTTCCTGCTCCCATCATTGATGTGGTCGCCTTAAGCCAGGCGTTACCGACTAATAGCCAAGGTGGCATTTTATTCTCGCAATTATCCAACATGCCCAGCAGTCAGCAAGAGCAGGGCGATGGACCTCGCAACGAAACCGATCAATTGCTGATGGATGTTTGGCAGAGTTTGCTGGGGAATCGAGTCACTCATATTGACCAGACATTTTTTGAGTGTGGCGGCAACTCCGTTGTGGTGACCCAGCTTGCCTATAAATTGACCTTGCATCTGCAGCGTCAATTACCCCTGGCCTCTATTTTTGAGCACTCAACTATCCGAAGCTATAGCGACTTCTTAAAAGCAAGTGAGGCGGAGGGTAATGACGATGAGAGCTCCGAATTCTCTAAGGTTCTGAGCAGCCTGAGCATAGCGGCGCAATCTAAAAAGCTAAGCCAGCATCAGCTTACGTTACTGTCCGCTAACAAAAAACCACTAGAAAATACAATCATTTATGTGCCAGCCTTGATAGGTTTACCACATAACTACCAACACTTACTGAAAAAGTTCGCTCAATGTAAGCAAGTGTTGCTGTCGCAAGCTGTATTGGCCCAGCCATCGGGCTCTATTCGCCAGATAGCCACAGATTACATCGCGTTGCTGGAAAGTAACGATATTGATATACAAAGAAGTGTGCTGGTTGGCTGGTCGTTTGGCGGTTGTGTTGCCTTTGAAATGGCTAGACAACTCAGGCAGCGCGAGAAGTCGGAGCAGGAGCCCAAGCTTATTATCATTGATAGCGGTATTCACGACGCCATCCCGGCCTTCTTGGTGCAGGATACCGTCGCTACACCGCTATTTGCAAAGGATCTAGGGCTGACAGGGGTGATGCTACCCGAGGTTGAGAGGTTGCTACCGAAGCTTACCGCGCAGGGATTGGAAGTCGATGCTGATGCGCTAGAAAAATGGCATAATGCTTATAAAAATAACATTCAACAATTAAGAGAATACACTCCGGAAATACATAGCTCGCCGAACAAAACTATCTATATTAGGGCCAATGGCAATACACTGGGCACTAAGGATATGGGTTGGGGCGACCAGTTCTCAAATTTCCAGGTATTTGAAAGCCCAGCCGATCATCAGCAGGTTATTTATGATAACCTTTTACCTGAGCAGATTAGGGGGTGTTTAGGAGGGGTACTATGAACAAGCGGTTAAGCAGGACTTATTACGAGACATCATATGCAGTGACGCTGCCAACCGTTGACGCGACGATTGCTGCTAGGCCGCGATCTGCTGTTACTTCCTGGCTAAGTTTTGTATTGGTATTATTGTTTGTTGCCCTGTCTGTTTTTCCACAGCTGACGTTTGCGGTTGCCAATAGATGTAATCCAGTATCAATAAATACCTGTAGTTTACCTTTTCCGTCGGATTTATTTAGGAATAATGACGGTACGCTGAATTACAGCGATGACATTTTTGATCGAACGACTAGTGGTGGGGCATTTCTAACTGACGGTCAGTTACGATCAGGCGATAAGGTGTATTCAGCCTTTCCGGCAGGATTTCGTGCTAGCCAGATCTTAAATAAAAGCAAAGGTTTTTCAGCACTCGGCCCGGTTTTGTTTGAATTACCCGAGCCAGCTCAAGAAGGCGTAGAGGATGCCGATGGCAACAATGCAATTGATCCAACCGGAGCCGGGCAACTTGTCGTATTTAACTGGAATACCGGTGACATTGTGCCGATGGTGGTTTCACTCAGCAATGCGGCCAAACCAAAGCTAGATCCACGTCCAAAGTCTGATGTAATTATTGCTTGGCCACGCTCGCGGTTTGAATTTTCGGGTGAATATGTTGCGGTTTTGTTAAAGGATGGCCTTCATACTGAAGCCAGTGGCGGCACMGATGAATTTTCTCCTAGTGGCAGTATGCAAAGTATTATTAATGGAACGGGTCTTACTTGGTATCCCAACGTACAAGCTAAATATGACTTATTATTTGATTTTCTTGCCATCGTCAATTATGACGGTGGTGTAGGTATTGCGAAAAGTAACATTCTATCGTTAACCTATTTCACAGYCCGTCCTGAATCGGAAGTTTTAGTGCCCCTTCCAGCTATGGTGCAAACCGCGTTAGCGAAAACSGCTTCTTTGGAAAAYTTGCATCAAGTCGCGTCACTTGATACTTCCGAAGATGCGTTAATGACGTTGTCGGGCGACATTAGTTTGGTTAATTTTCGCCGCGAGGACGGAGGTATCTATCCTGAAGCTAACGGCACTTATCTTGCTCAGCCAGACAGCTCTTTGGACTTTACAGATTTTGTTTTGGTGATCCCTAAACCTAATGACGGTGAAGATGTTCCTATCATGGTTAGAGGCCATGGGTTGGCAAATTTAAAAGATCGGAAACATCTTAATTATCGACGAGCGGGTAGACTACATGTTGCCGTAATGGCAATCGATCAACCCAATCACGGCAAGCGCTCAATTAGAAGCCCGCTGAAAGCTCCCTATATTATTACGGCGACACGTACTCCGGCGGGTATGATGCAGATGCTCGGTATGTTTGTGCAGTCTGTCATCGATCATGCCGTTGTTGCTCGAGCGACGCATGATTTACTCCCAGAAAAGCTTGCGAAGTTACAACTATTAGACCCAACGATTCCGGATCTTAACGTTGAGAAAATGTATTACCAAGGTATGTCGCTGGGTGCAATGATGGGGGCGCCTATTGGTCTGTTGGCCCCCTACCTAGAGGGGGCATATCTAGTCAATGGCGCGAGCAGTCTGATTCACCTGTTTTCTAAGTCGGCCTTTTGGGATGGTAAGATTAGTTTTGTGATTCCTCTTAACGCAACGGGGGCAGAAGCTACCTTTGCGATAGCGATGATGCAACATTACGTTGATATCGCCGATGGAGCTAACTTTGCTCAATGGTATAAGACCCCCCCAGCAGGTAGATTTACCAGAAAGTTAGGTATGCACTACTCGGTAGGTGATGGCGGTGTGGTGAATGCGGTCAGTTTGGCATTAGCAGAAGTCGCAGACTTACCTTTAATGAAAGATGTTATTGAACCCGTGCCGCTGGATCAATTGCGTTTTGGTGACGTTGGGTTTGCCGGTTTTGAGGATGGTGGCTACGGCGTCATGCAAGCCCCGTTCGGTTTAGAGGCAGCTGAGGATATTATAGAGCAACTGAAAAAATTTGATCCGGCTAACCAGGTGGAAGGTGCCGATAATTTGGGTGATTTTGAGGATAACCTGGGAGACTTTGTCGGTTTAGATGTATTTGATGCCATCGCTGATTCAGGTCTGACTGATCTGCCTGGTTTTTCCTCTTTAGCGGCTCTTTTAGCCGCCTTTGGTATAAATAGTGAGTTGGATTCATTTTCAGACTTAATCGACCAGGTGTACGAGGGGGACATGGAGGCGTTTTTGACGCATTTTAATCGTGGTTCTATAGAGTCAGTGGGTCATAATATAGATTGGGTCTGTTTGGTGGTCGACCTTGCAATCGAACGCTGTGATTATGCAAAAACCATGGCAGAAGAAGTTTCTAACGGTGTAGCCTTTATACCGGAAGAGCCTGACTGGTTTGACCCAGCAGGGTTGCTATCAGAGATCAACCTCAGCAGATTGGCTGACGCCGAAGCGTTAGCCGAATCCTTAGCAGGGGCTGGAGGGATAAATGTCAATGTGTCGGATGGTGGTGCTGGGTCGACGGAGCCCTTCGGATTGAGCATCTTGGCGTTGTTAATTTTATGGCGCACTCGTTTTTTAACGTTGTTAGTTGAACAGTTAAAAAGCCCCGCTGGGCGTACAATCATATCGGCAATGCTTTCTGCCACAGTCTGGTTCTGGTGGGCGGTATGGATAAGCTGGGGGCAGGCTGAGCAAACCTGGGTGAGTGGCTTAGCGCAGGGGTTTAGCAGCTTTAGCACGACATTTATCGGTACCTGGATGATGGAGCTGATGTATGTCCGGCTTGGGTCTGGATCAGGTTCTGGGGCTATCGGTTATGTGCTAAATGTTTTGGTGGTTAGCGGCTGTTCGTTGGTCTTTATGCTCGCAGTACATTCCTTAGCCGGTACTCAGCAATTGTTGCTTACGGTATTTCCTGTTTTTTCAGTGGTTGTGGTTTTTTGTGCTGGGTATCTTTGGGGTTTAAAACGGATTGAATTACAGGCAGTTGTTATTGGATGATATCCCGTGCGAACGATGTTTTTTTTGCGAGGAAAGCCATTGTTAAGCCCTCGGTTTTACTGGTGGTTCTTTTGTTTCAGTGGTTGCCGTTAAATGCTGTTGCAGAGTGGGAGTTGGATTGGTCGGCGGAAACTATTGGGCAGTTTCGATATTTTTCCGAGACTAATGAGTCTGTTGATAGTGTCGCAGATAGTGTTTCGGGTAGTGTTTCTTCTGCTACCAGAGAGTTAAATCAGAAGTTTCTGGATCAGCGCTATTCAGAGCAACAAATATTCCCAATCATCAATCAAAGTTTGGGATTCAGCGCAACCAATGAGGATGGTGATCATCTGTTTGTCGGTGACTTTTTCTTTCACTATGATCATTATGACGAAGAAAACCGTTATGCGGATATTAGGGAGCTAAGTTGGATCTATAGCTTTGGCGATTATCAGCTGCGGGCAGGGTTTAGCCAGGTTAGTTGGGGTGTGAACGAGATATTTGGTATTGTTGATGTGATCAATCAGTTGGATACTCAGTCCTGGCCATCTCGAACAAAGCTAGGTCAGCCTTTATTGTCGTTAGCGGGTTATATTGGTGATTCTCTTTTAGAAACATTTGTGATGTTTGATCATCGTCAGCGTCAGTTTTCGGGTGAAAATGGGCGTTTGCGATATCCCATACCTATCGATGATAAGCCTGTTTATGATCGAGGTGTTACCGGCAGAGTTGATTTCGCGGTGCGTTGGCAGTTTACGCTGTTTGACACTGATATAAGTCTCTCGCATTTTTACGGCGTGAGCCGTGAGCCGTATTTCACCTTTAACTTCGATTTTGATAAGCCTCGATTGGTTCCGGTGTATGAAAAAATCAATCAACCGTCGATCGATATTACACGTAATTTTGGCGAGTTGTTGGTTAAGTTTGAGGCCAAATATGAAGTGGGAGGGCTGCAAAGTTATGCGGCATACGCAGGTGGCGTTGAATATACCTTGTCGGGTTTGTTTGGTACCGATTTTGACACAACCATAGTGTTTGAGGCGGTATATGATACTCGTGAAGAAGCTAATAACAATATACTAAATCGTGATGTTGGCCTGGCGTTGCGGGTCGCACTCAATGACCGTTTTGATTCGGTGGTGTTGTTTGCAATGATCCAAGATTATGAATACGACGAACGTTTGCTATTATTGCACTGGCGCGGTAGTTTCTATGAGCATTGGCGTGTCGATGCCATTGCCAATGTATTTCACTCTAACGAATCAGCGCCCGATAGAGATCAATATAATGAGACCTGGGTGGGCGTGTTTGATGACATCGACTCGGGAGTCCCGGAATTGCCGGTAGAGTTGCTATCTAGTCTTATTGCTACTTTTTCTGATACTACTATCAGTCGGCGTGATTTTGAGGGCCTTATACATTTTATCGATGATCTAACAGAGCCAGGGGGGTATAAATCGTCCTATGCCGAAACCATACCCGATGTGTTATTTGAATTACTAAGTATTACCGATAAGAGCCAAAAAGTTAACTTAATCGATACTGATGACTATGTTGCCATTAGTGTTTCATATTTATTCTAGGAATATTGATATGATGAAACTTAGATTGAAATTGTATAGCTTATTAATGAGCGTTGTTATGACGATTTCGTATAGTGTGATTAGCGTGGCCGAAGACGTGAAAACTGGTGCAGATATTATTGAACGGGCGGAACTTAATTCTAGCGGTTTTAAGGACATGACGAACACCGTCTCCATGACTCTGGTGGATAAAGAAGGTGCGATATCTGAGCGAGAAATGATAGTGAAGGGGATTTCATTGGGTGACGGTCAAGCGAAAACGCTGACGGTTTTTACTAAGCCTGCACGTGAAAAAGGCACAGCCTTATTAACCCATACCCATAAGTCTGGCCCCGATGAACAATGGTTGTATTTGCCGGCATCGAAACGGGTTAAGAAAGTGGCTTCAAGCAATGTGGGTGCTTCTTTTCGAGGCAGTCAGTTTACGTTTGAAGATATTACTACCCAACGTCGTGAGAATTATCGCTTTGATTTAGTCGCAACAGAAAAGTGCGGTGACAAATTATGTTTCGTTGTTGATCGAACCCCCCAGTTTGACGGGTCCAGTTATTCGAGAACCCGCTTATATATCGATACTGAATATTTTCTAATACAAAAGAGTGATTTTTTTGATCTTAACAAACAATTGCTTAAGACGATGACAGCCACAAATTATACCAAACATGAGAATGGTGTTTGGAGGCCAGAGTTGCTTGTTATGGAAAATAGACAAAGTAAAGAGAAAACAGAGTTGAGAACTCTCAAGCTACAATTTGATGTGGGCTTGAAAGAAAAAGACTTTTCTAAACTAAGCCTAAGAAAAATTCGCTAATAATTTTCACTGTTAGCCAGCTTTCTATATCTGGCTTTTTATATCCTGCGCCGCTTTATATCACGGATGAGAAAGCGGGCAGGGTGTAACGCTTCTAGCACTTGATTGTCTGTTGCTGCGACCTCTCCCATAATAATATTTGCCAGAATCTCCGCGCAATATGGCGCCGAAGTAATACCTCGAGAACCGTGAGCTAAATTCACATATAAACCTGGGTGATATTTCCCTAGAGGCATTGGGTCCCTTAGCATGCCTTTTCTTAATGGCGCGTAATCCACCAAAAAATCAGCCATAACAGGCGCCGGGCCAATCAGTGGTAAATAGTCGGGTGTCTGGCAGCGAAAGCCGACTCGCCCATCCAATTGCGTCGTGTTTTTTACCCCTATCACCTTAGCGAAAGAGGGTAATCCGGTGGCAAGATTATTGAGGTTGGTTGTGTGGTCCTCAAGCTCGCAGTTTTGGTGTTGTGCCTTGGGGTGAAAGGTGGCGCCGACGCAATGCAAACCGTCTCTGGCAGGCGCGGTGTAACCCTCATAATTGATAGCATGTTTCAGTTTATTGGATACTGTCGTTGCCGGTACGAAGCTCACCTGGCCTCTAACACTTCTAAGCGGTAAGTGGCTGGTTTGTGTAATCTCGGTTGCACCAAAGCTATTGGCAAGCACAACAATGTCGCTGTGAAGCATTATTTCTTTAACGGGAGGGTGTGAGTGAGAGTGTGAGTGTGATGAAATGTTATTTTTTACCCGTAACTCCCAGCCTTTGAGAGTAGAGGATGATTTGTCTAACGGTGTGAGCTGTTCCAGTTGATAACCACAGATTACTTCAATGTTGGGATGTTTAAGCAATTCGTTTACTGCATCTGCGGGGCGCAACCAACCCCCTTGTTTTAATAATAAGGATGAGGTGTCGCTGTGAAAACCCAGCAGCTCTGAGGTTTCTTGTGGAGATAACGGAACAGCAATCTGTCTAGGCCAGCGCCCACTTTGCATTAATGCTTTCTGCTCTTGTTTTTCTTTTGCGCAATAGGCCAAGCGTACGACGCCATTTAAGTCCCAATCTTTACCTTTTTTGTATTTACTGGCGTTAAGTAGCCGTAACAGCAGCGGAGTTGAATAGAGGTATGCCAGTTGGTAGAAACGATTTTGGGCATTGTTGTATTGGCTAAGTTTGGTGAAGGTGACCGCAGTAGGGTTGCCTGAACCTTCTTGTGCTGTTGTTGAATGTTGCTCCAGTACTTTAACGGCCCATCCACGTATGGCTAAGCTATTTGCCATACTTGCGCCGGCAATGCCACCACCAATAATTGTAGCGCTACCTGGTTGTTGGTAATGTGAGGGCGGGTAAAACCAGGGTTTTTCGGTGTGCTTTAACTTCGAAGGTTTCTTGGGCTCAATTGTATAGTTGCCAGAACATATCTCGCGCTTAGGCCCAAGCCCTGGATGTTTTTCTATATTAAAACCCACTGACGTCAGGCCTTTGCGTACAACCCCAGCGGCGGTAAAAGTGGCAAAGGTAGTCCCTGCTTTACTTAATCGAGCCACCTGGTTGAATAGGGTGCTAGACCACATATCAGGATTGCGGCTTGGGGTGAAGCCGTCCAGAAACCACGCATCCACTTGCCCAGTAACCTGTCCGAAGGCCGTTGCCGCATCGTCAAAGATAAGTGTGAGGCGCACCTTGCCTTGGGCGAGTTCGATAGTATGAAAGCCTGGAACTAAAGGGGGGTACTTATCGAGTAATTCATCGCAATAGGGTTTGAGGCTGGGCCATTGCTTATAGGTTTGGGCAAGATCCTCGCGTTGTAGGGGGAACTTATCAACCGAAATATAATGCAATCGGCTTTGTTTAAATTTTTGTTGAGTCCAAAAATGCCAGGCGCAAAGAAAGTTAAGCCCGGTACCAAACCCGGTTTCACCGATGCTGAATACATTGCTTGCTTTATCTTGAAATGAAGACCAGCGTTGCGCAAGTTGGTTGTGTTGAAGAAATACATAATCGGTTTCTTCGGTGCCACTCTCAGATGAGAAGTAATAATCGTCGAAGGCGCTGGAGTGTGGAGTGTTCTCTCGCCAGCTGATTGAGGCCGGTGTGATTCCGAGGTTGTTTTTGTTGTCTTTCAACGGATGTTCCTAGAGGTGGAATTGTGGGCATTTTAACGTATTTTTGCCTCCAATAGCTAAATGTAGCTATTCTTAGTGCATAGTTAGTGCATAGTTAGTGTATAGCTAGTGCATAGATGATCGGTTACGTTATACCTGGCAGTGTTTGTAGGGGAGAGTTTGGGCGTGACGGCTACAAAATCATAGGGAGAGTAAGATGGATGACGTTCATAGCGCATTACGAGATGATGTGCGATTACTGGGAGATCTACTAGGGGAAACCCTTAGGGATCAGGAGGGGCCCTGGTTATTGTCACTGGTCGAAGAAATACGCTTATTGGCAAAAAATGCCCGTTCCGGCCATGCAGACAAGGCCGAGCAGCTAGTGCAAAAACTTGCCGGATTAGACGATAGTCAGTGGGAGCCGGTCGCGCGTGCATTTAGTCATTTTCTAAATCTCGCCAATATTGCTGAGCAGTATCATCAAGTGCGCCGGCGCAGGGATTATCAGCAGACAGCCGCTGAGTCTGCAACTGATGTGATCGCCAGCAAAGGGCCAGATAAAAACGCTCAACCACAACCTCAACCACAGCAAGAAGAAGTAACCTTAAATGAAGTGATACCTAGGTTGCTCAAGCAGGGTATTTCTCCAGAGCAAATTTCTAACAGCCTTAGTACTATGTCGGTTGACCTCGTGCTGACGGCGCACCCCACCGAGGTGACGCGGCGAACGTTGATTCGCAAATACGATGAAATTAGCGATTGCCTGCATCGATTAGATACCACCCTGCTGACCCCCAATGAACGTCAGACTGTGCTTGATGAGCTGCGTCGAAAAATCGTGTCTGCCTGGCATACTGATGAAATTCGCCGCGATAAACCCACGCCGGTGGATGAGGCTCGATGGGGTTTTGTTAGCATTGAACAAAACCTATGGCAGGCTGTTCCCAAACATCTTAGGGAAATAGATCGAGTATTAGAATCTCATGGCTTACAGGCATTACCCTTGCCGGCGATTCCTGTTCGGTTCTCTTCGTGGATGGGTGGGGATAGAGATGGCAATCCCAATGTGACAGCCAAAGTAACAGAGGAAGTATTGTTATTGGCGCGCTGGATGGCGGCGGATTTACTGCGTCGAGATATTGAAGCGTTGCATATGGAATTATCTATGCAGGATTGTAGTGACGCCCTGCGAGATGAGGCAGAAAGATTGCGGGTTGGCAAGGATGATCAGCCGCGAGTTGAACCGTCGAGAGAGCCCTATCGAGTTATTCTAAAACATTTACGGCAACGCATTGACGATACATTGGTTTGGGCTGAATCTGAGTTGGCTGGTCAGTTTTATAGTGGCCCTATGCCAATGTTACAAACCAGTGAGCTGTTACGTCCATTAATGCTATGTTTTGATTCGCTGAATTCCTGCGGGATGGAGCCAATAGCACAAGGAGAATTGTTGGATACGATTCGTAGGCTTCACTGCTTTGGGGTTACATTGTTAACGTTAGATATTCGGCAAGAAAGTACCCGGCATGCCGATGTGATGGATTGTGTGACACAATATCTTGGGTTGGGTGAATACCACCGCTGGGATGAGGCTAAAAAGCAGCAGTTTTTAATCGAGGAGCTCACTAATAATCGGCCGCTAATACCGACAAATTTACCTGCAACTGGCGAGGTAACGGAAGTGCTTAGTACTTTCGCAGCCATTGCGCGGCAGTCAAGTGACGCACTCGGAGCCTACGTTATCTCGATGGCGACTCATCCTTCTGATGTGTTGGCGGTGATTCTTCTGCAAAAAGAAGCGGGTGTTAAGACATTTATGCGCGTGGTGCCATTGTTTGAAACTTTGGCAGATTTACAAGGGGCGGACCAAACCTTAGAGGCCTTGCTGGCAATACCCTGGTATCGTAATCATATTGATGGCAAGCAGGAGATAATGATTGGCTATTCAGATTCCGCAAAAGATGCGGGATTTATGGCAGCATCATGGGCGCAATATCAAACCCAAGAAAAGCTGGTTGCGATCGCTAAGCAGCATGATGTGCATTTAACCTTGTTTCATGGTCGCGGAGGCTCCGCAAGCCGAGGCGGTGCCCCTTCGTATGAGGCGATATTGTCCCAACCTGCAGGCTCGGTGAATGGGTCGTTACGTATCACTGAGCAAGGTGAGGTGATTCGAGCCAAATTTTCCCCAGAGGGTGTCGCTATCCGTACCTTGGAGCGTTACGTGTCGGCGACATTGGAGGCGACGTTGTTGCCTCGGCAGGAACCAAAACCAGAATGGCGAGCGCACATGGATGCCATGTCTAAAACTGCATTGGCGACCTATCGCCAGGTTATTCGTGAAGATAAACGTTTTATCCCGTATTTCCGTTCTGCTACCCCAGAGCAAGAATTACAACGCTTAGCATTAGGCAGTCGGCCAGCAAAACGTAATGCCGCGGGGGGCATTGAGTCATTACGGGCAATCCCGTGGGTATTTGCCTGGACGCAGATGAGACTCATGTTGCCCGCATGGCTCGGTACGGAAGCGGCATTGAGTGAGGCGTTGCAACAAGGCAAATCCGATGATTTAAGAGAAATGCTGCAACAGTGGCCTTATTTTAAGATGTTCTTTAGCATGTTGGAGATGGTGTTAGCGAAGGGTGATCTAGCCATCGCAGCTTATTATGAGCAGCGTTTGGCCGATAGTGAGAATCGATCTCTCGGGGAGGAGCTGAGGGCGCGTTTCGTGGATGCCGTAGATATTACGCAGAATGTATTAGAGCGTTCGATGTTGCTGCAAAATAACCCTGCTATAAGGCATTCGATAAAAACCAGAAACCCCTACCTTGACCCATTGCATGTGTTACAGGTTGAGTTGATGCGACGTGCGAGGGAGGCCGAAGCAAAAGGAGAGGAGGTTAGTCCAGAGTTGGCAAAAGCCTTGATGGTCACGGTGGCTGGGATTGCTGCAGGTATGCGCAACACTGGGTAAGATGGGCTAGTTTGGTCCAAAAGTGGTTTCTTTCGTGAGTTGTTATTTTTTCTCTCAACTGGTTTAATGCCTGCCTATAACATGGGCAGGCAACCTATCCTCATATTGCTTGTCTACAGCTAGGTTGTGTATTCAGATTTAATGGTTTTTCTTGGAGATTTTAAAGCATGGCGATGTTTCGATGGATGATGCTAGGAGCGGTGGTTCCTTTGATGGTTGGTTGCGGAGGCAAGTCTTCGGATGATGATCGGGAGGCGTTTGGTTTTTCTGCTGGGTTTGGTGATGTCAGACTTATTCTCGGAACTACAACGGTTATTCGCAGTAATCAAAGTTGTTTAGAGGCGGATAATAATGGCGATTTAGTAGAACCACTGAACATATTGAATACAGAGCTTGAGATTACGAGCGTTCCTGTCGTTGCAAAATGGGTCAGTAATGCGCTAGAAAACCAGCGAGTGGAAGTGACCGGAGAGGGTTTTAAGGCTTCATTTTATAAAGAAGGTGAGTCAGGTGGGTCAGACACTTTGATTTGGAATACCTATCAAGATGCGTGGGCTCCCAATACAGGAGTGGATGCTGATGCTATTGCTGCTATTCAGGCGGATACGAGCTTGTCAGAGCAGGAAAAATCAGATGCAATAGCTGTGGTTTCGGAAAAAACCTGTTATAAACCAGAAAACGATGCTGATGAGTCAGCTTTTACTGTAATTGATATTCCTCAGTCTGAAAGGTTGCCTCCTATTAATGCAGCCGATTGGCCTACGCCTCCTGAGGTGGCCAATCAGGGTATGCCTTCGTTTAATGGTTGGTCAGAGGATGGGACGATTGGGCCATTAGCTGGTGAATACTATGTCATTATTGAAGCAACAATTAACTTGCCAGGTCAACCTATGCCAGATTCAATTCGCAGAGATTTTACTATATTGGAATAGGGTTAAGGCAGGCTGCTAAATACCTAAATGCAATTGACTGTAGTGGTTTTAGACTGCTTCGAAATAAAACTAAAATAAAGCATTGACGGAAAGGGAACGCGCTGTATAATTCGCGCTCTCTTGAAGGGGAAGCAAGCCGCAAGGCAGGTTAAAAGCCCCGTTT
>NVVG01000287.1 GCA_002402125.1 Moraxellaceae bacterium
AGAGATGACCTATGTGCCGGGTAAATTGTTTTCGGTGAATAGTAAAACTGCTAACCAAGTGCCGGGTTTATTTGCCCGTAATGAGCGAGTGGTATGCCTATTTGATACCGCGGTGGGGCCAATGGTTGTGGTATTGGTAGGCGCCATGATTGTCGCTAGTGTTGAAACCACATGGGCCGGTTTGGTGACACCTCATAGACGGCATATATTTGTTAAGGATTATTCGAGCGCCGACCAACAACCGATTACCTTTGGACGTGGCGATGAAATGGGGCGTTTTAAGTTAGGCTCCACCGCTATAGTGTTATTCCCAGAAGGAAAGGTGAAATGGGATGAGCAATTAGGTGAAGGTTCACCGGTGAAAATGGGGCAGCAAATAGCCAGTTTGCTGTAGCAGACCGACGGCATCAACCCGCGGCATCGGTATGCTTGCGTGTTGATGTTAGGGTTGTTTCGAGGTTTGTTGCTTAATGGCCCAGTCGATGTGCTCGTTGACTAATGCCGAATCACCGGTTTGTTTTGTTGTTAAGCCGCTTATGATCTCGGCCGAATAGGGTGCATTACCCAATCCAACAGCAAGATTTCTTAACCAGCGCTCATAACCAATGCGTCGAATAGCCGAACCCTCGGTGTTGGCAAGAAAGGTTTGCTCATCCCAGAGAAATAATGCCAATAGATCTTGGTTATCGAGTTGGTGCCTAGGGTTAAAATCGTCCTCTGTCGTTGTTTTCGCAAATCGGTTCCAGGGACATGCTAACTGACAATCATCACAGCCAAATACACGGTTGCCCATGGGGGTGCGCAAGGGTTCTGGAATGGGACCTTTTAACTCAATGGTTAAATACGAAATGCACTTTCTCGAATCCACCTGAAAGGGTGAGACAATGGCGCCTGTTGGGCATTTGTCGATACAGGATTGGCACGAGCCGCAGTGATTACTGACAGGGGTATCTACCGGCAATGGCAGGTCGACAAATAATTCGCCTAAAAAGAACCATGAACCAGCGTGCCGATTGAGCAATAAAGAGTGTTTGCCAATCCATCCTAAGCCGGACTTTTCTGCCAGGGCTTTCTCCAATACTGGGGCACTATCGACAAAGGCTCGGTGACCAAAAGGGCCAATGACGGCTTCGATTTGTTTTGCTAGTTTGGTTAGCCGCTTGCGGATGAGTTTATGGTAATCCCTACCGAGGGCATAACGGGAGATATAGGCTTTATCTTTTTGCTGTAATATTTTGATGGAATGAGGATCTTCTGGCAGATAGTCCATCCTCGCGGTGATGACTCGTAGGGTGCCAGGCACCAATTCGCTGGGGTGGCTCCTTTTAGTGCCGTGGCGTTGCATATAGTCCATTTCACCGTGGTATTGGTTGGCAAGCCAATTGTGCAGGTGTTGTTCGTGCTCCCCCAGGTCTACATCGGCTATGCCTATCTGTTGGAAACCTAATTCCTTGCCCCATAGCTTTATATCGCTGGCCAATTGTTGCAGGTCGATGATAGGAGGGGTGGTCATTTGGGTTACCCTGTAAAGCGTACTACACTCTACCTAAGCTTAATTTTATAGGATCTTGTTTGCGCCGAATTGATGCCTATTAGACCACGTATCCGGTGTTTTTTGAATGCAATGTGCTTGTGTATGTTGATTATGACCAATAGGGAAGAAAAATGATTAAAAGAACGTTAGCGCTAACTGTTGCAATGCTTGTTACTTCCCAAGGTGTGAGTGCGGGCGAATTTCACAATGGCAAACAGACGGCAATGGGTGGTGTTGGTGTTGCTGGCGCAGACTTTAGGAATGGTGCATTGTTGAATCCGGCGTTAGTGGGGAATTATGATGCTGGTGATGATTTTGATTTTAACTTCAATGTAGGTGCGATCGCATCTGACGCGGATGATTTACTGGAAAATGCCGAAGATTTTGTTGACGCGATGGATGTGCTGGATGGCGGGATAAATCTGTCTCAGTCTGATATTGACGAAGTGACGGCGCTTTTGGCTGAGATGCAAGGAGCAACGGTGCGGCTTGATCTGGGCGGCTACCTGCAGGCAAGTATTCCAAACAAGGTTGTGTCGGCAACCTTATTTGCCGGTAGTTCACTTCAGGTTGGTATCATCACCGAGATAAATCAGGCGGATATAGATTATTTAAATAGCGCTGTGAATAATTTGACCCCAATTAATACAGATTTGTTGACGAGTGAAATCACTGCGGTGGGTGCTACGGTTATAGAATTTGGCGTTAGCTTGGCTAGGTCCTTTAAGATTCACGGCATGGATATTCTGTTTGGTGTTTCACCAAAAATCCAGCAAGTTGAAACCATAGAGTATGCTATTAATGTCGCAGACTTCGATGAAGATGACTTTGACGCCGATGACTATGTGAATGATGATAGTAACTTTAATTTGGACTTAGGAGCCCATACTGAATTTGATAGAAAGTGGAAAGTAGGCGTGGTGCTGAAGAACATGTTAAAGAAAAACTACAGCACAGTTTCCGGTCGTGATTTATTGATTGAGCCAAGGCTGACTATTGGCGGTGCCTATTACAATTCCTGGGTGGTAGCGGAATTGGACTTAGACTTGAACGCAACCGAAGATCTAGTCAGTGATGACAAGTTACAATTAATGCGTTTAGGAGCTGAGTTTAATGCCTTTGATTGGGCGCAGCTTCGTGTAGGTTACAAAATGGATCTTAAGAGCAGCGTAGAAGATACCGTGTCAGTGGGTTTTGGTTTGTCACCTTTTGGTGTGGCTAATGTGGATTTTGCGGCAGTTTTTGGCGGTGATAATACCCTGGGTGCTGCGCTTCAGCTAGGATTCAGTTTTTAGTTAAGTCAGCATTTTGCCGAATTAGCACATTGGATATCTACGGATCTCTTTATTTACTTTTTAATTATCGAACAGCATAAAAATTTAGGAAGTTTCTGTATGTTAATGGTTAACAAAATATTTCTTATTGGTGGCATTGTATTGCTTACCGCTTGTGCGAACAGCGAAATTGCAAATAATGAATTGCTAAATCAGCAGGCTATAGCACAAGCTAGCAGGGCTACCATGTCGCCTCAAGCAGCCATCGATATGGCTGCGGAAAAAATTAATGGTGCGGTCGGTGATGGCTTGTCTTTTTATGCGCCCTTACACCTGGCAAAAGCGAAGGAAGAGCTTAAGGAGGCAAATTCGCTAAACAAAGAGGTCAAGTCACCAGAAGATAAATTAGCCGTTATTTCTTCGGCATTTGTAGTTAATAACCTTATTCAAAAGGCCTATGATAACAAAATTGCCGTTGAGAAACAGTTGGCAAAAGCGTTAGAACATAAGAAGGTACTAGAGGATCTTGGTGTCGATAGAATTCACTCCAAGTCGTTTATATCCGGTATGGATAAACTACGTGACGTTATCAAGGATATCGAAGGTGGGATTCTTGACGATGTCGCAAAGGATGAAGCGGATATACTAGAATATTTTGCTGAAATAGAAGCTAAAACCTTAAAAACATTGTATTTACAAAAAGCAATTGATCAGCTTGATGAAGCCGATTCCATTGATGCCGAGGATTCTGCTGAAGTGACCTTTGAAAAAGCAGAGGCAGCTATTGCTTATGCCGAAAAATTTATAAGTAGAAACTACCGTGATCGAGATGGCGTTAAGCGAGTGGCAGCTAGTGCTTACAATAAGGCCGCACATGCATATCACGTTGGGAAAGAGGCTGCTAAATTAGTCAACTTAAAAGAAGAGGCAGCAGAGCGATACGTATTGTCAGTTGAGTCGTTGTTGGAGCGAATTAATCGCAATGCTGGGGTGAAAAATCTAACAAACTTGTCATTGTATGATCAGTCGGTCGCATTGACTGGTGTGATAGAGAATTTACACCAGCAACTAAAACAGAAAAGTGAACCTGTTTCTGCTGCAGAACCAACAGTAGAACCTACAGTAGAACCAACAGTAGAGCCAACAGTAGAGCCAACAGTAGAGCCAACAGCAGAACCAACAGCAGAGCCAACAGCAGAGCCAACAGCAGAACCAGTCTTAACGGAGGCTGATACTAAGGAAGAATAAGTTCTGGGTGATAGTCGATTATATTTGAGGGGGCTTAGAAAGTTATTTTTTTATGAACCGGTTTTACCGAAAGTAGGGCGGCACTGAGTTGAAGATAAAACGAGAATGCTTAGCGACGCATTCGACCAAGCGGCAGCATTGATAACAACGCCCCTGCAACATAGGTTATTGCTGCTGCTTTCAGGATTTTGCGTGCGGCTTTTAAATCATGGTCATTAAGATATTGGCAGTCTTCTAGTATTGGCAGTGCGCGTTTGAAACTGGCGTCGAATTCTATCGGTAGGTTGAAGAGCTGTACTGCCGATGAAAGCAGGTAACTTAGCAGCGCGATGCCTGCGGTAATAAAACCAATAATGGGATTTTTGCTTATTAACGCGACAACCGGGGCCAATACAAAAACCCAAGTACCCATCTTTCTGCAGTGGTAAGCCGCGACGCGTACTTTTCCGCTCATGGCAAACCCAGGGTAATGGGTGGCATCCTGTAACGCGTGGCCAACTTCGTGAGCGGCAATCGCGATAGCGGTTAAACTGTTGGTGTTCATGTTGCTCGGGCTTAGGCGCACCACTTTGTCGCTAGGGTCGTAGTGATCACCTCCTTCGGGTGCAGCTTCTACAGTTACCTGGTGGAGTCGAAATTTAGCGATGAGTGCGTTGGCAAATTCTTCTCCGTTATATTGAATCTCCTTTCGTGGCTTGTTGTAACGAGCAAGAGTCCAGCGTACCCATAAACCAGGCAGGGTACTTAAGGCGAGGAATGTAATGGCAAGTAATGCGGGTATCATTATTTACTCATTTGGGTGTGTTAACCGGTTGTGTTAGCCATGGGGCGGGCTTCGATTTTTTGCAGGCGTTGTTCGATGCTGCGCTGAATGCCTGTGGCGTTGAGTCCACATTCCGCTAGCATTTCTGCTGGTTTGCCATGTTCTATAAAACTATCAGGGATGCCAAGATTTAGGGTGGAAATTAAGATGCCTTCGCGGGCTAATACTTCATTCACCGCGGACCCTGCACCACCCATTACGGCATTCTCTTCTAGCGTGACTAGTAGGGAGTGAGCGTTTGCGGCCTGAATGATAGCCTCTTCATCTATGGGTTTAATGAAGCGCATGTCGATTAAGGTGGCGTTGAGATTATTTGCGGCTTGTTGTGCGGCTGCAACCATAGAACCAAATGCGAGTATGGCAATATTACTGCCTTGACGCAGAGAGAGGGATTTACCGAGGGGTAATTCTGCCATTGCGCTTTCTACTGCTACACCGATCCCGGTGCCCCTTGGGTAACGTACGGCTGCGGGTCCGTCATAATGGTAACCGGTGTAGAGCATTTGGCGACATTCATTTTCATTGGAGGGCGCCATGATTATCATATTGGGAATGCAGCGTAAGAAACATAAATCGTAGGCGCCTGCATGGGTAGGGCCGTCTTCACCGACAAGGCCAGCACGGTCAATGCCAAACAGAACATCGAGGTTTTGCAATGCGACGTCATGAATGAGTTGGTCATATCCACGCTGGAGAAAGGTGCTGTAAATGGCAACCACGGGTTTTAATCCTTCACAAGCAGCCCCTGCGGCTAACGTTACCGCATGTTGTTCTGCGATAGCGACATCTTGATATTGTTTGGGGAAGCATTTGGAAAACTCCACCATGCCTGAACCTTCACGCATGGCAGGGGTGATGGCCAATAGTCGCGAGTCATTTTCAGCAACATCACAAAGGAATTGACCAAAGATATCCGAGTATTTCGGGGGTGACGTTTTCTTTGGCTCTGCAGTTTGAATTGGGGGTTCTGGATCGATTTTACTAAGTGCGTGATAGCCGATTGGATCTTTCTCAGCGGGTACAAAACCCCGACCTTTTTGGGTGATGATATGTAGAATGCGGGGCCCAGGCAGGTCTTTTAGTTTTTCTAAATATAGCGTGAGTTTTTCTAGATTGTGACCGTCGATAGGTCCCACATAATTAAACCCCATTTCTTCAAACATGGTGCCAGGGGAGATCATGCCTTTCATGTGTTCTTCGGTGCGGCGTGCAAATTCCATCGCGGCCGGCATGTTTTCCAGTGCTTTTTTGCCACCTTCTCTTAGGGCGTTGTATCTACGGCTGGCCCAGATGCGGGAGAAGTAATTTGATAACCCGCCAACGCTCTCAGAGATCGACATGTTGTTATCGTTGAGAATAACTAACATGTTGGTTTTTAGGTGCCCTGCATGATGCATGGCTTCAAACGCCATGCCAGCTGTCATTGCACCATCGCCAATGATTGCAACGTGTTTGTTGGGTAGTCCCTGCATCTCAGACCCTAGGGCCATGCCCAAGGCGGCGCTGATGGAGGTGCTGGAATGGCCTACACCAAAGGTGTCGTATTCACTTTCAGCCCGGTTAGGGAATGCACATAAGCCGTCTTTTTGGCGCAGTGAGAGCATTTCTTTACGGCGACCGGTGAGGATTTTATGTGGGTAAGCTTGATGGCCAACATCCCATACTAGCCGGTCGCCTGGCGTGTTAAAGATATAATGCAATGCAATTGTTAGCTCAACGACACCTAATCCGGCTCCAAAATG
>NVVG01000288.1 GCA_002402125.1 Moraxellaceae bacterium
AATATTTCATTTCAAATTGTGATTTTCATTCCCCATAACGTTTGGGGTTACGCAACGTGAGGATCTTTACTAAGATTGTTTTTCCGAAGATAAGGATAGTATTTTTAATCTAAAATTGAAACTATTCGAAGGGGAAAACCGCATTGGATGTAGCTGATATTATCGACTATCTCTTTACAACTTTCATTGAATTTGAAATGTTGTTACCATCAACAATTCGAACTATGTAAACCCCTCGTTTGATATGACTCGAATCAATTGTTATTTCATCAGTATTCTTATCAAGTAGAATTGAATCTATTTTTTGACCACCGATATATATAATTGATAATTCAGGTTTTTGAATAGACAAAGGAAGGGTATACTTAATAGTCAGAACAGTCTCAAAGGGATTAGGGAAAACACTCTCCAGTTTTATGTTATTCTTTCTTTTTCTACGGTATACAATAAAGCCTGCAATACCCAAAAGCATAACTCCACCGATTCCGCCAAGAGCCCATGCTAAATTCTCCTTATCCTGATTTTCTTCTACAATTATATCCAAACGAATTTCTTCTTGATTTTTTAAATAGATCAAGGCCTCCTGTGGTAAATTATATCTTTCCGTAGAGTTGGAGAAGGTGAGGGTGTCATTTACAAAAGTGAACTTGATAGTTCTGACATCGGAGTCGAAATCGGTACAATTTGATGTGTAATCCACTTGATAAATTGATTGGAGTTGTTCTTTGATACTGTTGTAAATTTCTTCGAGTTTGTTTGGATCATTAGTTTGATAAAAGAAACCATCAGTTAATCTACTCATTCGCTTCAAACTGTATTTATCTACATCACCTAGACCAATAATATAAATCGGAATATGATTGATTTTCGCCTTATAAATGACATCATTGTATGTGTGAATTGACGAATTATCAAGTCCATCCGTCATTGCAATAATAGCTGCATTTGATGAGTGTAATGAAAGACTATCTAATGCTAAAAAAATCGCATCATAAAATGCTGTATTGCCGCTTGGATGGATTCCATTCATAAATGACCCAATACCACCAATGTCATTAGTAAGAGGAAAGACTTTGTCTACTGTTTCAGAGAACCCTACAAACAAGATAGAATCGGAAGATTTAGCAGAACTATTTAAAAATTCGAGGACACCTTCTTTTGCATAATCCAACGATGAAACAAAATCATTTGGTATCGTTAAACCACTAAAGTAGAGTTCACTTATTTCATCCATCCTTTTTGGCTTAACTTCGGGGTTGTTGAGCATGGAGCCGGAGTGATCTAATACCAATCCTATATTTATGGGTTTGTTTTCTGTTATGTTTTTAAGCCTTAGTACTTCACAAGGAACGTTATTTTCATTTATTTTTAATTCTGATTTTTTTAATAGCCACAGTGGTTTCCCTAATTTATTCTTTGCTTGAAAAACAACTGAAACTTGTGGGAAAGAGTCAGGGTACACTTGAATAATAGATAATTCAAAAATATTCTCAGCAGTAATTTTAGTTTGGACATTTTTTTCTTGACCAATTACAAGAATTGAATTGATAACAATTAATATGCTCACTATATATTTCATCATTGTCGATAACGTCTGGGGCTTCGTTCTGTATGGCTCGCTTCCCAAATTGTTTTTCGAAGGTAATAATAGTTTTGTTCAGGTCGAACGATAAACATAAGCGTTAACCTGCACTGGGGGGGGGAGTGTGTGTTATAACCTCTTCTAGTTGAGCTCAGGGAAACGTAGGTGTTTTGCTTAGAATCAAATCGTACCTTACTGCCTTGAACACGAAAATTGGTTACTACAAAGCTGCTGAAATTGCAAACACAGAACATGAAAATGGTTGCTATATAGGGCGACCGTTTCCTTTATGCTTATTCCCCAGAAGACAAAAAGGATAGAAATTCACTTTGATCTTCTTCGCCCCAATGAGGAGTATGGTTAAAATCAATTATGAAATTTGTGTTCGTATCATCCGTCAAAACATCTACTGTTCCAAAATCGATTTGCTGCGAATTGAAAAATTTTGAGACATCAATTAAAGCGTTTCTGTAGCTTACGTTTTCGGTCTTGGAAATGTCATCTGCATGAAGGAAAATATTTTCACGTCTCACACCGACATCCATTTTCTTTATGTCTTTACCAGGTATAAACGCACATGATAAAGCATAATTGTCGTTGTTTTTATAAACTCTTAGATAAGATTCGTTCTTGTTTTCGATGAATTTCTCAATCACTAATCCCTCGTGGGACCAATAAGATTCGGGAATGTTTTTGACCGCATATTTTTTGTATTCATCATTCTTTGGAACTAATTCGAAGCTATATTCTATGCCAAGACGACCTAGTATGTTTTCAGGTAAGTTTCGCTCATGAAGTGCTCCGTAATTGAGGTTTGATTTTACAAATACTTGATCGTTATCGCCAACTTCATTTCTATTTACTTTTAGGCAAGGCAATTCAAGGGATTCAAGAATTTTATGAATCTTCGTCTTTGAAATATCAGTCATTCCATTATTCAAGACACGTCTTCCTGATTTAACTACTAGTTCGTGAGGAAAGTCCGTATCAGAGAAAAACGAGGAATAATTGCTAAGATTAATTTGAAAAAGCACCTCTTCCGTAACATCGCCTGATTCTAAAATATCCATGAGTCGATCACCTGGCATAACATTAATTACTTTATGCTTTCTTAAATGATAAGCCAAATACCTGTTGTTTGTATAATACGATATGATTGTTAGCATTTTTTACTTTATTTCACTCCGATAGTTATCGGATAATTAATTGACTCTATTAAACTCATGGAAGAACAGATGTTACATTTCCTGTAACTCCAAGTACAAAACACTCTTTCTTTGTCATTCCGTGTTTTCTATTAAAATAGATGATATCAACATATTCCTGCCGAATGTCAGATTTTATTGCTGTCTCTTTAAGTTGAGTAAGCGAATTTTCATGTATTCTACGCATGTATCCAAATTGTTCGATCTCTTTTATTTTAAAGCCGAAAAATTTTGCACGGACAAAAAACTCGGAGTCCGCAGCGCATTTCCAAGGTTTAAACCCTCCCAACTTTTCCCAAACTTCTTTTCGCATCATAAACTGCCCAGCCGCTACTTTTTTTGACTCGCCATTTTCCGCAGTGAATGTGTTATTCTCCAAATTCGCCCTGATTTGACGTTTATTTACATCAGTGTAAATACTCCAGGTGCGTGTAATATCCACATCTTGATTATGCTTTAGAAAGTCTATTTGATTTGCAAGATAATCTTGAAGCATTATATCATCAGCGTCAAATCGTACGATCAAATCAGGATTGGCGTACTCCATTATTGTATTGAAAGTGATATATGTCCCCTGATTGCGTTCCATTTTTAGGTAGCGCACGTTTTCATAATTAAGTGCGCTAACAGTATTCCAAGTCTCATCACATCCATCTACACCAACAATAACATCTAACTTATAGTCTTCAGGTATGTTTTGCATTAGAACAGATTCAAGTGCTTCACCTATAAAATTTTCTGCAGCATATGCCGCAATAATTACTGAAACAGTTTTCATTTTAAATTGATTTGATCCAGTCCTTCGTTCTAAATTTGCCCCAAAGTGTTTCAAAAGTAGGTGCAACTGTATATGTCTCTAAAAGCTCCTTAATTCCAGCAGGGTAGGTCACCAAATAATTGTCAGAAAAATGTTTCCATGAAATATTTCGGCCCACAGTATTTGTGTTTATTTCTATGATTTTGTAGTGTCCGTTGAATTTCATTAAATCAATGCTAATGTATCCACTTCCATACTTCATCAATTCTCGACTTAATTCTTCTAGCTGCATTTTAACATCAGCGGGTAAGTCAAAATTTGTTGGGTTACTCGTGTAATTGTTGAATTCTTCATGGTTAATATCTGTTGTTCGGAGAAACCATGAATTCAATAATACGCCGCAGAACATATCTGCTTTATACGTGTATGGATCATCGTTCAAATACTCCATAATAATATCTTTCTCCGAAGAGTAATTCTCTGGTATTTGTCCCGTCTTTTGATTTATTAATGAAACACCTCTTCTTCCAGCAGACGAATCATATTTGAATATATATTCATCTGTATCCCATGCGGCTAATGTTTCTGTCAACTCTTCTTCACTTTCTGGCGAAGCCCATCGAGCCATAAACTCCGGTGACATAATTTTATCAGCGATCAATAAGCGTTCTTTTCGGTTAATCCATCTTAAGCCCAACACAATTTGATTAAAAGAAAATATCTTCGTACTCATCGGTGCGGCTAGAATTATTATATCGGCATTTTTAGAATCTTCATTAGGTCTGCGGCAATAAGTTATTGTGATGTTTTGTGCCTTTAAATTTGATACTAGTTTGTCGTAAAACTCTTCGTTTAGGGGGAGAGCTTTATCAAGTATACATATTTTTATAGTGGTCATATTTTTAAGTGGTTCTGAATTAGCTATTTAAACACAGTCCGTTAATGATTTTCTGCTCAATCTCAAACAACAATGCCTCATGTTGACATCAATAACTTGAATGAATAAAGAGTTGTTTTATCGTGTTGTTCCGTGTCGCGTTAATGTGAATACAATTAGTTATTCAAATTTACTATTAATTACTTCTTCAATGCTTTTAAGTCTTGATTTACTCTGATCACTTAAGTCATTTGAATAAACGGATAATCCAGGGTAATGTTCCAAATGGAGCGTGCGTTATAGCCATTCATTCATCGTTGAAAAGCCCGTAACCTTCGTTTATACAATCAATCCCAACGGTTTCTATTGAAACGATTCTCTTACTTTGCCTATCCGCTGTCCAGGCAAATATAATATCTGAGTAAAACTCTTCTTTTTGAGAAGATGATTTGTATGATGCAATTAAATCTGAATTGTAACCTTCATCGAGTCGGCAAAGGCCATACTGGATGTATTCATTGTTTTGGAGTATTATTTTTACTGCATCTAGAAAAGTATATTGAGCCTTACCCAATTCATTTACTTTCACAATTACCAGTACAATAAGATGAATTGAATCCAGAGCATAATGCTCAAGAGCAAATTTTTCTGAATCAAGACTTTCTATCATTGAGCCTCCCATCTCAGAATAGTTTGAGAAATAATCTAGCTCTGTCAGAGAACGATACTCCACGCCTATAAACTCATTAAAGTTAGGTGTTTGAGCATTAATTCCTAAAAGAAGAAAGCTGAAAATCACTATGAGATAGTACTTACACATATTTTGGGTCAATTGGCAATAACGGCATTCAGCTACGAAACGTACGGATCGCTACCGAATTTGTTTTTCGAAGTTAAGAATGATTTTTTAACGAAGTCTGAATTTACGAAGCATAAACCCCTATACTTTTTAGCTATTGTTATGAGTCTCGGACTGGAGATGTCTAAATTTCAGTTTCTTTATCTCTTCAATTAAGGTGTGAAGTAAAGTTTTATTTAGGTCAGAATGCTCTCGAAGTATGTATTCATTTTCTGTCCAATTATAGTATTCGTATAGCCAACCATAGTTTTTTGATACCCATAGATAATCATCCCGTTCCCGTTTCTTTGAATCAGTGTGTTTGTAGCAGTGGATATCAAAAGATTTAGTGCCGATAGAAACGTTTGCTGAGTCTACAAGGGTATACAATTTCTGAAACTTCTCTTCATTTTTTCTGGTTTGTTCATATTCCATGTAAAGTCGTCCTGTTCCATGTGAAATTTTCATTTCCATGGTAACCGGATTGAATTCAAGATGTGAAGAGGGGGTCTTACTCGCTCTATGCATTTCGTGAGCGTATTGTATTGAGTCTTTTGTGTATCTGAACCATACATCCGAACCTATCCATGTCGTATCAATAGAAGAATGCGCAGCAAGGTAAATCATTGAGTCGCCAATGACCAAATCCAGTCTTACATTTCTGGAACTTGTATGAGAATTTGATGAGTCGGAGGGAAGTTGGTTTAGCTTCTCTGACGAACAACTTAGAATAGCGCAAGTAAGTGTAATGACTAAAAGCAGTCGATTCAGGATATGCATATCAATATTGCTAATAACGGCTGCAGCTGCGCATTATGCGGATCTTCACCGTGTTGTTTTCTCGAAGATAAGAATAGATTTTTTAATGCAAAAATGATTATGCGAAGTAAGAAAATCACATTATCTATAGCGCGTGTTATAAGTTTTCTAGTTTCTCTTCCAATCAATAATTATTGAAACCACCAAACTATATTTTTTGGCAATATTCATCATAAACGTTGTGTTTTGAGCTTGAATAAATTCTTCGGTTACTAAAGTGCCTTCATTAAAATGATCATCTTGCCCAGTAATATAAGGCGTGTCTATAAAGTCAATTTTTCTAAACTACCTTGAATAATAGATTTAAAATTTTCTACTTGTTGATTTACAAAATCTTTGACCGCTTTTTCAGTGGGTACAGTGTTATGGGTATTACCAACGGTAGTACTGTGGGGCAGCCGTTCGATATCTATCGTCCCAGATTTTATTTTTGCCGCGCTAATTGCTTCGATATTAGATTCACCTAACGTGGCTTGCTGTATCTGTTCACTCACCCATACTTTATTTGCTTTAATGGTAAGCCC
>NVVG01000289.1 GCA_002402125.1 Moraxellaceae bacterium
AAAATTGCTCCCATAACGGCCATTGCACCCATCACACCTAACCAAATCCAGCCTAATTGAGTGGTGAATAATAGGTGTATAGCTTGGGGTTCAAGGTAATAGAAGATAAAACCCATAAATACAGGAAAACCCATGGCCAAATTACCCTGCGCTTTCCCCATCGAGGTTAACGCCCGCACCTTGCCTTCTACTTTTGATTTCTCTCGCAGGGTCTTTGACAGAATATCCAGTGTTTCCCCTAAGTTACCACCCACCGAGCGAGATATTTTAATCGCGGAGTTCATCAAAACAATATCCGATTTGCCAATCCGTGCTGCCAACTCATCCAACGAATCATTTAGATCGTGCCCTAAACGGTTCTCCGTCATCACCTGAGAAAACTCTTGGGCAATGGGGTCTGGTTGGTTTTTTACCACCTGTTGCATGGATTTTACTAAATTCAACCCTGAACTCATCGACGATGACATTGAAGATAAAGCTTCCGGCAACTGGGCAATAAATTTTTGAGAACGCTTTTCTTTCATCATTCGTAAAATAATCGGCGGTGCCAAAAAGATAATGCCAACTACAAATAACGCGACAACCAGGTTTACCACAAAAAATAGTAGCGGACCGAGGACAGCGGCAACAATAAGCGTAATCGTAAACAACTGAGCTGGCGCAATCATAACAACAAGATCACTCAAGTTTTTATCGACTTGCAAATAAAAGCGCCGTTTATATAAGGAAAATAAGTCCCGCCCTACGCTATTCACTAAAAAGAATAAACAGATGCAAAACATTACCGAAAGGACAAAAATAAAAATTTCGGCATTGGCCTGAAAAAACCGCAAAACATCATTTAATCCCATGATTAATCCTGCTCCGCCTTCTCAACTTCGGTCCTTTCAAAGATCGACGTGTCCAATGGTCGTCCTTGAGAGATTAATTCTTGATAGAACTGAGGCACATTGCCACAGGCTGTGTAATAACCCATGACCATACCGTTCTCGTCAACACCATTTTTTACATATTCAAAGATCGGTTTAAGCTGGATATTCTCTCCATCAAACCCCAACACTTCCACTATGCTGGTAACTTTACGAGTACCATCTGCCAAGCGATTTTGCTGCACGAGTATATTCACCGCAGAAGCAATTTGTTCCCGTATTGCTCTAGATGGCAGATCAACCCCCGCCATCATCACCATAACTTCTAATCGTGAAAGAAAATCTGCAGGTGAGTTTGCATGGCCGGTGGTTAGGGAACCATCATGCCCGGTGTTCATCGCCTGCAGCATATCGAGCGCTTCCCCACCTCGACACTCTCCTACTACGATACGGTCCGGTCGCATTCGCAACGCATTGGTTACCAAATCTCGAATGGTGATTTTTCCTTTACCCTCTGCATTGGGCGGACGACTCTCTAGAGATACCACGTGCGGCTGATTGAGACGTAATTCGGCGGCATCCTCAATGGTCACGATTCTCTCATTGGCATCGATAAAATTGGATAATATATTTAGTAGGGTTGTTTTACCCGAACCGGTTCCCCCGGAGATCATGATATTTTGATGATGGGTGACAGAAGAGCGTAAAAAAATGGCCATATCTTGACTGATCGATTCAAATTTAAACAGATCATTCATAAATAGTTTTTTCTTGGAGAACTTTCGAATGGTGATGGTCGGCCCATTCAATGCCAATGGAGGGATCACCGCATTCACCCGAGAACCATCCGCCAATCGAGCGTCCACCATCGGCGAACTTTCATCGATACGACGACCAATAGGAGAAACGATTCTGTCAATTACCGATAATAGGGAACTGGTACTGGTAAACCGGCACTCGGCCAACTCAATTTTACCATTTCGCTCAATATAGACCTGGTCGGGACCATTGACCATGATTTCGGTTATGCTGTCATCATCCAAAAGCGGCTCTAGAGACCCTAACCCTACGGCTTCTGCGACGACCTGACGCAACAATTCCTCGCGACTAATACCGTCTGGAATCCGATCAACGCGCTCTTTTATAATTTCTTGGGTCGCCTTGACGGCCTCTATCCGAAGCTCCTCGGCACTCATTTCCTGCAAATTACCGCGCTTACGCAGGTCAAGGTACTCTAGAATCATAGAATGCACCCGTCGCTTGAGGGCCACAATCTCTTCGCTTTCTTGGACTACGGTAGAGACAAAGTTAGTGCGATCCTCACCGCCAAAAATGCCCGCCAGTTCACTTTCAGGGACTGACTTTATCGTTAGCTGAAGTTCGCCAAAGTGAATATCCTGTCCCTCTTCAAGCGCTAGGGAGTCGATTCTCTGTCCGCTAAACCAGCACCCATTAGTACTGCCTTTATCCACAAGCACTGCAGCATCGTCCTTAACCACAAGTTCAGCATGCACCCGCGAAACATGGCTATCATTCAAAATCACATCACACTGATCGCCTTTACCAAGTAAATACACACCCGGCGTAAACTGATAGCTGGTGATATTTTGCTGTGAATCCTGAATTTCAAAATCTAACATAGTGTTTTTTCCTGGCGCAATCTAATCAAAAATACTCCAACTCTTTGTATCGTCCTGCGCTACTTTGCCCAGATCTCTGCCATATTCAATTAAATCGGTATTTAGCTTGCCTTCAGGGTCCATTAAATAAGGAGTTACAAAAATCATAAGCTCTGTGGTTTGCTCTTGAAAATCGCGAGACTTAAATAATTCGCCAATAATAGGGATACTACCAAGGCCAGGCAAACGGGTGATTGACTTAGAATCTTCAGACTGCAACATACCAGACACCACCATGGTTTGTCCTGATTGCACGTTCATTTCCATCTTCGTTGACCGAGTAGTAAAACCAGGAATACCCAAAACCGAAACACTTTCATCCACCGCGCTAACTTCAATTTCAAGCGCAGTAGCAATAAAGCCATCGGGATCGGCGACAGGTTGCATATTTAAAATCACACCCACCTGTTTAAAGGTCACACTCACGGAGCCATCTTGATTAGTAATAGGAATGGGCACTTCGCCACCCGCAAGGAATTCAGCTTTTGAACCACTACGGGTTACCAATTTGGGTTGTGCTAACACTCTTGCGACACCTTCACTCTGAAGCATCTGAATGGTTGATCCTAATGATGAAGTAATCCCCATTTTAGCCGAAAAGGGGTTGTCAGATATTGAAATTAATGGGCCATTTGCAAACGCCCCCCACTGAATGCCAATACGTTTTGCATCGTTACGACGCACTTCGACTACTTTTACATCCAACATGATCATTGCGGCAAGGTTCACCTTGGGTTTTACCACATTAAAAACCACCGACCCTTTGCTTATTTCTGTTGACAATTTTTTCTTCATATCATCAACAATGGCGCCATCTTGTTGGCGCAGCACTCGACCCTCAATAAACACGATACCATTCTCTTCTCTAGCATTTACACCTTCCACATCGGCCAGCACGATATTGGCTATTTCCAATATCTGCACCCAGGAATTATCTACAACGCGGAGTAAAAAACGTTTCTGTTTGCCATTGGATGTCCATACCCGCAAGTCGGTCACGCCGGCTTTTAAACCCGTCAACAGAATTTCAGCGGGGCCGGTAGCTTGTGCATTGGCGACATCGGGATGACCAATAGAGACACGGGTAACACCCGGAAAAGGTAACAATGTTGTTTGGCCTTCGACAACCGTTACCGTATCTGAATAACCTTCTGCATATACATTTGAGGAAATGCTCATCACACAGATTAAAAAATAAAGCAACAACGTAACACCGGATCGTCTATGACCAATTGATAACAACATATACTTTTAGTTTCCTTAATTTCTTATTATTTTGTGAAGTGCCATTTTGTGAAGTGACTTACTGTGAAATAGCTTTCTGTGAAGTACGTTGAAAAACAGCACTTACTAGGAGCGTGTCCCACCCTTAATGAGTTCAAACCCCCAACCACTTGGTTTCTTTGGCTCAGGAGGCGCCTCCTGAGGAGTACCAATCAAATTGTCGATGGTAACATAGTCTTCAAACATTGATTCAGAATCCTCTGCTTTACGTAACAGGACTGAAATGTCACCTACTGTCTGCGCATGGATTACGCGGCTGGCATCCACAGGTTTGACGCCCAGGGTAATTTCATTATAACGCTGCTGTTTCTCGCGTATACCATCATCTATATCTGTACCTGTTGCCAAAACATGTACACGCTCAACAAGGGGTACGGTTCGATCACGCTCCCCGTCTTTTAATGTCACATACAAATCAACCCAATCGCCTGGACTCAAAAATCCAGAATTAGTGTCCAAAGAGTCCACCGGGATGGTAATTGCTCGCTCACCCGTTTTTAGCAAACTGGCAAGGCCTTCTACCTTAACGGTATTCACATGTATGGATAAAATAGGTTCACCACGTTTTATATTGTGAATAATTTGCCGTCCATCAACCGTAGAAAACTGTTGCGGAGTGATGGAATTTTTTTGAACGTAGGCTTTAGGAATCTGCCTAATCTGTGCGCTATTTGATGAAATTATATCACCAATTTTTAAATCCATAGACGCGACCACTACCGCCGTTGCTTCTCGTTCGCCTTCAAAATCAGATTTATAGTCCGACACCTGCGTATCAATATAGTCCTGAGTCAAAAACCAACCGGCACCACCGGTTAGCACAGCAGCGACTAAAAGAACTATCGTTATTTTATTATTTGATTTCATATAAACTCTGCCACACCGTCGCCTAAGGCTGATAAATTGATTGCGTAAAATTTCTTTGTTTTTGGGGGATCGCTTGTATTAATCCAGGATACGCTACCGCGTTTGGGTTGTGCTGGTCATATATAGTCCCTGTGCCCTTGTAATTGGGATCGGTTTCTCGCCAACCACCATCGCCATTCGCATCGACACTACCGCCTACAATGGCATACCAGAGGAACAAACCCAAAAAAACACTCACCACAATATATTCCGCCATTACTTGGCCGCGAACACTATTCCTTGGGGTTTTTATCTGAAAACACCTCTGCATGATAATCATTTTATCCAATGCACAATAATATGGGTTTGCTTTTTGGATATTCCCGGCAAGCCTTTTACGGTTACCTGCACAAGCTCTGCGCCTCGCTGAAAATGTCGCATCGACGTCTCACGAGAGGGGTCGTTGACAAGAATCGCCGTCCACCCGTCAGCGTTGTACTGATTCTCGTAGTATCGCGTGTTAAAATCAACGCCTTTATTGCTATCAAACGTAACTGTTTCGGCACGCTTACCCGCATCGATGCTCTCTAACTTACTTATATTATGGGCCGACCGAGGGGTTGGGATGTTAGTTTTTGATGCGCGGCGGTACTTCCCCCCCACCTCTGTAACTACCACTTTACCTTTTACAAACATGCCCTCTTTACGGTATTGCACTGATGCATAAAAACCGTCCAATTCATGGCCGATTATTTTGTATTTTCCCCAATTTTTCGCTTTGTACTGACCATGACCTCTGGACTTCCACAATTTGACATAAAAGCGTTCGACGTCTCTCTCTTTACCGGCATATTCGAATAGCTTGACCGACATGGGGGTACCATCAATTGCCATTTGTTGCCCAACCCATTGCCAGGTGGCCCCGGGGATTACCGGCAAATTCGGTAACTTTACCATTAATGGATCAAGCGCTTTACCGTGTGCAATCGGCACTAACAAAAAAATACAAATAACGCTCTGTAGCCACGTAACCATTAATTTTTGCATCTAAGGTGTAGTATTAAAAATTGGCAAGGTTGTCGATTGTGCCGTCGACGTGGTATTGGTGTTATCACTCCCCATGCCTGATTGCATTTCTTGAAAACCCAAAAGCTTAATAATGGGAGCTCCGAGCCCTATATCGACAGCATTAAAGCTACCTCCTACGCGCTCAAAAGCCGCCAATTGCGCGCCGCCTAATGATGCCTGCGCCACCGTAGCAGTGAAAGACGCCTCGTTTACAGGCACGCCTCCTCCGGACATCATAGGAGCAGAAGCCCTCATATGAAACTGCGCAACTCCGGCAAGCTCATCCGATGGCGCATTAAAATCAGTATAGGTAGAGGTCCGATAATCGGTCATGCTGACCAATCTAAATAAGGCAGAGTTTGAATTTAATGGAATGCTAATAGGTGTGGTTTTCAACCTATCTAGACCCAACCCAGCAGCCTGCCCCAATAAACCATTTTGGTTATTCGTAAGCGGTACAATATTTCCACAGCTAACATCAAAACAATTTGGGTCAAAAGCAACGCCATCATTAAGGTTAACAATGCTCGGAAAACTGCCTGCGACTGAAGAACTATCGGGGCCAAAATCGCTCCAACTACGGTTTAGAATCAAGTTATTTATTCGAGTTTCTGTATCGTTAGTGGATACCGATTGGTAAACGGTGCCCTCCCAGGCAGCAAATCGTGCCGCTTTAGAGGCAGTT
This sequence comes from Moraxellaceae bacterium, assembly GCA_002402125.1. Taxonomy (GTDB): domain Bacteria; phylum Pseudomonadota; class Gammaproteobacteria; order Pseudomonadales; family Ketobacteraceae; genus 42-54-T18. Next base: position 6,432 of record NVVG01000289.1, read on the forward strand.
ACCTGAACGTCCAATAAATTAGCAAAGGATGCTATCATCAACAACATTGGTACCAAGACGGCACTTACCACCAAGAACTCAGCAATGGATTGACCGTGCTGAGTCAGTCCTATACCACTGTTTTGGCCCTTTAG
>NVVG01000290.1 GCA_002402125.1 Moraxellaceae bacterium
TTCGATTCTACGTATTCATACCGGTTCTCCTCATTTGTTTTGCTATCTGTACAGGCGACTAATGAGAATACGATTAGTTTGGAATAGATTTGTTTCATTAATTAAGTACGTTTTGAATAGATTTGTTAATCCAACGTGATTTCGCGAAGCGAGAACTCGCATGGATTGTATGTGATGTTATAACCACTCGTTCAACTCGAAATCGATTACATTAAATTTTTCCCAAAGGGCGTCATTTACTTTAATCCACAGTTCTTTATTTTTCATCTTTATTGTTGACAACGGTTCCGCGGCAGGAAAAGTGGTGCTTATTTCAAATGTAATCGTGCAACATCTTTTTTACCGCATGTTAGGCACATTACTTATTTAAAATATTCATGGTGTTTAAAAACAGAATCAACAACTTCGATTTTCTTGAAGTGATTCAATTTATATTTCACCACAGTACTATCTATTTTCATAATAAATTGATCAAGCGAGTCATCATACTCTTGAAGCCCACTAATGATTGTTATTCTTTCGGCAAAATCATCTTCCACAATGGTTGATTCTTGTAATTTTCCATCTGGGTATTCTTCATAATTTGCAAGTCTTAATACTGACAATAAATTGTTTGTCTCATCAATTGTCACTGCCTTGATATTACATATCACGCCTTCTAATGCGAAATATTCAAATACAACATAGGTCGTAACTCCATTTTTCAAATGTTCACCTATTAAATGATGTTCAAGAGTAGCCTCAGAAATAGCTGAGTTCCTTTCTAAATTAATGAACTCATCATTACTCTTAATAATTTCAATTAAGGTAGTGTTCGTCACTAGGTGTTTTCTGTAGCCATCAATTTTATCCTTATCAATTGAATATTCGATTTTACCAGATGGTATACAGCTTATTCCAATCAAGGATATTATTAATATAGCTAGTATCTGTTTCATCATTGTTGTACCTAACGGTTAGGCTAAAACACGAATTTTAGCTAGTGTTATAGCGAGTTATCTTTTAGTTTAAATCTCTTGTAAATTTTCTTCTTATGTGGAAAATGACTTCTTCTATATTCAGTAAATCTTTTAACCTTTAATGCTTTTAGTTTAAAAAGGACTAGTTCGTTTTCGCGTATCTCAACTATCCATTTTTCTTTATTGAAAGTACTGTTCTTAATAGCAATAAAATTATAGCCCAATTGTGTATCGCAATAACATTCAAGAGAATCAGATTTTAAGTGATTTGATAATTTTCCGTGATCATTTTTTGTAAGAATACTATTAATTTTTTGAACGCCTAAAGTCCCAGTTTCTTGTTCAGTTGATATGTATTCATATTGAGTACTGTCTTTAAAGTAGTAATAGTAAATAGAATCATTTTTAATCTCTATGTGGGCAGTAATTTTTTGATCATTTTCCTTATCTAATTCCGCCAATAAAGAAACAATGTCGAATGAAATTTCTTCATTTCTCAGATTTAGATAATTTACAATTCGATGTCTTCCAAAAAAGGAACTGTCTATTGAATTCAAAGAATAATCTATTTCTGTTGGAGGGAGTCCCCAGCGAGCGCAATCACAAGGTAAATTTTTCTCTAAACAATCAAGATATCCAGTTTCAATCCAGTATTGATTTGTTTTATCATTTTTTTTCTGACCGTAAGAATATACAGATATAAACAATAAGATGAATATGGATAGATAACCTTTTGTCATGTGTTTTTTCAATTCGCTACAACCGTTTAATCTATGGTTAGCGCGGATTTAAAGTTTCCAAATTATTTGAAAACGCATAGCCAAAACAAAAGATTGGTAAACTTCATTAAAAGCTATGCATTTTGAATTAGGCGCCAAAACTCGTATTAAATATAGCCATTGTTGTAAATAGCTTATGTTTATTTAAGAAATTTTTATAGACCACCCTTTTCCATCATTTCCAAAAAGATATAAGAGTTCTTTTTTATCATTATAATGACAAGAACAATTGTAGAAAAGGAAATCAAGGTCATCTAAATCAATTCTAGCATAAGGTGTTAGAGATTTTAAAGAGTATTCATATAAAATTCCATCTTCATTAAGTATAAATGTTTTTTTCAAATGTTTAACATGAAAAATTTTACGTTCATCTGTACTAATATTTTCTTTTAAACCTTTTGTTTCATGATGCTCCCATTTATTACCTACGAGAGTGTACGAATATTTTTCTCCTAACAAAACCACTTTATTTAAATTAAAGTCATAGCATTGTTCAACAGATATGCCTGATAAGTTTTCATAAGGTTTACTTTTTCTCAGGTCAAGATTATCCTTACATTCTTGTTTGAGAATTTTATTAGAAACTTTTGACCACTTATTTTCTTTAAATACAAATGTTTGAGTGTTGTTTGCCGTATATTTACTTGGCTTACCACTAAATCCGCCACTAATTACTATTCTATCATTTTCGGAGTCATAATTCCCTTTAAATCCCCATTTTTTGACTAATAAATCATCGGGTTCGTATTCTGTTATCCATTTATCCTGATCAAGAAAATAAACACCTCCATTTCTGCCAATAACAAACAATGTTTCATTTTTATTAACGGAGACTGAACCATCTAATAATCCAGAGTGTTTTAATCCATCTTGAAAGTTGATTTTATTTTTCCAACCCAATTTTTCCAGTACAGATAATGCTAATGCACGTGTTCCAACATTGTGAATTACACCATTTATAGATATGGCATCTACACTTCCAAAATAGTCTATTCCTTTTTCAATTTTGGTGTTCTGTATTTTTTCGGTTATAAGTTCGTCCATTTTTTTTATTATTTACAACAATTGGGCTAAAGCCCCTTTTAATGGGCCTTAGGTTTTGTTCTGTGATTCCTATTTTATCACCGACCTTTTTTATTCATTGGGATTCCAGAACTCCATTTTCCAATCTGCACCTATTTTTAAAAAAGTGAAAAGGTGGTCTTTACTTTCTGGTCCAGTTTTAAGAGTCACTTTATCACCTTCAATTTCGCTCCATTCTAACTCCAAGTTTGACCACTCATTTGCCCAGGTTTGAAAAGTTATTGAAAAAGGTTCAGCATCATTATTTGGAGAAATATATTTTATCAAACTTTCAAAACCATTTTGAGTAACAACTGCTTTAACATTGTCTGCATTGCCTATCTTAAGGTTATGCAATAACGCGCTCCATGATTTTTCAGGAGTTGATAGGTCATCTGTTTCAACATTGTTCGCCGTTTGTTGGCAACTAGCTAATAGGCACAATGCCGTAAATAACATAAAAACTACTTTACTCATTTTATTCAATTTTGATTATTACTATTTTCTCTTATTCGTTTATTTCAGCTGCTATTTCTTCTGGCCAAAGAACTTCTTGACCATAAAACCCGTCCTTTTCAACTCCACCTTGTGCTTTTCCTTTCAATGTAGTGTACCACTCCTCCTCTTTCTTGTACATTAACTTATTCTCAACGAACCAAGAGTTTATTTTTCGGCTACTAATTCCTGTCTCTTGCGATAATTCCTTCGTCCTAAGTAACTTTGATTTTGAATAGCTGGATTTCGTTTTTTCTTCAGTTTTTATTTGGGGGGATCTCTTTTGTGGGACTTTAGCATAGGAAAAGTCCTCACTATTATGAATTATTGAGTCTATATCTTTAGACGCATCATCATAAACCTGCTTATCCTGTTCGTTTGCGGTATCAATTAAGATTCCCATTTCTCTATTATTCTGCTGAGAAAATTCATAGAGATTCATAGAAGAGATAATCATCTTATCTTCGTTCAAATAGCATTTAGCGTGAAGATTTTTCGAGAAATATAATCTTACATATTTAAGCTCTTCTAAATAACCCATTTCTGCTGGTGCAAGTTCTTGCTTTCCAAAAACTATTCTAACCTCAACTTTTTCTCTTTCCTTATCATTGAGAAGCTCTTTCACATTATCAGAAAGCTTTAAATATGGGCTAATAATATATAGTTTCTTTTTTGCGTCTCGAATTAAGTTTTCTAATTCTGCTGATATACTTGAAGTCCTTAAATATTTTGCCATTTTTTATCTGTTTTTTAATTGCTTACACACGTAGATAAAATACACTAGTGCACTATATTGATGAATAATTCACGCCTAAAACCGTCATTCCCAAGCCAAAAAAAGGCCTTAAGTCCAATTCAACTAATTGATCCAAAAATCACATCAAAAAAACAAATGATTACGAACGACAATCAGCGGTTAGGCGAGCCACAAAATACACATTCCCCTTCTTTCTCACAGATCAAAAAAAACACATACTTGAGAAAAAAATCAATCCAAAAAGGCTCCAGACGTACGTTCACGCGAACACAACAACTCCTCAAGATAGAAGATCTTGATTTTCTTCTCAGGAAAAGGAGGGAAACAGATGGGAAGCAAAAGAAAGATCTGAAATTAGTATGTAATAGATTTGTTTCATTAATTAAGTACGATGCTTAGGCTAGAAAGTCCTACGGAGTCCTAACCAAGGCTTAATTCTAATATTAGGAATAGTTTTTCAATTTTATCTTCCGAAGCATCATCCTCGTATGCTTTTTAAGGCTTTGTTAAGCACTCAATCATTTCGCCATCAATCTTATCAAGATTCTAAGTCATCATCCTATTTCTTCACAATTTGTATCACTGCCCTTTTATCATCAGATTCGATTATTAAAAGATAAACACCTGTTGATTCTTCAATATTTAAATTTAGTAGTTGACTATTATAATATGTTTTTGATTGAACTTCTCTACCTGCCAAATCTGTCAATTTAATCACTGTAGATTGCTGAGTACTTTCGAATTTAATTGAAAAACTACCTGTTGTCGGATTTGGATAAACAATAAGTTCATCACTTAAATCATTTTCAAGTAATCCTGCTCCAGGTACTGGAAATTCATAAACACGTACATGACCTGCTTGATAACTTGTTCCGCTGTTCCAAGGAGCACCAATTGCTAGAATTTTTCCATTCGAACTTATTGAAACAGAATAACCACTCTGGTCATTAATCGCTTCACCATCAATATCTATTCCTTTTTGGACCCAAATGGATGCATCATTCCATTCATAAACGCGGACATGACCTGTCTTCAACCCTAAGCCAGCATTATAATGTGCGCCAATCGCTACAGTATTTCCGTCTGAACTAATTGAAACAGAACGGCCACTATTATCATCAATCATTTCGCCATCAATATCTAATCCTTTTTGAGTCCATAAAGTACCGTTCCAATTATATACTCTTACATGTCCTACATGTCCTTCATAAGGTATTGATGTAGTATCTTCAGAAGCGCCAATTGCCAGAGTATTTCCGTCTGAACTTATCGAAATCGACCAGCCCATATAATGATTTGCCGTTTCACTATCAATATCCGCTCCTTTTTGTGTCCAATTTGTCCCGTTCCAATTAAAAATACGTACATGACCTGCAATGGGCCATATTCCGCTATTCCGGGGGGCACCAATAGCCAGAGTATTTCCATCCGAACTCATTGAAATAGAATGACCACTGCGGTCATCCCACCCTTCACCATCAATATCTGCTCCTTTTTGATCCCATGAAGAGCCATTCCAATTATAAACACGCACATGACCCGCATATGTATCTGTTCCACTGTTTTCAGTAGCGCCAATTGCTAAAGTATTGCCATCTGAGCTCATTGAAACAGAAAAGCCGCTATGCTCATTGGCCATTTCCCCATCTATATCCGCTCCTTTTTGTATCCAATTTGATCCGTTCCAATTATAAATGCGCACATGACCAGCGTCAACTCCTATACCATCATTATAAATAGCACCAATAGCCAAAGTATTTCCATCTGAGTTCATTGAAACCGCCCAACCACTTTCATCATTAGGGGCTTCACCATCAATGTCCATCCCTTTTTGTATCCAATTTGCCCCATTCCAATAATAAACGCGCACATGTCCTGCAACATTTCCTCCGCCACTATTTCCTCTTGATCCAATTGCCAGAGTACCTCCGTCTGAACTCATTGAGACCGCCGACCCACTGCGATCACTAGATGTTTCACCATCAATATCCACTCCTTTTTGTATCCATTCCGTTTGGGCTTGAATTTGTGGACTAAAAAGATAAAGGATAAATAGGATATATATTTTTTTCATAGTAATTCAATTTACCTTTTAAGGTTCTCAAAACAAAACGGTTTTCAAAGGTCAAAAATAATAGGGTTACCTATTTAAGCCTCATTTCAACTAGTTAAGATATAAATGCAACTTTCTTACCCGTTCTCGAATTCTGGTTATCCTCGAAAACACCTTTTGAGAATAACCTTAGCTGTGCGTAACAAGTGGATAAATAACATATGTTGTTTATCCACACTATGTTTATTAGTAATTCAAGCCCTACCGACATCGTCTCAAACTAAAAATCACATCAAAAA
>NVVG01000291.1 GCA_002402125.1 Moraxellaceae bacterium
TTTATTAATAAATGGTAAATATCTTAATATTTTTAAAGGCAATCTGCTTTCATTTTTTATATTTATATCAATTTCTTTTCTAAATATATTACTATTATTAGATTCAAAATAAGTTATATCTTTTTTATTTTTTAATCTTTTAATAAGTTCAGCCCAATATATTGATATTCCACCAGCTTTTTGTAGTGAAAAAATTATATTATCGTAGGTTACTCTCATTATTTAAATCCTATTTTTAGTTTATTGAAAGTAGCTATTATTTTTATAATTAGTATGAATAAAATAATCATATATAAACTACCAAAAAAAATCATAAATGATGGGGCCAATATCCATATAAACAAATAAAGCTTATTACTATTTTCCCTAATATTATTCAATGAATTATCTCTATATAGAATAAAATAAAATATTATTTCTACAAATAGTGATAAATTAAATAAGGATGATAGTAACACTCCCAAAATTCCAAAATCAGCAAATGCCGCAAGTGGTCCTCCAAATGCTGGTGTATTAGTCAACTCTGCAGCACCTGGCCAAAAGAACTCATTTACATGTAAAAGTCCATAAATATATGGCTTATCTGGAAATAGAATTCTTGGCAAATAATGATAAAAATCACTAATCCATATATACCCATAATAAAGTTTTATTTCTCCTTTTGAATATGCTTCATAATACATTGCACTATTAATATAATGATCAAAATATTTAAATATATCGGCTAAATTATTTGGATTAAAATTTAGAATTAGTAAGAAAAATCCTATTGGTGGTAATATTAAAAATAATTTTTTAAAATATTTTGACTTTCTATACCATAGGATTATTAAAAAAAATATGAAATATGAAAGAACAAAACCTTTAGAACCTAGGAAAAATATTAAAAAAGCATAAAAGAAAAATACAAAAATTGTTTTTAAAACTGTTTTCGTATAAACCATTATCAAAGTAAATGATACAGATAAAAAGAGTAGAGATAATGCATACCACTGGCCATTCCCTACTCTATGTAATTGATATCCTTCTCTTGGATTAGCAATCCAATTAAGTAAACCAAAATCTCTTGTAAGCAATATAAATGTAAGAAAAAATAATAAAAGAAAAAAAATACTACTAAATAACATTCTGTTCTTTTTTAATTTTACTGGTCTCATAATACTCATAAATTTATATTTAATAAAATTGTTTTTATTACTAAATTTCAGGGTAATAATTACCAACAGTAAAGAAAAAAACAATGAAATATTTGTCATACACAATGCATAATTAAACCAATAGTCAAATAAACCTTTTTGCAATATAAATAATGGTCCTGCAAATATAGTCATTATTAATACCGGTAAAGTAATAATAAATGGAATAGTTATTGGATTTAATAAAGTAAATTTAAAAAATTTAGTCAAATAATATACTTTTGAAAATGTAAGTATTATGAATAGCATAATATTTATTGTATAGAGAACGTACATATTACTTTAATAACTCATTTAAAAGTTTGTTTGCAGAGTTTTTCCAACTAAAGTCATAAATAACTTTATTAATGTTATTTTTCGAAATTCTTACTTTATTTTTTTCTATCTCTGTTATTAATGTCAACCAAGTATCTATATTAAAATCTTCCATTACATAGGCCCCGTATTCTTTAAAATCTTTCAATGCACTATTTGCTTGTACTAAGACAGGTGTCCCTTGTGATAAAGATTCTATGACAGGTATTCCAAATCCTTCTTCTTTTGATGGAAAAATCATAGCCACAGCATCTTTATATAAATTTGGCAACTGATTTTGCGAGACTTGACCCAATAAAATAAAATCATTTTTATAAACACTATTATTTATCTTATTTAATATTTCATTACTATTCCAAGACTCTCCACCTGTAAGAACTAAAAGTAAATCTGAATAATTTTTTTGATTCTTTATTGTTTCAAATAAATCAATCAGAAAAGATATATTTTTTCTAGGTTCCAGAGAACCTACATTTAAAATATAGCGTTTGTTTTTGAGAACTTCAATATTTATTTTAGGTTTATCTAAAAATACTTCATCTAAGCCATTGTGAACTACAAAAATTTTATCTGTACTTATATTTAAATATTTTATTATTTCTGATTTACTATACTCTGACACAGTACATATCAATTCAGCTTTATTAGCAATAATAGGTAGTAGTTTATTTTTAATCGATGCAAAAAAAGTTGTTTCTTTTAAATTCTTCCAAGCATATAAATCATGAATCGTTACTATAAATCTTTTCTTAAAAAATATAACTGAAAATGGAACTTCTGGAGCTGGAAAAAAGAATATGTCATTTCTATTTCCAAAAAAAGCTATACATTCTAAATACAATAATCTCATTAATGAAGTAATTTTTCTTTTAATTCCTATTTGTTTAATAGTTGAAAAAGGATTATTATATGTCAAGATAGGATATTGATCTATTTTTATTATCTCTTCATTTATATTTTTTGCAAAAACATATACACCAGCTTTTGTTGCACCTTGAATACTCATATCATAAATAATTTTCAATTTGTTACCATAAAAGTATTAATTGTTTTCAATTTAATGGTTCTTATTAATCTTAATATAATTGAAGGGGTTATTAGAATAGGCACTATTTTTAACCAAAAAATGGGAATTCTCCAATAAATTTTAAAACAAATCACAAATGCTTTCAAAAAGAAACTAGATGGGATATTATCAACTTTTGCACTTAGTATTTGCGAAAAAACATAGGACTTACAAACATTAGTAAGTACAGATAAATATGTTTTAGAGTTTTTACTAAATATGTCAGATGCAATTCTTTCATACTCAAATACATCAATTTTCAATCTATTATATCTTCCACTACTTAAGAAGGAATCATTTCCACTTCTCCATCCAACAGATTTATCATTAACATAAAGCCATCTTGAAGATATTGTCAACATTTGTCCAATTATATATAAATGAACATATGCATTCATATATTGTTTATAGTTAGAGTTTTTTAATGCTTCATTCCATATTATTCTATTTACAATTTGTGCTGAGATATAACCAAAAAAATGACCTAACTCGCTAAAACAAATTTCTGAATTGTCATAAAGTTTATTTTTATTATATTTAACTGGGGGTCTAACTTTTATTTTCTTATCAAAACTTATATTATATCCTTCGTAATTTACAGTTATTCCTGCTACGTCTGGGTATTTATCAATGTATTTCAGAATGTTATTTAGAGAATTATTTAGGATTATATCATCACTACCCATAAACCAGCAAAAATCTCCTGTTGCTAATTCAATAACCTTTAAATAATTATAATCTGCACCCATATTGGTTTCAGCACAATGATAAATTATATAATTGTATTTATATTGATACATTTCAACAATCTCTTTTGTATTATCAGTTGAAGCATTATCACTAATAATTATTTCAATATCTTTTTTATCTCCAATTTGCTTAATGATTTCACTAATAGTACTTTCTAAATATTTAACTCTGTTGTATGTTGGTATACAGATAGATAACTTCATGATTTTCCTTTATTATTAATATCTATTTCTATTTTTTTCATAACTAATAATAAATCATATGAAAAAATAACAAATGCCCATAAAATATTTCTTTTTCCTTTGAAAACTATTCGTTTTAGTATTAAAGTATTGATTAGTTTGAAAAATGATTTAGACAATAGTAAAAACAAAGATGCATTTTTATATTTACCCATAATATCATAGTCAGTATATTTAATCTGTTTAGATATAATGTTGTTTATACTAAGTCTTTTTTGTTCGTGAAGAATACATCCTTCAAGTTCAATTATTTCTAAATTTCCTATTGATTTCAAACGCTCATGAACTTTATTTTGATATATATTTTCTTTTTTTCTTTCAAACAGTCTATGTTGCATGTCTTTGCCAAAGGATTCTGATAACCAGCCATCCATAAACCAATTTTTTCGTATGCTAGCATATATCTTTTCATTCTTAAATAATTTACTTTTTAATTGATTCTCAAGATTTTTATCAAAATATTCATCAGCATCTAAAACAAATATCCATTCACAAGATGCCTTAGAAATAGCAAAGTTTTTTTGAGAAGAAAAGTCAATAAAATTATTATGAAAAACCTTTACTATATCATAAGATTTTATGATTTCCAGGGTCTTATCCGTACTACCTGAATCAACAATTATTATCTCTTCCGCAATTTGTGATGCAGATTCAATAGCCCTGCCAATACATAATTCTTCATTTAATGTTATTATAACGACTGATATTTTAGACATTTATTTCCTTTTAGTTAAGCCTGAAACTTTAAATTTTGTAAATAAGTTTCTAGCTTTTATAAATAAACTACATATAAAACTTGGGCATAAATAAATTATTAATATATACATTATTTTAGGGGTTACTCCAAAAAGTTTAATAATAGATATAACATCATACTTAGATAGTGAATTATTAAGTTTTTTACTTTTAACATAAAGCAATACATTATTTTTTACAAAAGTATCATTTCTATAAGATAATTTACTATTGTTGATTTCCTTAAATACTAGATAAGGTCTCAATGCTGATTCCAATGTTCCTCCAAGATTACTACAGCTTGACCTGAACTTAACGAAGGGAGTATTTATAAAAATATACCCACTTGCAGCAGCTAAGTAAATTGAAATAGACATATGATAATAAAGTGTTCCTAAATATTTGTCAAAAGAATTTAAATCTACTTTTTCATCCAATAAAGACTTATTGATAATATTAATGGAAATAAATGTTAACTGACTAATAACTGTTGAGTCATCATTCAAGTCTTTATTTACAATATTTCGATATATAATATTTTCACACTTTTCGTCATAAACATCATAGTTAAGCACAAATAGTCCTCTATCTAAATTTTGTTTTAGACTGTTCATAATCTTCTTTACAGAGTTTGGATATAATAAGTCATCATCACTTAAGAGCCATACAAAATTTCCATTGGAGTATTCTATACATTTCTTTACATTACCATCAATGCCTAGGTTTTCTTCATTTCTAAAAAAATTAAATCTTTCAAATTTTTTCGAAGAAAATATTTCTAAAATATTATAAGTTTTAGATCCATTATCCACAACTATAATTTCAATTTCATTATTTATGTATTCAATTTGATTTAATAAACACTCTAATGTACTATTTAATACATGAGGTCTCTCATATGTTGGTATTACAATAGAAAGTAATATTTGATTTTTCTTATTCATGTGGCTATCCTTATTATTTTATAGTAATTAAAAGAGAGAAATAAAAGTGAAAAAGCATAAGTTATTACGATGGCTGTAATCAAGCCAGTAAGACCAAATAGTTTATATAGAATTAGTTGTAATATAAAACTTAAAATTGCCTGAACCAAAGTGATTTTATTTATTATCTGCATTTTAGAAGTTGCAATAAAGAACATTAAATAAACATCAGAAAGTATTTTTAACAAAAAAGAGAAATAAAAAATGTATCTCCAGTTTAGCTCACTTGAACTTATTTTTTCATGTAGAAATAAATCAATAATTTCAGAATAATAAAACTCAAATAGACTTGTCGCAACAAAAAAAACTATTAGAGCAGAGAATAAAACTTTTTTAAGGATTATTTCAATATCAAGAAATTCTTTTTTTTCCCAGGAGTGTGTTATGATAGGGTGGTTTAAAGCTATCATAACAGTAACCCATGTATAACATGCAGCGAGAAAATACTTGTTTACTATTGAATAATATGCAAGTGAATCATAGTCAGAGAAAGAGCCTAATATTATACTGTCTAATTGAGTAATTGGCAATCCGATAAGACCAAATATCCAAAATTTTCTTGCTTTGAAAAGCCATAATTTAAAAAGACTTATTTTATAATATTTTGGAGTAAATTTTTCATCCCATCCCTTCTTAATAAATATAATTACATTTAATATAGAGCTTAGTGTATAATAAAATAATGTTAAATCAATTATATTAAAGTCACTATTTGATAGATTAATAATCTTTAAAAAAACAATCATGGATCTTAAGAAAAGTTTAGGAGGCAGTATCAAGTTAAACCTCAAACATAAGTTGCAACTCAATCCTTCAGAAGATGAAGTAAGCGACAAGCCTGTAAGAGGCTCTGATGTCCCTCTATTCAAAGTAAAAGGCAGGGCTAGTCTTGGAATGCAAATCAAAACAATCTATAATAAGTGTATGAATTTATCTGCTTATAGACCTTCTAGTGGAACTCCTGTAGA
>NVVG01000020.1 GCA_002402125.1 Moraxellaceae bacterium
TAATTCGCACCCTCTTAAAGCGCCAGTAGCTCAGCTGGATAGAGTACCTGGCTACGAACCAGGCGGTCAGGGGTTCGACTCCCTTCTGGCGCACCATATAAAAAAAGGGCCTAGCAGAAATGCTAGGCCCTTTTTTCATGCGTTTTTCATGCGGCGTACTTGGTTTTTCTATGAGTTCCTCACAGGGCAGATGCTTGACCTTGCAGGCGTTTCCAAGGTTACCGCAATTGATGCTCTGGATATCAATAAATATTTCACAAGCAAACCCATACTGTCCAAGCGCACATCTGATTTCGCGTGCGGCAAGCTTTATGCTGTTAGCTGATAGCGAAGTTGTCCAGCGATCCAATTAATCCCTTGAATGGTGTTGCTGGTGTATCTTCGGTGCCAATGGCTGCGCGTGTGGCAAATAAGGTAGTTGGAATCCAATCCGCAAAACTTCTTGCTGATGCATGCGATGGGACCAAATGTGGGGTGTTATAGGTTCGGCTGTTGCCACAGGGGTTCGCTGAACTATGTTGGCTAAAGGTCGGCTAGAATGTTGATAGGTTAGCTGGGTGTGGTGCTGGAGAGGGTGGGGTGTAACGCAAGTGGTGGGTGGCGTTGGTTTGGGTAAGCAAACCAACGCGAGATTGTTACTCGCTTGCTGCGACCAGCCGAAAGCGTTGTGGGTTTTTTCGCAAGGCGGAGGCCCGTAAGGTTCTGGCCTCGTCTACCACTTGGCGAAGAGATTCTGCGACAAAGCGAATATCTTCGCCTAATCCTTCACTGATGAATTCCGGCGTATGGCCTATGAGATAAAGGCATTCAATAAATTTAGTTTTTATATCATCGTTGACTAGGCCGAAATTGAAGCAGGCGATTTTGCGGCGACATTGCTCAGGTGGCCGGCCATTAGCGGGTTCCTGCTTTAATGTATATAAGTTCTGCGGCATTTCATAGAAGTCTAGTAGATCAGTAACCTGTTGGCCTCTTGCAAGGTTTAGGAACTTTTGTTGTTGGATATCTTCCAATTCGATTAACAAATCAGTCAATTCAAAATCAATCACTAGGTAACTCCTTTGGGCAGCCTTATCGCGCGGGGTAATGGCAAGATATGTAACGTCATAGACTACCCAGATTACCACATTTTTTTGTAACAATATAACCATTGTCTGCTTGTAATAGCACAGGGACCTAATTAGTTTTGGGGAGGGTGGTTTGGGGTGGGAGGGAATTAAAAAACACTGTCCTCGTCATTATCTGATTGGCCTTCGAAGGTGCGTTTCTTATGCCATTCATCGCTAGAGCCATTTTGTCGGGGGCTATCAGTGCCTTCTGGCTCGGTTGATGTGGTTATTGCCGTGTATAGAGCGGACAATTCGGTAGCAAAAGTATCGAATAACTGGGACAGCTCGGTTGAGACGGTCTTTGCTAGTTCGGTTACTGCTGGGAGCTTTTCTAGCATCTGTTCCGATATGTGTCCCTCACGTATCATCCATGAATATAGCGCTATGTTAATCGATACGAGTAATGCCGCGATGAAGGCTGCATGCGAACGTGTTTTCTTGACCGTTTTTACTATCTTTTTCGGGCGTGTTCGTACCGGGCGCTCTATTGGCTTTGGTGGGGCAGGGGTGTACTCAAGCTGCTCCTTAACATCCCCAAATGATTGGATTCGATCATTTGGAGTTTTTATGAGCATTTGTTTAATGAGTTTTTGTAAGTGTTTGGGTATATCGTACCAATTGTCAGGTACGACGAGAGTGTTTCTTTCCCAGGCCGGTAAACTTCCCGTAAGAAGTTGGTGAAAAATAACCCCTGCAGCGTATATATCGCCTATTTGTGATGGCTGCTCTCCGTCAACCTGATACCAGTTCCTTTCGTCAGGGGTGTCATAATGGATAGCAAATCCAAAATCCATGACCTTGACCTGATTGTTGGCGTCGAATAATACGTTTTGCGGGCGTAAATTGCCGTGAAATATACGATTGTTATGTGCAAAGCTCATAGCCTCACAAATTTGTAGCGCAATGTGGATGAAATTATCCAGCTCCATGGGTTTTGCCATTCGACCTTGAAGGCTGCCACCGGATAGATATTCCATTACCAGAATGAATATTCTATCGTTGCGAGTAACACCGCGGATGTTGATGATGTTCTTGTGCTTAAGCCGGGAAAGAAGCTCAGATTCATTGTGGCCAGAAAAGTCATTGACGCGTTTTTTGAGTACCATCAATGAGTTATCTTCTCTGTTTTCATATAAAGAGACAGTGCTGAACTCYGTYTCTTTGATYACGTCGAGCAGGCGAAATTTATCTTTTGGGTCTTTGAACGCRGCCTTRGCTTCTTGTTTTTGTTCTTGTTTTAGGTGRGCACCTTTTGCCGATTTTAGTAGCAGTGAAATGAGTGCATCCGCGGTTGGACGTTGTTCAGCCTCATCGGATAAGCAACGCATGGTGATACTGTCGATGGATGCCGGCAACTCTTTGGTAAAATGTGATGGCGGTGGGTAGCCTGGTTTGAACATCTTTTTGGTGAACATCAAATAGATGATGACGCCAAGAGAATATATGTCGCTGGCTTCTGACGCGTGACTGGCTCCCAAGTGCTGTTCTGGTGCCATATAAGACAATGTGCCTACGGTAAGCCCTTCTTCTGAGGCTTGGCTTAACTCGGTGTCTTCGGAGAAGATGCGTGCAATGCCGAAGTCGACAACGCGAGCGTTATTTTCTTTGTCGATGAGGATATTGGCGGGTTTAATATCGCGATGAATAACAGAATTTTTGTGCGCGTAAGAAAGGGCTTTGGCGATTTGGATGATGACCCGTAACTTTCTTCGACTATTTAACCCCCCATTCTTTAAGACATCCTTTAGTGTTTCGCCTTCCACAAAATCCATAGCGAAATAGGGCATATCWYYRTCRGTWAGSCCTTTGTCRATRACWCGAATRATRTKGGGRTGRTCYAGGCGYGCAACAATYTGWGAYTCYGCCTCAAACATTTGGCGAGCCTCGGGTGTTTCTGACACTGCAGCCTTAAGTACTTTAATGGCGACAGGGCGATTTAAAGACGTCTGAATGCCTCGGTAGAGCACCGCCATGCCGCCTTCAGCAAATTTTTCTAACTGCGAATATCCCTGGAGTTCCATGTGGTCTTAGTAAAGCGCCTTAGAGTAATGTCATACTAATCTAAGCGTAGATGGTATTCGAATAACTGCGATCTTTTTTAGATAAATTAGGCGGTAATTAATTACTGGTMTCATTGGGGAGGGCCCGCCTTGTTATTAGCTCAGCAAGGAGTGAAATATGCTCTGMCGTTGCATTTAAACATGGGATGTAGTGATACTCTTCKCCGCCAGCATTTTGGTATATGTGGCGGTTCTCCTGATCGATTTCTTCGAGGGTTTCTAGGCAATCCACGGAAAATGCGGGGCAAATGACGTCTACCCTACCCGTAGCTTGTTGGCCTAGGGATTYTAGTGTTTGGTCGGTATAAGGTTTGACCCATTCTAGCCTGCCAACCCTGGATTGAAATGATAACATCCACTGCTCATCGGAGAGCCCAAGTTCCTGTGCCGTTAGGCGAGCAGTTTCTTTGCACTCGGAGGGGTAAGGGTCGCCTTGGCATTCATTTCTCTCTGGGATACCGTGAAACGAGAAAAGTAGCTTGTTGGGTTTACCGTGCTGCGCCCAATATTGCCGTATGCTATTGGAGAGAGCCGTAATGTAGCCCTTCTCGTGATAGTAATTGCGAATAAAGCTGATCTCAGGAACATTTGGTATTGTTTTAAGCGTTTTGGCTAGCATGTCGAATGCGGCAGCGGTGGTGGTGGCAGAGTACTGAGGATAAAGCGGTAGGACGATAATCTGCCGCACGCCCTGTTCGATGAGTTTGTGGGTGCCCTCGCAAATGGAGGGGTTGCCGTAGGTCATGCCGAGTTCTACGGGTATATCCTGATCATATTGGGTTGAGAGTGATTGAGATAGGGCGCTTCGCTGCGCCTTGCTGTGGACTAATAACGGAGATCCCTGTTCTGTCCAAATATTTCGGTAATTCTTGGCAATAATCTTTGGGCGCAGGGGAAGAATGACCAAGTGTAAAATCAACCACCAAAGTGGGCGGGGGGTGTCCACTACGCGGGGGTCCCATAGGAATTCTTTTAAGAACCGGCGAATGGCGCTGTGGCTGGGGGAATCGGGGGTGCCGAGATTGATCAATAGTATGCCAAATGGCAGGTGTTTTTTGGTCACGGTAGGGTGTGCCCTTGTGTCAGTGTTTAATGTTTTATCAGTAATTGTCCAACGAAATCACAGCACTTGTTACAAAATTCTAATTTTAGCTGAGTTGCGTTAGTTAAAGAAATAATAGGGCTATTGTAAAGAAAAACAACGCGCTGTGAAATTGATAAGGTTTGCTTCATAATTAGATTTTTTACACTAACTAATTATGACACTGGCAATAGAAGGCAATTAATCAATGGAATTTCCCAAAATCGGCAATATGGCCCCCGTTTTTTCTCTGCAGAATCAAGATGGCGAAAAGGTGACATTGAAAAATTACCGTAACGTTAGCAATGTTGTGGTGTATTTCTACCCAAAGGCGTCAACCCCCGGGTGCACGGTACAGGCATGTGGTATCCGGGATACTAAGAAGGAATTTGCCAAGTTGGACACTGTTGTACTTGCCATTAGCCCTGACCCCGTGGCGCGTATTGCCAAGTTTGTAGAGAAGCAGTCGCTTAATTTTGATTTGTTGTCAGATGAAGATCATGCCATTGCGGATAAATATGGCGTTTGGGGTTTGAAAAAATTTATGGGGCGAGAGTATATGGGCATCCATCGTATTACCTTTATTGTTGGTAAAGACGGACGGTTAAAACACGTAATGGAGAAGGTGAAAACCAAATCCCATCATGATGATGTTGTCACTTGGATAGATGAGAATCTAGTTTGATGGTGTCATACGTTACCTAAGAGAGCTTTCTCGTGCGCTAGCCTAGCGCCGTCATACTAACCAAAATATTCATTCTTATATGATTACATTAGTAGAAATTGATAATTTACGTGCAGCTTTGGCGTTTGCTGATTTTTTGAATAATCAGGGTATTCGGTGTTTAATCGAAAAAGATGGCGGTAAGGCAAAAATCCAACTTTTTGATTATCAATCATTGGATGCTGCTAAGAAAGAACTGGAGCGTTTTGTAGCAGAGCCTAACAATAAGCGTTATCAGGGCGCCTCGTGGGAGGGTGAAAGCAGTACCGAAGTGCGTGATGTGCAAAGTGGAAAACAATCAACACAAGAGAGTATTGATGGCTTCTATCAAGAACAGCACGCGGGTTTTGGTGGTTTCTGGGCAAAAGCCGGGCGGGTTACTAGGGCAGTCGCAATTGTTAGTGCCATCGTATTTTTGGTGTCGGGATTTGGTACCAACCAGAGTGTGTTAAGCGGGCTATTTTTCTTTTCGTCTACCGACGCAATGCTTGGTCCTGAAGTTTGGCGTTGGATAAGTCCAGTATTTGTTCACTTTTTGATTGCCGGCTTGCCGTTGCATATTGTGTTTAATGTGATGTGGTGGTGGGAGCTTGGCGGTTTGGTGGAACGATATCAATCAGCTGCACGGCTCTGGTTTGTGTTTATTGTTGTATCAATCGGTAGTAATACTGCGCAGTTCTTTGATGCCGGCAATAATTTTGGTGGTTTATCCGGTGTTGTCTATGGCTTGTTAGGATATTTATGGTTCTATGGCCGTATGAGACCTAACTATCCGATTCAATTAAAACCCGCTCTTATCGCCATGATGGTGGTTTGGTTGGTGCTGTGTTTCACCGGCATGCTGGGGCCTGTTGCCAATGCAGCACATCTTAGTGGTTTATTGATCGGTAGCTTGTTGGGCATAGCTTGGGCTCAAAAAGATAAACGGGACGGACGTAGTAATGAATACGACTGAATGGGATCGATCGAATCCATATATGTCCACGCTAGAGGTTAAGCCTGAACATACCGATAGGCTCGGTCATACTAACAATGTGGCGTATTTGGAATGGATGGAAGACATTAGTTGGCAACATATCGAAACCATAGGTATGGGCTGGGATGTGCAGGAACGAGAAGGCAAAGCCATGGCCATTGTACGCACAGAAGTCGACTATTTGCATGCAAGTTACGCTGATGACAGGTTGGTACTTGCAACATGGATTACTGAAAGTGATGATCGATTATTTTCTGCGCGGCACTTCCAAATGGTGCGAGCTGTTGATGGGAAAACTATCATGAGGGCGCAATCCCGTTATGTTTGTATACTGTTGGCTTCAGGAAAGCCGTGTCGAATGCCCAAGGCGTTTGTTGAGGGGCACCGTAAGGCTCTCCAGGTGCATGCAACAGATCCTGGGAGTTAATAAAAGCTTAAGGGCATTAGTAAATGTTTAGTACAAGTCACCCTTAACATCGAGGTTGGCTGATATCTGGTTATTACCCTCTCATTAAGGAAGTTATCGTGGCATTAAAACCGACTATTTATAAATTCAATATTGCGTTGTCAGATATGGAACGGGATTATTACGATACGTTGAATTTGACGGTGGCACAGCACCCTTCAGAAACCCTGGAGCGAATGATGAGTCGAGTGCTGGCGTATTGCCTTAATGCACAAGAGAATCTGGTTTTTACCAAGGGGTTATCTGCGGTTGATGAACCTGATATTTGGGCACGTACTCTAGATGATCAATTGCTGTTATGGATTGACGTTGGTGAGCCAGATGTGGAGAGAATCCGTAAGGCGTCTCGACTTGCACAAGACATCAAGGTCTATAGTTTTAACTCCAAATCAGCTGTGTGGTGGAGCCAATCACAGGAGAAATATTCGGCTGTAGCGGTATCGGTGGTTCAGTTTCCGTGGGAAAGCATACAAGCGTTGGCGGGCCTGGTGAAGAGAACCATGGATATGTCGGTGACTATTAGCGGGGATTCCGCGTATATTGCGGCAGAAACGGGGGAATGTGAAGTGTCTTGGTTGTTATTGCAATAAGCCACAATTGTTAAATTGACAGCTTATTGCAACGCAAGTGTTGTTTTACTGTGGGGTAAAGACTGAAATGTCCGGTAGGCGTTGAGCTTTAGGTACGAATGATTCAGGTTCACCTTTAAAACCATTGCTAAAGTGCAAATCGACAACAAAGCCAAAGAATCCGCTTGTCGGTAAGGCGTGGATCTTGTATCCCACCTTGGGCAGTTGCCCAGGAAAGCGTTCTGGGAGGTCGATAACTTTATCATCATCATTGTAGTTAAATGAGATTTCTTGAGTTCTATCGGTACTGAAATGTAAAAAACCTAATATATCCAAATTGCGTTTGGTGGTTGCCCATACCCAGTTATTTTTAATGGAAATACCACCGTCGATATGAACTTCTTCGTTCTCGTCTATGTAGCCGTCAGTCAGTGTTGGTACCTTCGGGCCTCCAGCGGTTCGTACCTCGGTACCATAGAGTGAGTTGCCTTCTAAGCCGAAGAGGATCTCTGGGTCGGCAAGTGCTAACCGGCGGAAAAAAGGTATCATTGCGCGAATATCATAGATCAACGAGTTGGGGTAATGATGTATCTGCACACTGATGGACATATAGGGGAGCCCTAAAAACCAAAAAGTAAGTTCTAGTTGTGTTGTGCTTCGGATAGGTCCGATAACTTCACCCTTGGGTAAAGCAACCAAATCGTCATTGTTAAGGCCAACTCGAACGAAGTTGGTAAGAATCCCGGTGTTTAGTACAATCTTCAGTGCGTCAAAGGGGTTTTCCTCGCCGTCATAATTAAACACGGTGAAATCTTCCCACTTCATATGGTTGTCTTTGTTGTAAGTGACCGAAAAGAAATCGGTTTCTACTAGGGCTTCTTCTGCACTGTAGCGGATGTATTGCTCTTCAGAGCGTAATCGAGAGTTTTGTACCAAATAGACATAACGTACGTCACCAGTATCCCCTGTGAGGGCGATTTCATGAACAATCTTGCCGTCGAATCGATGGTGTGACTCTCGTCGTGAGCCCGCATCTTTATAGATAAATAGTAGTTTGTCGGCGGGATCGAATATGTCTTCGGTGCCAGCGCGAGGTACATCCCAGCCTTCAAAAAATACGGCGCCACCTATATTGTATTCATCAATTTGGTATGGGATGGGTTCCATGTCGCCGTCTGCGATGGCGGCTAAGGAGAATTCTTTGATTGGCTGATTTAAAGCGTTGGGCAAATCGCTGCCGTCGACCATGATGGCCTTGAAAGCATCGATAGCTAGAAGGTTGGGTGTTGCTATAGCATTTTGCTGTCCCATAAAAATGAGGATTAGTAGGCTGCAGCGTCCCCCGATTGATCCTAAGAGTGATATTAGATGCATAAATGCTGATTTAGAAAGTGTAGCGTTGTCCATAGAATCCCCTTTTTGAGTCATGTTATATCACAATTCTAAATAATAGCACCATGTATTAATGTGGCGTAACTATAGGTGTAATTATAGGCGTAACTAAAGGTGTAATTAAAGGCGTATAGAAATAAGGTGGGTTTGGATGGGTGAAGGTGTTTTTTTGGTTAATTGGCAAGTTGTTGTTGGCCTTCAATTAGCAGGTTACCTATAAAAGAGCCGGCAAACATCTGACTATAGGGGGTGTTTTTAATGGCTTTGAGAATAAAACCGGCGTCATCGCTAATATTATGCGCCATTGCCATAGTGACTAGGGTGTTATTGCCATCGGGATACCAGTTGATCTTTCCTAATAATGGGTCAAAATCCCCTGACGTGCTGGCGAATATAAGCTCGGTTTGATCCTTGTTCCAAAGGCCTTCAATCGAAAAATCCATGTTGAAGGTGAATATGGAGAAGTCGAACCCCAGTGTCCAGTGGCTTCGGTGGGTCTTTTGGTTATCTCGCACTTTTGATATGTCGGAGATCGCTTGCATGTGATCGGGATAGTTTTTGATGTTAGTAGCCAGTGGTTTTAATGCGGCAGCGTTAAGTGGCACGGAGATAGCGTTAAGAATGGGTTGCATAGCAAAGCGATAGTCTGGGTGTTTAAATAGAACTGCGGGTGAAATCATGCTTACCGTGCCAAACCTTGTCAGGTTTTTTAAGGCGATGAGTTGTTTGGTTGTCAGTGTTGTTAAGTTGTTTATATTGTCCGGAAATACTGGCCGCGTCTGTATTGGAGAGACTCGATATCGTCTTTTGTTTTCAATCGCCAATTTGATTGACTGTATGGTTAGAGCCGCTGCTGACAATGGCGAGAGGCGACCTAGGTCAGGTTGAGCGGCAAATATGACCCGCATTAGCAAATTAATTGAACCCACATCAACCCAGGAGGTTTGTAACAGTAGACATCGGCGCATACTTAGGGGAATGATTTGCCAACGAGCGATGGAGTATTCAATGTCCCCATCTACACGCCTTTCGATTAGATCGCCGTTGGCTAATAACGTATGTTGTATTTTGATTTGAGGTTTAAAGGTGATTGACGGCATCGAAAATTTTAAGCGATATTCTCCAAGCCAATGGTTAGCTTGCTGCTGAAGAAGTTTACTTTCGATGACCTGTGGCATGGTATTTTTATAGTTACCAAAATCCAGCAGAGTTCGTTGAACCCTGCTTTTGGAGGCGTTGATGACGGTAAACGCATAGGTAAGATGAATATCTTTGTTTGGTAGGGGATAAATGGGGGCGACCTTATGGCCAGGCTGGTTAGATTTGACCTCTTTTGTATAGTTTTTAGATGTTCCGTGCAGCACGACAATATGCTTATTGCCCAGTGTTTGTAATTGTTGAATGTCATCAACTAGGCTTTGRATTCGCGGCAGTTGCGTGTCCCARTTRTTGAGCWCAAGGGWGTCTTTCGCAKWKGCAACTGTAGAAGTCACGATAAACATTAGCGWAACTACATTAGCTCGAATAAAGTTMGCTCGGATAAACCWAAAGCTTGATATGTAGTGCAAATGAGAGCCTATAGTTGTTGAAATAAATCAGTAYTCGATCCGATAAACATCCAGATCAGACTTCACTATTTTTCCGCTGATAATTAAGATTCTGCCTTGGTAGCGCTGTTCGCCAGTAGTGGTAAATTCAAAGGTATATGAGCGGCAATAACAAACACTGCCATGCTTGTTGCGTGAGGGCCACTGCTTGGTTAATTCTACAGTTTGATCGAGAAATTGCAGCCCATCAAGCCCACACAATCGTTTGGCTTCGATAATTGCCGTTTCACGACACTGGGTACCGTACCACCAGTAGGCGATTATCGCGATAGTTAAAGAAAAGAGTAAAACTTCGTTCATTGGATTACCAAGCGTATGCCATCTATATCTGGGCTATTATGTTGCTGGAGAATATTTATAGCAATCTTACAATAAACCTTTCGCAATTTATGAGCCCTTTTGTTATTTTTTTCTCGGGGATTTCCAGGTAGGCATTGGGAGCTTGAGGGGCTTTGGATGCCTAAATAGGGGGGTAAAGTGCAGATTGACCCTATGATTTTTTGAATAGTGGGTGTGGGAACTATGGATAGTGAGATACGGTCGTTACGAAAAGAACGGGCTGATCTAGGTGATGCTTTTGGCCAAAAAGTTACACGACTAGAGCGGCGGCCAGGTTATCTATTTTGCAATTTGCATATCGTTTTGAGATTGGGCATTAACGCGGACGATGATTGTCCGGCAATGCCCATCCTCAAAAAACCTTATTCTTTCCGATACTATTGTTATGTTCATTATCTGTTACGTTTAATATCCGTTATGCCGCAATATTTGGGCTGCTATTATTGGTTGATTCGAGGTAAGCGTCAATAAAGGTCAGTTTTGCCTTTTTAGTGTCAGAATTTTTTACAAAACACTCTGCCCAACACTGCGCTAAACCTTCAATATTGTCCGGGTGCGGCAATATTACGTCGTTGCGTTTGTATATCATCCAGGCTATGGCGGTGGCATATGCTAGGTTTGTTGCCAGCTCTATGTGAGGGTTTTTTAGGAATTCATGTTGCGAAGCTAACCCTCGTATCGTACTCGCAAGGTCAGAGTCAAAAGCAAGATAGTCGTCCCATATACTGCAGTGTGTTTCCTTATCGATGCCGTAAGCGCCTATACCATTTGGTTTTTTTAATGGAGGAGCTAATCTAGCCTGTGCTGCTGCAGTGCCAAGGAGCAAGTTCTCAATTGCTTTCGAGCAGATGCCTAATGTTTTCAACGTATGCTGAATTACCATTTTGTTGAGATCAGTATTGTATATACTCATTGCTATTCCCCTTACCTAACTACATTTATCTCAGCATTTCTGCCGCTGGATATAGGTGCTGTCAAATAACTTACTTCAATATATTGATGCAAATAAGGCGCCATGAAGATAGGGCGATTTAAGTGGAACCTCTTACTATTTATATCGGCCCGAATGATCAAATTTCAAGATCAATTTGTTTCAAGGAGGGGACGATTAGAACATTATGGATCTAACCGGCGAGCGGCTAATATTTTTTGAATGATCGGTATTATTTCTTTGTGAGTAGTACGCCAGATTCTACATGATGAGTATATGGGAACTGATCAAATACCGCGTAACGCTTGATGGTATGGGTATCGCTTAGTTGTACTAGGTTCTGCCTTAATGTTTCTGGATTACAGGAGATATAGATGATGTTGTCATATGCTTGAATCATTTTAATGGACTCATCATCCAGGCCCGCTCGTGGCGGATCTACTAACACAGTTTGGAAGTCATAACTTTCTAAATCAATATCTTTGAGCCGGCGAAACTCGCGTACTTTTTGAATTGCCTGGGTAAATTCTTCTGCTGACATCCTAACGAATTGCAAGTTTTGGATATTATTGATTTCTTTATTGAATTGAGCGGCTTTGATGGATGTTTTTGATATTTCAGTGGCCAAGACTTGGTTGAATTTTTCGGCTAACGCGATGGAGAAATTACCATTGCCACAATAAAGCTCCAATAAATCACCCTGCAATGATGTTGATACACTTTGTGCCCAGGCCAGCATTTTTTCGTTCATTTTCGCATTAGGTTGGGTGAAGCCCCCTTCAATTTGTTGGTATTTGAGTGGGCTGCCCGCCACGCTGAGTTCTTCTAAAACCCAGTCTTTTTCCAACACGACTTTTTGTTTGCGTGATCGACCAATAATATGAATGCCAAGTTGTTGCTGAAGATCTCTGGCAGTGGTTTCCCATAACCCATCTAATGCCTTGTGGTAAATCAGAGTTACTAGGGCCTCACCTGATAAAGTAGTGAGGAACTCAACCTGGAATAGCTTTTTGCTTAAACAAGTGTCTCTATTAATTGCATCCAATAACCGCGGCATAAGTTCGTTGATGCGTTGTGATGCGATCGGGAATGTGCGGACCTCATGGGGGGCGTTGTTTTTACCGCGCTCAAACATGGCGTAAAAACAACCATCTTGGGTATGCCATATACGGAATTCAGTGCGATAGCGAAAATGTAAGGGTGTGCTGGTGAAGATTTCTAATTCTGGTAAGTCGGTATCGGAAAATAGCGTCTGTATATTGGAGATCTTTGAGTCAAGCTGGGTATTGTATGTGGCTGGGTCTGGGGTAAACATGTTGCTTCCGGTAGCTGAGTGTAGCGTATCTCTAGATTAATCGTGTCGCAATGGTCGGGGTCCGCATTATAGGGGAATTGTCACTGTTTAGGGAGATAAGCAATTAGGCATTAGCGATTGCGTAATGAGGCGAGAGGTGATTGATGGTAAAGGTTTACTACTGGGATTTTGCTACGAGTTCAGTAGGTTATCTCTGTTAGAGCAAAAAATGACCGTACAGCCTGCGACCAGGTGGAATCGGCTGAAAGGTCATTTCTACATTGTAATTCACAGAGTTATCCACAGAAATTGTGGGCAACTTGAGTGCCGGTTAATTTTTCAGATAACTGCCAGAGTTGAGTGGCGATATCTTGGCGTTTGGAATAGCGCGAAGAGCCGACTTTTTTGGGTGGTCCTGCAATTTCAAAGATCCAAGAGGGACCAATATAATCGCCGCCTGCTGCGGCGTTTGCGGTTGCGCCGTACAGGGTGGGTAATGCACCGTTGCGGGCGCTTTGTGTTGCAATAGGGAAGAATAGCTTGGCAGCCAGGGTAATGAGGCTGGCGCCTTTCTCAAAGCCAGGTTTACCTAAGTTGGTCGATGACATACCTGGGTGAACGGCGATGGAGCGGGTGTCTATGCCCGCCGCCGATAGTTTTCGATCTAATTCATAGGCAAACATAAGGTTGGCAAGTTTAGCCTGTGCATAAGCTTTGTGTTTTCCGTAGCGTCCATCCATTTTGATGTCATCAAAATGGATTCTACCGGAGTAATGGGCCATGCTACTCACGGTCACAATTCTTGAATTGGGCGTATTTACGACGGTATCTAACAATAAACCGGTCAGAGTGAAATGGCCTAGATGATTGGTTCCAAATTGCATATCATGGCCGTCCATGGTTTCAGATTTTGGTAGCCACATAACCCCAGCGTTATTAATCAGTAGGTCTAATGTGTTGTGGTTCGTCAAGAATTCTTTAGCGGCTATTTTGACCGATGCTTGGCTTGCAAGGTCCAGCGATAAAAACTCCAGCTTGGCTGAAGGGATTTCGCTCTTGATCGCTGCAATTGCAGCCTTGGCTTTTTCCTCGTTGCGGCATGCTAAAACCACAAGCGCGCCTTTTTCAGCAAGTGCTTTTGCCGCTTCGAAACCAATGCCGCTATTCGCTCCAGTTATTAAGGCGATTTTGTTTTCCTGGGAAGGGATGTCTTTAGTTGACCAGGGTGAAGCCATCGGTAAGTCCTCGTTTTTTTTGTGTTTTTTGTCAAAGATTAAACGCTTGTAAATGTGTCGAATTTATTTACAGGGCGTAGCTTTTTGAGATGGTGTAACTGTTATGCGTATTTTTGCACGATACGTTGATAGATATCGCAATGTCAAATCGGTTAATAAGTGTACGGCTGGTGGTTTTTGGTTTATATTGGAATTTCTAGTGCGTCCTTTATTTTCTTATGTTTTTTTGGTTATGGGGATCTTGAGTTTGTATCTTGCTGGGCTATTCTTGAAGATATATCAAGATCGATAGATTATTAAAATAAAAGGAAAATCAGAACAGGTGGGGCTATGAGCTATTTTGTGGGCGTTACAAATGCTAATCAATTAAAGTTCGAATATAGACGTTTGGCGTCGAAGCATCACCCGGATAAAGGTGGCGACTCGCGGTTAATGCAAGAGATTAACACCTATTACGAATATGTGTTGAGTAAAATAAAAACACAAGAACAATTTATGGCTGAGCCTGAATCTCCCATTGAAGGCGACTCTCAATTTGCACTTGATTTTAGGGGCGTTTGTGTGGGCGATACGGTATATGTAAATGGCACCGAAGGTGAGGTCATTAAAGTAAACGAAAATGACTTTTGGGTCGTAGCAAAAGGGCGTGCCCGACAGGCTGTATTTATGAAACAGGGAGGAAAAGGGAAATATAATAAACGCTTACGAGCGTCTTACGATAATCGCCACAAAAAACCTACTAGGGCAGCTGCAGCCTAATTTAATGGTATGCCTATGATGTCACTGGAGCTGTGTACCTGGGTTAATGCCTTTGAACTAATACCTCTGCCAGCCCTCCATCAATGCCACTGGCTAAGCGCTTACATGGCTTGTGGCGAGCGAGCTGCAGTAGGTTTATTTTCTATTTAAGGCAACTCCCTCTCAATTACGCTACTATCTTCTTATGTGGGTTATCCATGAGGTAACCCGTTGATTTTAATGCGTCTGATACTAGCAATCGTGGAACTAGGGATAGAGTAAAATGAATACAGAAAAAGTAGTTTTTGCCTTTTTTATTGTGTTGGCCCTGACGTTGAACTTTGGTTTTTTCCTTGGGGACATGGAAATAGCAGAGCATCACAATGTGTACGAGCTGTTTGCTGCGTTGATAGTAAGTTTAATCGCTACCGTGATGAAGTTTGGGGATCGAACTCATATGGGTGCGATATTGTTGGCAACCAGCCTTGTTGCTGATCTGCAATTGATTATTGCAGCGGCGATTTGGGGGTATACTGCAAATGTTGGTGAGCAGGGTATGAGTGGTGAGGCTATCGCTAGCGTTGTTTCTTTGTCTGGTGGTGCTCTTTTAGCGAATTTGCTCTCTGCGGTTTTGTTGTCCATTGAGACGGTGATGATTCGACGCTGATGATGAATTATGTAGCGTTTCTTATACTGCGGCGCTTACGGGCGCCGTTGATTGCGTTAATTAGTATCTATTCAATATTAATACTCGGTTATGTGCTTATTCCCGGGCAGGATGCTAACGGTAACGAGTATCGAATGAGTTTTTTTCATGCGTTCTATTTTGTGAGCTTTATGGGCTCTACGATTGGTTTTGGGGAATTGCCCTATGAGTTCACCACGGCTCAGCGGTTCTGGACCATATTTGCTATTTATTCATCGGTAATTGCATGGATCTATAGTATTGGGGCTGTGGTTGCAATTTTTCGAGATGATAGTTTTATACGTTTAGTTCAGCGGGCTCGATTTCGATTTCGTGTTGCCATGGTAAAAGAGCCATTTTATATCGTGTGTGGTTATGGATTGACGGGCAGTAGTGTGGTGGCAAAGATGAGCCGCCGAGGTATGCGTTGCGCCGTTATTGATGTTGACTCTGCTCGCATTGAGGCGATGGAGTTGGATAGTTTGCCAATTGATGTGGCTAATTTATGTGCCGACGCATCAGATCCTGACGTATTAAACGATGCAGGTATTGATTTACCAAATTGTGTCGGAGTGTTATGCCTTACTAACGATGACCATGCGAATTTGTCGATATCAATTACCAGTAAATTGCTAAAACCCAATCGGGTGGTGATATGTAGGGTTGAAACTCGAGATTACGCCAGGAATATGGACTCGTTTGGTACTGATCATATTCTTGATCCTTTCGAGATTTTTGCAGATTATCTTGATGGTGCGATACATCAGCCCTATAGACACCTAATTTATGATTGGCTTATTAGTCCAGAACATCGCGCAGTATCAACAGCACATAAAGAAAAACAAGGGTTGTGGGTTATTTGTGGTTATGGGCGTTTTGGCAAGGCGCTAAAGAAACGCTTCGATAGCAACGATATGCCGACGGTTATTATTGAGCCAGAGCCGGAAGCAAGAGGGCTGAAAGAAACAGAGGCGGTTGTGAAAGGCCTGGGCACAGAAGCAGAGACATTATTGGAGGCAAATATTTCTCAAGCGGTGGGAGTAATTGCGGGAACCTCCGATGATGCCAATAACTTATCGATAGTTATGACGGCTCGGGCGTTAAATCCCTCGTTGACTATGGTAGCTCGTCAAAATCACCGATTAAATAAGAGCGTTTTTGGTGCGGCGGGTATCGATATGCTGATGGACCCCAGTAATATTATATCGAATCATATTATTGCTTTACTGAAAACGCCATTGTTAATAGAGTTTTTGGGAAGCTTAACGGCAGAAGATGAATCTTGGAGCAAGGATTTAATCGAACAGTTAGAGAAAATTGTGGGTGAGCATGAAGTTGATAGCTGGTCGTTAGCGTTAAATGAAACCRGWGCTCCAGCCGTTTATAATCAATTGCGGCAAGGTCGTGAAGTGACGTTGCGACAGCTTATGGTGCATCCTCACGATCGTAATAGRGCGCTTGCGTGYACCCCGTTACTATTAAAGCGTGCTGGTCGGTATATGATGACACCCGATAAAAATATGGCGTTGCGAATTGATGATGAGGTTTTGATGTGTKGATTGTCTCGCGCCGCTTCCTGGATGTTATGGCTATCAAAGAATCACAATGCGTTAAAATATGTGATGTCAGGCGAGGAAGGTGGTGGGTATGTGTGGGRCAGGTGGATACGTCCATACCTTAACCGGCGATAAATAGGGTAACCTCCTCTTACTTTAATATTCCATGCTGGAGAAATGCTTCCGGTATTCTGTCGGTGAGAGATCAACCTCGCGTTTGAATAGGCGTCTAAATGAACTCACATCGGTATAACCAACACGATTGGTTATATCATCGATACTCAGGTCAGAATTCTCCAATAATCGTTTGGCTTCATTGATACGTAATTGTTGCAAGTATTTTTTAGGTGGCTTTCCAGTGGATTGATTGAAGCGTCGAATAAAGGTTCGCGGACTGACGGCCAAGTGTGATGCCAGTTCATCAAGGTTGGTATCTTTGTTTAGGTTGTCGGTCATCCAGACTATCGCTTGATGGACAACACTATCCATTTTATCGATACGTGTACTTAATGGAATGTAGGGCGCCTGTGATGCATCTCGAGTGTGCAGGAGTAGGGTTTTGGCGCATCGATTTGCGATCTCTTGGCCAGTGAATTTTTCTATGATACTAATGGCTTGGTGCAGATACGCTGTCACCGCGCCAGAACAGAAAACATTATCGTCTTCCGTTACCATTTTGTTGAGTTTTAATTTCACCAACGGGTAATTATTTTTGAAGTGGTGAGCGAGCCACCAACTGGTAGTGGCTTCTTTTTTATTGAGTAAACCGGCCTCGGCTAAGATAAACGCCCCGCTGCAATTTGCTGCTAGGGTGGTGTTTTCTGAATGTAACCGTCTGAGCCAACCGCCAATGTTTTTATTTAGCCGCCGAGCATATTCAACCACCTCGTTACCATAGACATGATCCATGCCGGGGATGACGCAAATATCACTCTTGTGAAGGTCATTTATATGGCCATCCACGGGCATCAATAATCCGGTTGAGGTTTTTACTGGTTTACCATCTTGTGAGTAGAGTTTCCAGCTAAATAGGGGGGATGCGTCGTCGCCCTCAAGCACACGATGGTGAGTGTTGGCAATGTTGTAGACATCTAGGGGGCCAGCGATGCCTGAGATAAAACAGCCGTCATAGGCGAAAACAGCCACTGAATATGTCATGAATGTGCCCTTTTTGTGGCGAATTAAACATCTAGTGTGTCAAAAGTGACGCTTTTCGTCGGAGAGGTCAAGCTCTTTTGCTTGGGTTTTGTGGAAATCACTGTTTCATTTGGCGCGTGAGCGGGTATCCTTGCCTCCTCCGGACGATACTATTTGTCGGATATTTCCCTTTCAATTGTGAGTTGACACTGAAATGAATCATGCACTACCTCCTGTCCTCATAAAACGTTTAGTTGCCTTTGTGCTTTGCGCGGTGATTTTAGTGCTTGCGCTGCCTTTTGCCGCACAATATGCCGTGATTTATGGGTTGAAAAAAGCGGGAGCGGTAGAAGTTGTTATTGGTGATGTAGATCTTAATCTTTTTACCGGTGAGGTAGAGGTTTCGGGGTTGCGCATTGGAAATGCTGAGAAACCTGAATTATCTTTGTCCTATGTGCGTGTCCGTATTGCATATTTGCCATTAATCGAGAAAAAGATTGAAGTTGAGTCGATAGATATCAATGAACTTCGGCTCCAAGTTCGCGAAGATGCTGGCCGTTGGCATGTGGGTGTCCCTATTTTTAATTCAGCGGTGGCATCAGATGACGTGGCCTCAGGCGATTCAATCCCTTGGGGTGTTGGCCTGAAACAGCTGTCGTTGCGGGATGCTGTGTTGGATATTGCAGCCAAAGAGGTGGCATTAAATGTGACGATTGAGTCCTTGGATGTTGCTGATCTACAAAGCTGGCATCCCGGTAAGTTAAGCCCTGTATCGTTGATAGGAAAGATTAACGGCGCTCCGATACAAATAACAGCGAAGGTAAAACCCTTTCTAACAGCGCCAGAAATGCAAACACGAATAGTAATTGATGCGTTAAGTTTGGCGCCTATCTCTCCATTTCTTAAGTATTATATCGACTCATATGACGCGAATTTGAGTGTTGATGCCGATGTGCGTGTGGTAGTGAGGGAAAGCGGTGGCATTGAAATTATTCAGAACGGAAAAGTTGATCTGGGTATTACTTCGTTGGTGGGTAGTGATATTAAACTTGTTGATAGCCATGTTGGCTGGAAAGGCGAGGTTCGAGTTCAGCTGCCGCTCAATGAAAAACCGAAAATTGCTGCAAGCGGAGAGTTCTCTAGCCGTAAGTTAGACGTAGATATTCCAGGTTTGTCGCTAGGCATAAGCCATCAGGGGGCAAGATGGCAAGGGGCGATAGATGTTGACACTGGAGATGTCGCACAGAGTTTGAAAGCGGATGGAAAAATAGAACTATCTTCTTTGTTGGTGATAGACCGCCAAGAATCGATGAAGCCCGTAATGCTCAAGAAAATGGTGGTTGCAGGCGTGTCGTTGCGCGGTGCAGATAAGCTGACAGTGGCACAATGGAACCTAAAGGAATTGCAGGTATTATCCACTGTGTTGAGCATAGCCGATGTAAGCTTGCACAGTGTAGAGTTCAGTCATTGGTCTGATGTGTCTTTTCAACAGCTAGTGATAGAAGGGATGACATCGAATCTGGTAATGCTTGAAAATGCAAGATTAGAGGGTGTGTCCACATACATCGATTCGATGCGTGAAAGATTGAATGGTTATCGGACTGGCGGTGGAAATGAAGGGATAGGTGAAAAGCCAGGTGAAATATTAGGTAATGCCGGAGAAAAGCCTGGTGCCACACAGGAAGAAAAAGAAGCTTCCCTAGCGCTTTCATTCGCCGAATTACGTTTTGCAGGTAACAATAAAATAAATTTTATAGATAGGTCGGTTGAACCTCACTATAGCGAAACAATCACCATCGATGAATTGCTCGTTGGTGCTCTCAGTACAAAGCAACCCAATGTTCAAACCCCTATTGATATTAAACTGCATATAGGAGAATTTTCAACATTGACCCTTGGTGGTGCACTAGCCCCTCTGCAAAAGAAAATTGAAGGTGGCATTGAGCTAAACAGTGTTGGACTAGAGCTGACGAAGCTGTCTGTGTATGCGGAAAAATCCATAGGGTATGCGGTGGGTAGTGGTCAGTTTAATTTGACATCGAAATTGACATTACGCAATGGCAAGTTACGTGCAGATAACAATCTGCTTGTAAAACAATTAGAACTCTCTCCGCATGATGAAGCATTGATCGCCAGTGTTTCAACACAACTCACCATGCCGATAGGGGTATCCTTAGATCTATTAAAAGATTCAGACGGAAATATTCAGTTATCGATACCATTAGACGGTGATTTAGATGATCCAAGTGTCAACCTGTATTCTGTTGTGCAGCATGCGTTGGTGCAGGCGCTGAAAAAGGGGGCGTTGAGTTATTTGAAATATGCAATACAGCCTTACGGAGCAATATTGTTGATTGGGGAACAAGTGGGTGAAATGATAACAATGATTAGATTGGATCCTGTTAACTTTGTGGCCGGCAGCGTCAATATAGCGGAGGCTGGGGATACAGTTAATCGCTATCAACCGTATTTGCCCAAATTAGCTGCGGTATTAGTAGATCATCCAGATCTGTCGATAAAAATCTGTCCTGTGGTTGTTGCTGCAGATTTGCTGGGGAACGAAAAACCAAAAATGAATCAACGATTGGCCGCTTTAGCCTCATCCAGACTTGCTAAAATAAAGCAGATATTGATTGGCGAACACCAAGTAGCGGCAGAGAGGGTGCTGTTTTGTAGGGCTACGTTTGGCGATGGAATCCCAAGAGTTGAAATGTCATTATAAATTCCTCACGTCAGTATCATTCCATGTATCTGTTTCGGGTATAGTTGTTTCTAGTTGGAGGGCTTTTTCCTGGGCAGATATATCACTATTAGCTAAATAGCGAATATTTTCTGGCGTGTAAAAAGCCTTGGGTCCTCTTTCTAACCATAAATTTAAGAATAGAAGAATAGACGATTGATCGTGAAATCCGGCCTGTAGAGCGATATCTACGCCTTTTTTTAGGGCTTTCTTGCGCATCCGGTGGGAGAATTTTGCAACAAGCCTAGGAGATGTGTCCCATAATGCAATCTCACACCGCTTTGCAATGTTATCTACGCATAAATCATTTAACCTGAAGTGGTCGGCGTCATCCAAGATATTATGTTGTGTTTTGGGAGTAGGGTATATCGCACTATGGATGTTGTGTTTGACCCATTGGTAGTGGCTGTCTTGAGAATCAGTTTGAGAACTGTCCTGATAATATAACAACTCACATGGCGTTAACGCGTTGGAGCTTTCTTGATAATGGCGAGCCATTAATGCTTGCAGTACTTTGGCGTCATAAAAACGTAATAGATAGTTCATGTTTTGAGTATCGCCATTGCTGATTAAACTGTTGGGCGACTTTGTAGAGGTGTCGGTTTCAACAAAAAGAACATTTTGCCAATGAGCAAGAGCGTTATCTAAAGAATGAGTCGATAGATAGAAGAAACCCCATTGTTTGCTGTGAGTAAAAAACCACTCAGAAAATTCTAACGAGTTATTGTTTATCTTAATAAGATAAGGAGAATCGACAATATGTTGTTCTAAGTGAGTTCCAAGAAATAGAGGGTAGTATTCCGGCGCCTCATCAAGTCGAAAAAACATGCTGGTGATGTCTGTAGCAATATTGTGATCAAATATTAGAAACAGGTTATGCTTTGGCAGCTGTTGTTTATCACTGATAAACTGGTGACGCAGATGTTCTAATGAATTTATCTGAAGGATGTTCTCTACAGACGGTGGATGGTTTGCATTTATGGCGTTCATTTTAACGTTGCCTGAGAGTTTTATCGGCGGCGGATGCAGTGCTGTATCCCTTGTTGTAAATGCTCGGGAACTAGATCCAACATTATTTTTCGAGCATTGAGGAGCATGATGCGAACATTCGTTGCGCTATGACCTGTTTTTTCTGCAATTTCATTTGTCGATAATCCATCGCAAATTGTGTATCGAAGGTGTTTGAATTGTAGCGGTGTTAGGTAGGATCGTAATACTTCCATTCTTAGAGATAGTTCTGCATCTTCTTGTGTCTGATCTTCTAACTCGTTCCAAAATGTACAGCTATTTTCTGCCGCATAGAAAGCAGGTTGATGTGTCGCTGGTGTCTGTTGGAAAGATTCGGTCGGGCAGTCGGTCCAATCGTCACTGTCGACAGGATCGGTTGCGGCGTTTAACGTGACGTAAGAAGGGTATTCTTTTATTACAGCCTCTACCATGCGAGTGGTGGCTATCATCTTCAGTGTGCCTAGCATGATCTGATTGCGACGTTCGCCAGTCGCATTAAGGTTTTGTGCGTGCGCTCTGGTTAAGGGTCGATGACCGACATCGCAAAATATTCCCATCAAAGAATCGCGTGTGTCTGATGGTAGATACTGCATGCCGATTTTTTTAATAAGGATGGAACAATATCGATTAAAGTTTTCTGCGATGAATATGTAAATGTCTAGAGATTTCCATTCTTCTTGGGTAAGCGAAGAAAGGTCTCGATAGTTTATGGTTCTTTTTGATGTGTTCATGTTTGAATTCCTTTTTAAAGTAAATCGTTAATAACTACCTTGTTTTTAACGTAGTAAATATTTTTCCAGCAAAAATGATTATTATCAAATGCCTTTCTTAACTGATGTGTGAATTGT
The DNA here is from genome assembly GCA_002402125.1 of Moraxellaceae bacterium. Lineage (GTDB taxonomy): Bacteria > Pseudomonadota > Gammaproteobacteria > Pseudomonadales > Ketobacteraceae > 42-54-T18. Next base: position 22,496 of record NVVG01000020.1, read on the forward strand.
TTTTCAACTGCTATTTTTTTTGTCTTTATGTTGAGTAAAGTAACAGTCAGTCAGGTGTATTTCAATAGCGTTTTTTAACTTTGAGCAATATCTTACACAAATAAAAAAGATTGTGGCGAATGTCTCACAAGTCGGTGAGAATCTGCGCAATGGTATTATTTATTTTAATTGTTTTAGCGGTTATACGAAAATATCTTTTGTGTATACTGTCTCTGTGTATGCGGTTGCATGATGAAATATGTGTGCGAAAAGTTGCGCAGTATTTAGAAGGTGGAGTAACGTCGGTAGGAGCGTAAGAAATAGATTTTTTCTTTGGTATATTTTATGTTATGAATGGTATCAAGGTAGCGTTGGAACAATATTAGGCTGATAGGGGAGCAATTATTTAATTTTCGAAGAATAGATCCAGAAATTAGATAATCATTAGGATTAGTTGATGTGATTCGTTCAAGTTCGCTAATGAGAGTTTTGTTTGTGTCGGAAAAGAAAATATCCAGAGTATTGTTAATAGTTGATTTTGGTTCGCTGCATTGATCTTGATTCAGTCCGATACGGGTGTTATAGAATTTAATGAATTTCTGATAAAAAGAAATTCGCTGATTTAGATAGGATAGCCCGTGGTTGCTGAAGCCATTAATGTTTGATTTTTGTTGTGTTTCTTTGCCTTGCTTGAGGGCGCCGCCTAGCGTCTCCATCAGGGATAGTGACAAGTTGTATTGGTCTTGCTGTTCTTTGGGTAGTCTGACCATTTTTTTAATAAGTGATCGTTTTAATGCAATGGATTTCTTTAATTCCACCTCCCTGATTAAAGTCCAATAGTAGACCTGTGAAGCTAAAAGTTCCAAACTGTCGTGAAGAGGAGTGTCGTCAATATCCCCTTCAAATCTTGTTTCACTATTTTTAGATGCATAGTGTTGATTTCTTATTGAATGTAATAATACTTCCTCTTTCGCGATGTTTTTACTCGATTTTGTTGGGAAGTGACTGGCCAGTGTTGTTGCACTAATGGGGGATGTTTTTGAAAGTTTGGGGGATAGTTTTTGTAGGGCGGAGGTTAACGATATGCTGGTTTTGGGGTTTGTGTTTGCTAGTTCGAGCATGGTGCGTTTGAATATGTCTTGCTCTGCAAATAAATACGCTTCGACACCTAATTCGGCTAAGAGGGATTCTTTTTCGGAACTCGGTTGAATGTTTTTAACTTGCTGCAGTATTTCATGCAATAAGCAGGTTATCGTTTGCGTACTGTCACATCGATTTGCATGATTGTATTCGTAATCAGCATTCTTTGCCTCCTGGTTCCCATAAACCAATGAAAAAGGGAGGCTAATAAGAATGGCGAATATGACTGGCTGTATATGTAACATGACCCAGGCATTATGCCAACGATGTAGGAGACGGGCTAGGGTTTGATAAGGTTGGGAAGCCCTCTTTCCTTAACCAAGCGAGAGATTTCTCTCTAAATGGCGCCTTTGCTTCGAAGGTCATGAATTCTGCAGAATGGGGTTCTTCTGCAGAAGACGGTATTATCTGGTGGCAGCATTCATGATAGATCAGGTAGCGTAGTACAAACATGGGAACATCCCGGTGGAGTAGATGAGGGTGAATAGCGATGGTTTGGCTGTTGGGGTAATAGCAAGCAGCGGGAGCCAGCATTTCTGTAACAAAGTGACTGTTGTATGCTTTTGCGTAACGCTGCCAATGGCCATGTTGGCGTTTTATCATATGGCAAACGAGTAATTCTGAATCTGGGTGGCCTTTGTCAGCTAGCGGTGTTAGTAAAGATAATGCAAAATCCATCTCACCTTGCTCAATAGCTTGTGCGGCTTGCTCGAATACCAGTCGATCAGGGACTTCATCAAGCGAATAACAGGGTGTACCTTTGTTGATTGAAATTAGCCCTTTTGGCACCTGCCAAATTATTGATGCATCTATTTTTCCTTGAAAAAACCGCTGATTGATGACCTCAAAAGAACTCGTTAAGCGTTCGTTGGTCAGTATTGAATCGGTAAATAATGTTGAGGTGGGCTGTGACGCATCAGAAAGTGTACGTGCCATATCGTTCATTTGAAACCATCCCTGAGTTTGTAAAAAAGACTGTATTATCCGTAAGTAGTGAGGATTCTAATGGTTAGCCGCAATGAAACAAGTAAATTATGCATTTACCCTCACAAATGGACGATGTCTCACAAGCCGAGAGGGGGATGTCTGGATAACTTCTGCTTGGGTAGAGCGTAGATGGATTTGTTGAGGGGATATTGTTGATTTTGAGATGGTTCGAATTGAATTAGCTTTAACCTATACTAGTGCGGATGCGTTTATCATTTAAAGGCGCCCTGCGGGTGCCAATATTGAGAATTACCTATGTCAGGACCACTAACTTCATTAAAAGTGCTCGATTTTTCAACTCTGTTGCCTGGGCCCTTTGGCACCATGATTCTAGCCGATATGGGAGCTGACGTTATTCGTGTTGAGTCTCTAACTCGGCCTGATATGGTTCGAATGATGTTGCCACAAGAACATGGTGTATCTGCGGCTCACGGTTATCTAAACCGGTCCAAAAAATCCTTAGGGTTAGATTTAAAGAAACCAGGCGCCGTCGAGCTTATAAAAACACTGGTTAAAGACCATGACATCGTTGTGGAGCAATTCCGCCCGGGTGTAATGGACCGTTTGGGTGTTGGCTATGAGGCGTTAAAGGCCGCCAACCCAGATGTTATTTATTGTTCGATTACAGGTTATGGACAAACCGGGCCTTATAAAGATCGAGCCGGTCATGATATGAATTACTTATCGATTGCCGGAGTAATGGCATACAACGGCCGCAAAACCACAGGGCCTGCTCCCATGGGGTTACAGATTGCGGATGTGGCCGGTGGTTCTTATCATGGGGTAATGGGTATATTGGCCGCAGTGATTCATCGTCAGCAGGGCGGGGGAGGTCAGTATATAGACGTCAGCATGACCGATGCAGCATTTTCGATGCAAGCGTTAGCGGCTCCAGCAGCGTTAGGGGGAGGGCTGCCGCCAGAGCTGGAAACTACACTGTTAAATGGAGGATCCTTCTATGATTGCTATGAGACCAGTGATGGTCGATATTTTTCCGTCGCTGGTTTGGAACCGCAGTTCTTTGCCCAATTTTGTCAAGCGATTGGTCACCCTGAGTGGGCTAGTCGAGGTTTAGTGGTAGTACCGGAGCAGGTTGAGGCCTTAAAAAATGATATTGCTCAAGAGATAAAGAGCAAAACTTATCAGGAATGGAGTGACATTTTTGTGGTATTGGATTCCTGCACTGAACCGGTATTGAGTTTTGAGGAGGCATGCCGTCACCCCCACATTATTGCTAGGGAACTGTTGGTTGATGTGCCAGCGGGTGAAAAGCAGGTTCAACGCCAAATGGCGTCACCGATTAAGTTTTCTAAGACCCAGCAGAAATATAGCCGAATTGGTGCTAGACTCGGAGAGCACACAGTCGAAATACTTAAAGCATCAGGTTTTTCTGAAATTGATATTGCGGCGCTCAAAGAAGCAGGCGCAATTAGATAAATTAGGCGAGTTGCAGTAACAATTGAGCTGCCAGTGCTATTTTCTCGTCAAGAAAGTGGGGTTTTTATGTCCGGCAAAACATCTCATTTTGGCATGCTGGTAAGCATGATTTTTTTATTGTCGATCGCGGCATGCCAGTCAGGTTCCGGCCTTAATGGCCGGGCGCAAGATGCATCGGCGGTGGACTTTGTGTTGTCCCCTCCGCAACTCGATGCACTAGAGGCCTTCGATAAAGGTGAGAAGCGATTGCTGGGTGTGCAAAATCGAGGTTTAACCACACCGGGTGTTAGCGGGAAAATTGCAACATTGATTCGGCAGCGTTACGGTGTTAAAACACGTGATGTGAAGGATGTAGTGAGAAGCGGAGATGATCGTTCTAGTTTGATGGAGGAGTWTCAGTACATTCGCGAATATAATGCAAAGATAGCTGAATTGTTGCRGGTCGAGCTTGAAGAGAGCGGAGCATTGGACGAATAACACAAGGATTGGTGATTTTTTGGAGATTGTGATTGTTCTGGTAATTGCTTCCTGCAAATTGYNCCTCTAAAATGCGTTTATATAAATATATTCTATATCCATACCCATACCCTCCAAGTTAATTGATGTTCCAGGGCCATTTTTTAAAAAGTAATGCCCTCTAACGGAATCGGCCCATCAATCGTAATGGTGAAAGCATTGCTCCTGTGCGACACTGTTACCTCGAGTTTTTCTGATACGGAGCCACTTAATGTTGGCAGTTGGTTTATTGCTGTTAACGCATCATTTGCATCGGTAACATTTGCCTGCAAATTACAACCCTCCGACCTTTGTAACTGAACACGAGTGTTATTAATTACGTTGGTTTTCATACTGTCGATAGACGTAATGCTTGCGGTTTCTTGGGTTAATCCTTCAAAGGTGATTTCAATACAGCTCTGAATACCAGAGGATGCGGATAGATATGTTTCAACGCTATCCCCGCCATTAAATTGCATAACAATATTGTCAGAGGTGAGTATGTCAGTGGTTAGACCGTTGCTGGTGTTTTCTGTTGCCACAATCGTTTCATTGCTGTTCCAAGCGATGAGAGTTGAGGAATCTTTTACGGCGCTGATTTGGTAATAGGTGATGCCATCGGTTGGGGGCGTTATGGTTATGGTTGGGCGGGAAGAAATGGTAATTGCGGCGGTAGCATTTGCCGAATCATCGCTGCCGTTATTGGCTTTGATGACAAATGAATCGGTACCGGTTGCGGCAGCATTGGCCGAATAAGTATAGTTATCGTTAGTAATAGTGAGTGTGCCTTTTTGCGGGGCAGTTACCACGGTAAACGAGAGTATTAAGTTGTCGGGGTCAGCGGCAGATATTGTGCTTGTGCGGGATAGTCCTGCAGTGACAGAAAAGCTGAAATCATCCACTCGTGGAATTGTTGTCGCTGTGATAAAAATGCTGGCATTATTTATGTCGAAGAAAATGTTATCCGAGCAAACAATCTTTATTCTGCCGGATGATGTGCTCAAGTTTGGAGCCGTTACAAGCTCGGATCCATCATTGGGTGTGGTTGCCAAAATAGTAGTGGGAAAGGTTGTACCGTTATCGTCGGAAAATAAAATATCAACGCTATCGCAACTTACTGGAGTATAGGTTGTACCGGCAACGTTCCAGGTGATTTCTTGAGTGCTGAGGCCTGGCCATGTACTAAAGCTGTTTTGGGATGTGACAATAAAAGGCCCTGAACTAGTGGTGACCGTAAGAGTTGAAGTATCCGATGCTACCGCACCGTTTCCGTCTCGTACGGTGAGACGAAAGTTAAGTTCTCTATTGGTTGTTGGTAGTGTCGACCCTGTCGGGGGGGCTGAATTGTATACGATAGTATCGAGCGAAGGTAAGGTTCGAACTGGATTGCTCGATGGGGGGAATGATCTGAAAATAGGACCAGTTCCCGTGTCAGTCCCTATGTTTGTGCTAGGGCCTAGATCATATTGTTCCCAGTTATAGGCTAGTATATCGTTATCGCCGTCTGAGCCTGCGCCAGTTAAAGCAAAGGGAGTTTGTTGGGGGATGGTGTAATTAGTCCCTGCATTGGCATTAGGAATCTGGTTGGATTGGGTTTCATGAATTCCACATGTGCTGCCGCCCCCGTTGGCAAATGCGTTTATTTCATCAAGGCTTTTTGCGTGAAAATAATCATCGCTATAATACTGGATGTTGTCAGTACCACAGATATTGGTATATGCCATGATGGAGGAGCCGCTACCGGGTTCGTAAGCTGAATTAGCTGCACGGTTTGATGAGCAGCTACCGTCAATACCATTAAAGCTATGCTCGGCTCCCATTTGATGGCCTAGTTCATGTGCGACAAAATCTACCCAAAACGCATCGTCTTTGGGTTCGTAATGGCCGGTAACGCCGAGTGCTTTTTCCTCACTGCACGGTGCGTTTATTAGGGCGATACCGCCACCACCAGTACTAAAAACATGACCTATGTCGTAATTGGCAGAGCCAATAATAGTATCAATGGTGGATTGATTCTCATCAAGCATCGCGTCACCATCACTATTGCTATAAGGGTCTGTTTCGGCGTCGGTGAAAATGAGCGCATCGTTGTTCGCCACTAAGGTAAATTGTACGCCTAATTCCGCCCCGTAAATCTCGTTTATTCGACTGATTGCCGTAAGAATAGCGTCGAAACCGTCTTGTACACTGCCGCCATGAAATTCTGTATATTCCGCGGTTGCGGCCACGGCTAAGCGGTAAGTATGTAGCTTGCTACCAGAAATGGTTTTCTTAGCGGTACCCCATGCACGACTTATGTTAGGTTCTTCTTCTTGATGCTGTGCGCGGTGTCTCACGCTACAAGTGAACGGTTGTGAGGTAGTGCTTGCAGAAAGATAGGTGCTGCGAGCATAGGTTTTGTATTGCGTGTTTGTGGTATGAGAAGGGTGATCAAAATAATAGGTTTCATTATTGATATTAAGGATGCCGCTAAAGCCTTTGGAGGTATAAGCAAATCGCCCGGTAATGGATGGGTCGTCAGCGCCGACAGCCTTATAAGTTTTACTTTCTGGGAATCTATCGGCTAGTTCTGGCTCCATCATGGAATATTCTACTAATTCCAAAGCAACGGTATCTCCTGAAGGCAAGGGAACATTGAACAAGTAACCCTGTGATGTTGTATTTTCAAAAGGTGTAAGGCGCAGCAGTTCCTCTAGGGCCTGTTGATCGATGGATAACAAAACAACTGAGCTCGTTTGCACGCTTCTGCTTGCCGTTTGGGTCACGTTCCAAAGAGTGTTGTTGGCATAACACATAGTGCTTGTAAGCAGTGCGCTGACTATGAGTATTAGCAATCTGTTCATGGTGTTAACTGCCTGCAATGAAGAAAAATAAATGCGTTAGTTGCGCGTAATGTATGCTTGCCCCCATAACAGAGTGGCGGTACTGGTGTCGCTGCTGCTGTTCTTTTCAATGCGAATACGCGAATTATCTATGTTTCGGGTTACTTTGTCGCCTTTTGACAGGGTGTAGGGGGTGTTGATTACCATTGTTGTCACGGTTTTCTCTTCTATGTTCTGAGTGTTGTTGAAGTCGCCACTGCTAGTGCTTCCGCCACCACCACAGGCGGAAAATATGGCTAAGGCGAGTACTATTATGAGAAGTTTGTACTGATAGATCATTAGTAGTAAACCTGTGTATTCCTAGCCGCATTAGCGTGACGTGATAGGGTTATAAGTATGTAAAGTAGTAAACCTACAGTTTACAGTAAATGAGAGCTGCCTACATTTTTTACCAATCCTCTAAATATTGGACTATGGTTACAATGGGCGCATTAGTAATTTGATGTTTGTGTATTATTACCAAAGTAATGGTTGTCGTTAGATAGACTGTTACGAAGGAAGGTAAGTGAATAATTTGAAGTTAATATTATTCGTTTTTGTCACCGTAATGTTATTTGGTTGCGGAGGAGGCGGCTCTTCTTCAACTACGGAGCCAGAGCAGGTTACGAATGACATACAGGGAGTATGGCAGTTTGTCTATGATGATTCTTTGTGTGTGGAAACAACAACGTTTAACAATGATGATAGTTTTACCATAACGTCGTCAGATACCGTAATTTCGGGAGTCTATGACTTTACATCGACGGTGGATGAGGGGGCTAGGCATTCATTGGTTATGACAATTCAAACGGACAATGGAGAGACTGATTGTGGAGGGGTGAGTGATATTTCTACTGAGTTGCCCCCAGTGTACGCCGAATTCCCTTCTTCTACCGTATTGCGGTTATATCAAGCACTAACTGGTGATAACCTGATACAAGAGTTCACTAAGGCCTCAAGTGAATAACCTGCCTAGAGTCGCCTCTCTATATTGAGATATAGCATCTAGATAGGAGTTTTTAGTGTGTTTCTATTCCATAAACTATCGGGTTTTTACAGATCGATTAGTGAACACTGCTGCTTAATTGGCTGAAATTGCTGGTTTTTTGTGCGAACCCTGGCCATTGGCTTGTATCAAGGGGGAGGCCTAAATGTAGCCCCTATGAGATGTTTAAAGAACACAGCGATCTCTGTATACTAGGTCGAGATATAAACACCTACGGTTATCCCAATCTTGTATTTTTTGTATCCATTTTGTTCAGTCTCTTTGTGCTGTGACCTGATATAGCTGCCTAATATTGTGACATCGATAAATGTTAAATAGGATTGAATTCATAATAGCTGTGATACTGATGCTTTTTTTAGGGGGGTGTGGCGGTACGGCGGGTCAAAAAGATAACATCCAATATGTTCAGGTAAATGTAACCAATAATAGTGTAGCCACCGCAAGTTACGACTCTAGCAATGCCTTGCTGGTATTAGACGGTGATACTAGTTTTGCTAATTTCTGGTCTGGAAATATTCCTGGTGACAATCTGGTTATTGATTTAGGTTCGGTAATGCCGATTGCAAAAATCACGGTATTTCTTTTTGACCCTAAAGCAAGTATGAATCAAACCTATGGGCTATCAAAAGATGGCGTTGTTTGGAGAGAAACTATGCAGCTCTCCGGAGGTGAGGTTCCTTGTACAACGGGTTTTTCCATCGGGCCGACGAAAGTATCCTGCAAACCTGGAGTGGCGAGTTCTAGCGGGAATGCGGCCGATGGTGCTTATCAGGCTAGGTACTTCCGGATAACAATGAATAAAAGTAATGTGGTTTTTCAGGTCTATGAAGTTGAAATTCTTGGCTGGGTAGCGTCGGATTAAAAGATAATAGGTAAGGGGTGGGGTATGGTACGTGGACTGTTTTCTGTTGGAAGGGTTTTGCTCGTGGGTGTTTGGTTTGGCTCGATAACCGCGGGTTGTCAATTATTAGGCCCTGCTGAGTTGATACATTGGCTAGAAAAAGGCGACGAGAGTTCGCTGTTAACGAAAGATTGTCAGTTGTTGGATGAAATTATGGGAGCCTCAGGTGATGATGGTGCTCTTTGGACCATTATCATGACGGACGGCTTTTTGCGTTCACAGGCGAGAGATGATCTCGAAGATAAGGCCGTGGCGTTAGGAGCGAATACTATCGAGATAACCGATAACCGTGAGTATCAAAAGCAATTAAAGACTCGATTAGGTTTGTTTAAAGTTGAAATTCAAGCCAATGCATATCGATGTGTGAATTAGCCAATTTACCGGAAATAAAAAAGGAGCCATTTGTTGGCTCCTTTTTTATTTCCGGTAAACTCTACCATTCGCTGCGAGGTTTTTGGCTGGACATTTTAGGAATACAGAGCGTTAATATTACTCCGGCAAAAACGGCGATAATGCCCCATATAATGCCATCTTCCAAATTATTACTTGCCAGTATTTTGTTTTCTTCTTCTAGCTTTTCAAGACTGACATTTAGCAACTCAGTTTTTTCTTGGAGTAATTGATAAGAGCGTTCGGTGGTGATGGCGTTGGATGCTGTTTTTTCAATCAGGCTCAGTTTTTTGTTGAGTTTGTTATTGGATGATTGAAGGCTGGATTGAAGTGTCTTTATGGATGTTAGTTCGGCGTTAGCTTTTGTGAGTTGTGCGGCTAGCGTATCGTTCTTTTGCCCTAAAGAGGCTATTTTCTGTTTGGAATTTTTAAGCAAAGCTTTAGCAATAGGCGTGATAGACGTATATTTAGCTTGTATCCAGCCTTCGCGGCCTTTGGCTTCTATTCTTAGCCAATTGTCATTATCGGATCGCTCGATGACATTCAGCGTATCGCCACTTTTCAAATATCGGATGATTCTGTAGCCGGTAGTGGGGCCAGAATGCATTTCAATACGAATTTCGTCTTTAATATAGAGTGTCTCGGCGTAGCCAGCTGTCGATAAAAGGCTAGTGCTGGCTAAAGCAAATATCAAAGTGCGCAGCAAAGGGTGGTGAGGTGAGTTTAGTAACAGGCTTAATAGAGAGAGTGTTGATGACGTAATGACTTTCACGTAATGATCCTTTGGTTATCATTCTTATCGAAATGGATACGCTTAGGGTAGCACTTTTTTGTAAGGTTTGACGGTGACTTGGGCATAAACTCCAGCCGCGATATAGGGGTCGTTATCTGCCCATTGCTGTGCGGCCGTTAGGCTCTCAAATTCCGCAATAACCAAGCTGCCGGTAAATCCAGCTTCTCCAGGGGTTTCAGTATCCAATGCAGGAAAGGGCCCTGCGACAAATAATCGACCTTCAGATTTTAACGTTTCTAGTCGTTTAAGGTGATCCGGGCGTGCCGATAGGCGTTTTTCCAAGCTATTTTTCACGTCTTCTGCAATGACGGCGTAAAGCATAATGATTAATCCTGTTTTGGCTGCTCGGTGGTAGTCGTAGTCTCTTGGGATTTTGGTGCGTCCTGAGTATCCGTAGTATCCGATATCTCTGGATCTTCTTGCATGAATTTTGATAGATACGCGAACTGGCCGACAAAAAATATCAAATTAAATAAGGTCATGCCAATCAGTTTAAAGGTCACCCAGGTGCTTTCTTCGTAATTCTTCGCCACATAAATATTAACGGCGCCCAAAAAGATAAAAAAGATGACCCAGCTAAGATTAAGTAGTTTCCACTTATCTTGCGGCACYTCTASRGACAAATGKGGRGCTTGCTTTAATAAGCCTTCAATGAGGCGCTGAACAATGGTGCGCTTGCCTATAAATTGGCTGCCCAAGATAACCAGTGAGAAGGTCCAGTTAATGACGGTTGGCTTCCACATAATAAAGATGGGGTCTTTGAAGGCAATGGTGAGCCCTCCCATAACCAGTAATACCAGAAAAGTGTAGAGGTGGGTTTTTTCGACTTTCTTAAAGATCAACAAACCCAGGATAAGTTGAATGGCGCTGCCAGCGACTAAGAACATGGTGGCAAGAATGATGTCTTCAGTGTTGAAGTACACACCAACAAAAATGGCTATAGGGAAAAAATCAAAAAGTTGCTTCATAGAACGTTTTTTCGTCGTTATTACGGTTTTTGAGAAGAATATACGCATCACAGGGGTAATTTCAAAGGATGCGCATACATAAAAGGCCACCAATGATAGAATATTTATTTACGATTAGCACGAAAAGCGAGCCTGATGACTTCAAAAATCTACGATCTTCATAGCCATACCACTGCATCTGATGGTGAGTTAGCCCCTGCCGCGTTGATAGATGCCGCCAAAGCGGCGGGGATCATCGTCTACACCATCGGATTTGAAGCCCCGAGTAATGGCCAGCCGGTGTTGAGAGACTGCGCCAGCTCTGAAGCGCATTACTTTGATGTGA
>NVVG01000292.1 GCA_002402125.1 Moraxellaceae bacterium
CAGGCGCAACACTCGATACGGGTGGTTGGTTAAACCTTTCCCGACAGGGACTTGCACCCTGCAAGATGCATCAAGATTAAACTTGACGCTCTAACGCCCGCTGATAACAGGATTTAAAACGTATGGCAATTGTATGATAAAAGCGAAGCGCATCATACAATTGCCATACGTTTTAAATTCGTGTTGATCCGTTAGTTAGAGGCTAGTGCGACCTTATTGATACGGGACGCGCCCCTAGTAATTGATACTAGTAATATCCTAATTCTTAGCCCCTAGATAACTATATTAATTGCAGGCAATGCTATCAATATAATAGTAGTCGCTAGCTTCTCCAATCCAATTCTGAGCCAATTTTAATCCGCTAATTTTACCAAAAGGTGTTCTTTCACCCTTATTGCTAATTTCATACATGGCTTTATCATCAATTCTTCCAGTACCAAAGCCCATCGTATTTCTTTCAAGAGACATTTCGTAGCTAGACATTGCCTCGGTATTAAATTTAAAACCCAAATAATATGTCTCATTAAACATACTATTTGTCAGTAATACATATATATTGGCGTTACTTGGAATCTCAACTGTAGATTCCCAGTTTTCCTTAGTTAATTTCTGTGTATGTAGATATCCAGTCGTATTTTTTTTGAAATCAGGGCAACCAGATTGATCACTATAAAAGGAAAGCTCAATTTTCTTATTAATCAGGAATGGAACGTGCACAGAATCTCGGATCGCACGCGAAGATATTTTCAAATTTGTTTTATCAATGGTGCTATCGATTTTTGTCGTATACACCTGATTCGACGCACACCCAGAAACAAACAATACGCTAACCAAAACACCCAATATATTTTTCACCATATCTCCTGTAGATATTATTTATTTTTTTGTGAATAAGAGAAACCAATAACGCTGTGATAACACGATTGAAAAAGTGGGGTGACTTTGTGATACAAGCGCAGCGATCACAAAGTCACCCCAGTTTTTCAATTCGTGTTGATTGCCTCGTTAAAGGACGAAGCACTATGGATTTTGGCACGGTAGGTGCCTTTACCTAAATACTGTATACGTAACCTAATATAGTCATACATCTGCAACGCTGATATTTTGAATTCTTGCTTCATATTCCCAAAATTCATCAAGTTTTCGGGAATCCTGAAGCATTGAGTCTAGGTAGTCCATCGCATTATCTGAGGCAATCAGATACGCCTCATTATTATCTTTGGCATCTACTTCGCACTCAAATTCGAATGATACGTTTATTTTGACCTTTTTCATCATTTATCCATATGCATAAAGGCAATAATCACTGATTTCTACGATTATCAACCTTGAAAGATATCCAAACGAGGATGGAGGCAAGAAAAATCATAATCATGACGACTATTGGTTTTTCAGGCCGAACGATTATTGCCAGGTAGAGAACAACAATCATGAACGTCAGCATTCCAATTATAGCAGTTAGACATCCTTTCCCAGTTTTAAAGACTCCGTATTTTTTATCCATATTCTATGTAGATATTTTTAACGCCCATGATCACCCGATTGTAATACTTGGGTGAATTTATGCAAGAATGTAGCGGTAGCGCAATGGGCATAAAGGCGCACGAGTATTACAATTCGGGTGCATCTGCTTGTTAGAGGGGCAGAGCGCAAACCCTGATTCCGTCAAAGCGTAGCTAAATCATTGCTTGTTTGAATGCGTCATTAGATTTTGACAGCTTTACCTAGCTTCATCAATTTATCAGCTTTTTCCGTAGAACATTCCTCTCTGCCAGCTAACTTTTCCAACAATAGAGATATTGCGGCTAAATGCCTATGCGCGACATCCATTTGTTTTGATATATCACTTAACTCCTTACGCATTTCAATTTGTCCTGTTTCATCGAAAATCGCAAAGTTATGTGTTTTAAAAAAACCATGGACAAGGTAATTACGCTTGCGCAAAGCTTCAGATATTACTTCCTCATAAGATGGGTCAAATTCAACAATGTTTCTTATTTTACGAAGCAGGTTACCTAAAGTCTTACGATCAACTTCATCAACTAACTTTTTGTATACTACTTTATCTTCCGAAGAAATTGTTTTGGGGTCAACAAACATACTAACAAATGATAATACAACATTACCTGCTTCGATCTCTAATACTTGAGCTTTCTCTGCGGCCATACCAAAATCAGCATAGAGTTCGTGTAAGTTTTTAGATTTATTCATATGAGAACCTAACAGCCTAGTAGGAAAAATACTTTGTCAATGCTTCACTTAACGCTCTATCCAGCGCCAACTATACACATCATCGAACCGACACCTAATACAAACAAAGATAGCTGACCTGAAAAAGTAACAAATTCAGGATGCTCATTTACCTTTTCTAATTCTCTCTTTGCATTACTTAATGCCTCGTAATTTTTCTTTCCTGGAATGCCTAAATCAATGTTTAGCTGCCTTTCCTGAGCCTTTAGTATATCAATGGTTGTAGTGGTACGTTTAATTTCACTTTCTGCTAAGGTCCTATTTTGATGAACTTTTTCCGACCATGTAAATCCAATACCTGCTAGAACCGCTGAAGTAAATATCACCATCATTCCATACTGAGTTAAAAATAATTTTGTATTATCATCAATTTCATCGAAAGTAGTAGTCATACCATAAAATATTACACCATAACTTATGAGTGTTCCGATAGTGACAATTAGTTGTTTTTTCTTAGTTGGAAGATTGTTATAGCTCATACAAATTCCCTTTAGTTTTTGGTTTCAATTTCTAACGTTCACAGCACGGGCGAGTGAAACGAGTCCAGCCCGCAGGGCGAATGTGCCTGTGCTTGTTAGACCGATAGTTGACGACCTCTACCTAATAGAAACAGCTATTTTACCGCCAGAAAATGAAAATGTGGAAATTTCTCTTCCCTCATGTCCTATTTCTATGAATGAGCCCTCTTTAACTAGATGAGCGATTGGAGTGTAGAAACCAATTATAGAGTCAGTTGGGTCACTGTCCATATCGCCCCCTTTTTTAAAACCTTTAGCATTACCTTTACTATCAGAGAGAACATCATTTACGCCGAACCACCCTGCTAGTTGAGCCGCATTTTCAAAGGTTTGTGAATCCCTAAATTGCTTGTAGAAGGTTTCGTCATCATCTACACCTGCCTTTTTGTATATTTCGAAGCTTGTAAAGGTTGACTTTAAAATATCAAACGCTAATTCTTTATTTTCTTTGGAAATATAAAATTTCGACTTTTTCAATCTGTATGCAACGCCCATAATTTAGTTTCTCTTTGTGTTGTAATCGTGGACTAACGCCACTGTTAACCATTCCACGTTCATCGCCTCGTTAGAGGAGCAAGGTGAAGAACCTGATGTCCGTTAAAACGAGGAAAGTTATGGCGATTTCTCGCAAACTTGTTAGATGTTTTTGTCATCTTGAGGCCCTAAAAGTAATCGTTTTAAATTCATCTGCCGAGTTCTCTACATGATCATACTCAACGTACATCATATTACTCTCTGCCCATTGCTCAATTGCAGATTTCACATCAGAAATTCGAAGCTTAACTAAGAAAGACTCAACCTCCTTCCAAGGCACGCTACACTGGCCACTTTGCCGTGTTTCTGATAACACTTTTTTTAGTAATCCGAATGTCTGTATATTCATAATGACTTCTAACGTTGGCAGCAAGTGCTGCGTTGTGGCGAAGCCACGCTTTTAGCAATCACGTTGCCTGCCCTTGTTAGCTGTGGCCACGCTGCACCTCAGCCGAATTACCATCTGAACCTACAGCCGCCTCAACGTATGCTCGAACGGCAGGTTAATATATACGATTTATACCGGCATAGAGCTAATCATTCAGTAGAGCCCTCAAATCCAGGAGGCACGCAACCTGACACCACCTTTGAACCCTCGTGCTTACGGCGGCATTCTTCTATGTAGTCTCCCGCACTTATATATGATTTTTCCTTTTTGACGAAATCACCAGCTATATCATAATAAACCATGCAAATATGCCCCTTCTCCCTCGAGTACCAGGCAAAGTGCTTTATATACTCTTCGCTATCCTTGGCGCGAACTTTATGCCAATACGTAATTTTTACTTCTCCTCCAGGACTGGTTCTTTTAAGATAGGTAACGTCTTCACCAATCGCTTCTGTCATAACTCTCGTAAACGGTGTTTCCGGAGAGGCATCACATTTTTCAAGTATGTATTGTGAATCTGAGTCCCAGTTTATTGTTTCTGAAACTCCTACCAGCGGCAAAAACATGCTGATGAATAGAAAAAACATATAAATGATCGCTTTACTGGGAGCTCTTATCGTTTTTATTTGAAACAAATCCATGATATTCCCAATTTTAATTTAACAGCTTAATATAGCGCCGCGTCGACATTTTCGCCTGCGACATATCCAATTTTCAAGGATCTAACTATCGACCCTTTTTATCATTAAATCAATACGTTAGATCGCCACACACCAAAGCCTATTTGTTAAAATGTCGTTCGATCTACATATCCACATATATTTCAATTCACAAGATAGTGTTTATTCCCAGTTATATCAGTCACTTATGATTGCAGCCTCGTACCATGTAAAAATATGACGCCGCTCACACAAAACTACGTTCGAATTTCAATCAAACTACTGCCTGTTTCTTTGGCGCTGGTAGAAATAGGTTCAAAATTACGCCCCTAGTTCACGAGGCATAATCGCATCATGCCGCTACCCGAGCAGCGCCAACTTTTTCCAGACTAATATTCCACGGTAGTAGCGCCTCATACCCAATACACTTCGCGGGGCAGGCACTCAAACTGATGTGCAAGCAATTTGAGGACAACCACATATGTCACACATTACCTGTCAGTAGGAAAGGTAACTGCGCAACCAATTCAGGGCTATGGATGACCAGCCTGGTGTCGTTTGGAAATTCCAATACACCCAGGATTTCTGCTGTTTCTATGACGGATTTGGATTCGGTCTTTAATTTCACGGTATTTGATGAGGTTACGTTAACCACGACAAAGGCATCGGGTGATTGTTGAGCCAGCTTTTTCGTCCAGTAGATGAAATTGCAATAGACCAAACCATGCTGTTTGGCATATGCACTCTTGCTGAGCCCGCTTGTACTGTGTTTGCTTACATGAGCTTGCCATTGTCTTTTATCCATGCACACCAATCCTTAGGTGCGCATGGATAAAAGCATTTCATATGAAATGCCTTGGTTAGATTGGCACAATTAAAAATTATTTAATAAAACAATTAGCCGATAAATAAGTAAATAACAAACCAAGCTAGCACTGTTTACCGCCAGATACTTCACCGATTTCACCAATTTGATCAAGCAGAGCTTCTGCTTCCGAATCACAAAGATTACGGTTTCTGTCAATTAATACCGATAGACCAACAGACTGGAGGCTTTCTAATTCAGACAGCGATGTGAGGTGATCGTTAACCTGTATTTTTAAGGCGCCATCAATAGATTGAAGACTCTCTAGCCCGGCGAATGACATAACTCTATTTTGTGAAATAATCATATCCCCACCAACAGACTGAAGATTATCGAGCCCAGCTAAGGAATTAAATAGATCGTTTGTTGAAATAGTCATATCCCCACCTACGGACTGAAGATTATCGAGCCCAGCTAAGGACCTTAATAGGTTGGCTGTTGAAATGGTCATATCCCCTCCTATGGACTGAAGATTATCGAGCCCGGCTAATGACTCTAATTGCCCTCCCTTCTCCCATAGAGAAGAACATAAAATAGCCATATCCCCACCTATGAACTGAAGATTATCGAGCCCGGCTAATGACTTAAAAGCACCAGAAAGAATCATATCCCCACCAACACTCTGCAGATTTTCGAATACAGTGAGGTGTTCTAAATTTCTATTAGTATCAATTATTAAATCACCTTCAATGTCAGTAATGTGAGAAAGCATTGTCAATGGGTCAAAGTTGATGTTTTCAAGAGTCAATGATCCAGGGACAGATGTTATATCCGTTAAGGCAGTCATATCATTTGCATTGCGAATAAATACATTACCATCTGGGCCGGGTGAATGTTCAAATTGTGATGCTTTTACTATCCAGGATAGGGATCTTACGTTCAAATCGCCTAGCACCCCCCCCCACTG
>NVVG01000293.1 GCA_002402125.1 Moraxellaceae bacterium
GCCTTTATCGTCCCCACCCTGCAAATCTCTACCCTATTAGAGATACCCTACATCATGTTACTCGCTGTAGTGATGGGATGCTTAGCCGCCTGCTTTATCTGGCTCAGCCGACAAGTCTCCCGCCATACTCAGAATATCACCATTAGCCTTCGCTTCACCCTTGTCGGCGCCGCCGGCGGCCTCATCGCGCTGGTTACCCCAGAAATCATGGGAGTCGGCTACGATACCGTCAACGCTGCACTGGTAGGCCAATTGAGCTTAACAACACTGCTACTTATCACCTTCACTAAACTCATTGCCACCAGCCTTTGTGCCGGCTCAGGCATCCCGGGAGGGTTCATCGGACCGGCGATATTTATGGGAGCCACAGCGGGTGCGGCAATGGGGCTCATTGGTTTGGAATTAATACCAAGCAGCAATTCCAGCTCCAGCTTATATGCCATGCTAGGTCTTGCCGG
Organism: Moraxellaceae bacterium; assembly: GCA_002402125.1. Lineage (GTDB taxonomy): Bacteria > Pseudomonadota > Gammaproteobacteria > Pseudomonadales > Ketobacteraceae > 42-54-T18. The sequence goes on from NVVG01000293.1 coordinate 459, forward strand.
CATGATGAGCGCTGTATTACAGGCTCCCTTGGCGGCACTAATGGCGTTACTGGAGTTAACCTCCAATCCCAACATCATATTCCCTGGCATGTTAGTGGTGGTCATTGCCAGCATGGTTAGCTCTGAGGTGTTTAAACAAACCAGTATTTTCCGTGCTTTATTGATGGAACAGGGGGTCGAACTAAAAATATCGGCACTATCACAGCACCTGCATCGCACCGCGGTGCCTGCCACAATGGAACGAAGCTTCACCCGCGCGAAGCGAGAATTAACCTTTGCACAAGCGCGCGAACTTGTAGCACAGCGCCATGAATGGATTATCATTGGCATCGACCACGACCCGAGCCATATTATTCCCGCCGCAGACCTAGCTCGCTACTTAGAAGATCACCCGGATAATCATCGACACGGCTCTATGCACACATCCGATACAAGCAGCGAACTTGAGCAACAACCAGACACTTACAGCACCACTATTAACCTGCTAAAGATCCCCGCCAGCCGCCTCGACGTACAGCCCGTCCTCATGAGCGCCACCCTTAAGGAAGCATTGGACGTTATGGACTCCAAGTTCATTGACGCTGTATACGTACAGCGAATGACCGCTCCCAATATCCACCGCATTTTTGGTATAGTGACACGTAAGGACATCGAGCGGTTTTATCGATAGTCCATTTTTTGCGTTAACATCTATCGCTTAGGTCGATGCATCCACTCCATCGCAAATACATATTATTCACTGAGGTTTTTATGCTACTGGTTAAAGCGTTCCATGTTATTGCGGTTGTCTGTTGGTTTGCGGGGCTTTTCTATTTGCCACGACTCTTTGTCTATCACGTACAAGCGCTCAATGAAGGCGATAGCAAAGGCAGTGAACGCTTCAAAGTAATGGAGCGAAAGTTATACCGTGGCATCATGACCCCGAGTGCGATAATTGCTACAGGACTTGGATTGTGGATGCTGGTAGATCGCTGGGACAGTTATTTTTCCCACGCACCCTGGATGCATATTAAATTAACACTGGTAATGCTGCTAATTGCCTATCACTACCTGTGTGGTGTTTACCAAAAGAAATTCACCGCCGACAACAACACCAAGTCAGAAAAATTTTTTCGGTTTTTCAATGAAGTACCGGTTTTAATTCTAGTAGCGGTAGTTATTCTTGTTGTACTAAAACAACCCTAACTGCCCTAACTGCCCTAACTACATACATATTTTTAAACTGACAACTAAAAAGTCACCCATAAAAAAAGCGCCGTTAACCGCACGACGCTTTTTTATGGACGATCTCTTACTGCTATTGACGAGCAGTTAATACCGTTGTCTTTGCAACACTCTCGCCATCAAACATCGTTGTCTCCACTACAGTGAGAGTACCTGCATCAGCATCATAACTTAAAGCGGTAACCACATCCTCGTCGATCACAACTCGATTCAAATCGGCAGCAGTGCACTCGTTAGCACAGGCAAACAATCCGCTAGTTTCATAGGTAGTAAAGAATATTCCCAGGCGAGCAGAAGAACAGGATACGTCTTCGCTATCTTCATCCAACACCAGGTCATGCTCTCCCATTGATAACACACCCAAAATATTGAAGTTAAACACAAGCTCCGATGACACATCGCCACACTGGCTTGAGGTTATTGTCGCGTCCCAAGTACTCTTAACTAGATTTAAGATCACTTCATCGCTGGTATTTCTTCTATCAGATAGCAATGTTTCGCGAAAATGCTCGAATGCATCTAAAGCATCTTTTAAACTACCGCCACTAGTAACAGTAGCGACCAGGTCTTTCACTACTATACTGGCTGCAAATATTCCTGCAAAAGAGTTTAGTGGCAACGTATACTGTGATAAATAATCATCCGTAGACAAAGGGATATCAATACCGTTTGAAGGATCCGAGTCTGCATCCAACGTTTGTAAAACAGTCAAAATATTTTGCAATTTGTCAGGGTTATCGCCAGATTCCAACAAATCTAACGGAGTCACTTCAATTTTTGCTTCAGACGCCCCTAACAACGTAGCGCCCAAATAAAAACTAACCGTCTCACCTGCCAAGTAATAGAAGAAACCCTCCTCGTCGGTAAAACCAGAGTTTGAGTCTGTTTCATACCATAAACCGGAAACCGCACTATCGAGAAACTGGCCACGCATCATGTTATCAGGGGTACTATTTTCTGCGGTAACTATATCTGCAGTAACTATATCTGCAGTAACGGTAGAAGAAGAGGTGGACGATGAAGTGCTCTGAGTATCGTCGCCGGACGAAGTACCGGCTGCGCCACAAGCAGCTAAACCAGACAGTGATACGATTAATATTGAGATCTTTACAATTGATGAGGCGATGGCGGATATGTTCATTTTCAACTCCTAACTAATTTAGCTTACGTTTTTTTACTTCTAGATTTTTCGTCATTTTTTTGTCTATGGCGCTTTATCTATGTTTTCTAAAACCTGTGCTATTTCTATTCTATCGATCATTCTAAGCACTAAATTTATTAGCAAAAAAACCTTTCTTATTATTCCCACCCCGTTTTCGGCGGCGGTGTAAGTAATATAGTTGTTTAAAAAATAAACACACCCGCTATTAATGTGACCCAATTAACAGCTCAAAAACACATAACAAACACCTTTCTTAACCCTATGTTTTTAAACACTAAATAAAACGTCAAACAACATTTACTGATAGTTTTGGTGATTCTTTGTCATTTTTATTCTTAAAAATCTACAGGCTTTTTTATTGAGCCCATGCAACCGACCTTAGCTTGCAAGGCCACAGCCCTAGCAATGCCAACAACGCTACATTTGTCACCACAAAGTTAATTTCAACCCATACAATCCGTCAATTTCCACTATGGATAACTCATCAAATTAACTATATCGAAAAAATTTCGTCATTTTTCAGGCGCAACAACTTTCTAACGCTCGACGAATCACAAATTCAGTTAGGCCAGCCACTTCCAATGTAGAACTCACTGGGAATGGCGCTCACTCGTAGGTATAATGGCGCTCCTACTACGATCAGGCCCGTGAAGAACCTTATGACCAAGAAACTGTTTATCCAAACCCATGGCTGCCAAATGAATGAGTACGACTCATCTCGCATGGCCGACCTATTAGAAGCAACCCATGGGCTGGAGGAGACAGAAGACGCCAACGAAGCAGATGTACTACTACTGAACACCTGCTCCATCCGAGAAAAAGCGCAAGAAAAGGTTTTTCACCAACTCGGTCGCTGGAGAAAGCTCAAAGAGAAGAACCCCAACCTTATTATTGGCGTAGGTGGCTGTGTTGCCAGCCAGGAAGGCGATGCGATTAGAACCCGCGCGCCCTTTGTCGACATGATTTTTGGCCCGCAAACCCTGCACCGCCTGCCCGCGATGATTAACCAGGTCAAAGTTACCGATGCAGCGGTGATTGATGTTAGCTTCCCGGAAATTGAAAAATTTGACTCGTTACCTGCGCCCAGTGTTGAAGGACCCAAGGCCTTTGTCTCTATAATGGAAGGCTGTAGCAAATACTGCACCTTCTGTGTCGTACCCTATACGCGCGGAGAAGAAGTTAGTCGCCCACTTGACGGGGTTATCGAAGAGATTAACCACCTAGCCAGCCTGGGCGTGCGTGAAGTGAATCTACTGGGTCAAAACGTCAACGCCTATCAAGGAATCACCGAAAATGAAGAAACCGTGGACCTTGCAGAGCTCATCACCCTCATTGCCGACATCGACGGCATCGATCGTATTCGCTTCACCACCTCTCACCCGGTGGAGTTCAGTGATGCTCTAATCAACGTTTACGCAACAGTGCCCGAGCTGGTAAGCCATTTGCACCTTCCTGTTCAAAGTGGCTCCGACCGTATACTCACCATGATGAAACGTGGCCACACCACGCTGGAATACAAATCAAAAATTCGCAAACTACGTGCGATTCGCCCAGACCTTTCTATGTCTTCTGACTTTATTATTGGTTTTCCGGGCGAGAGCGACAGCGACTTCCAGGCCACCATGAAGCTCATCGATGACATTGGCTTTGATCACAGTTTCAGTTTTATCTACAGCGCCCGGCCCGGCACTCCCGCAGCAGAGCTTGCAGATGACATCACCGAAGAAACCAAAAAACATCGTTTGGGGCTATTGCAACATCGCATCACCCAAAACGCCAAAGCCATTAGTCGTCGCATGGTTGGTACCACTCAACGTATTCTAGTAGATGGCGTATCCAAGAAGGACCCAGGTCAACTTCAGGGGCGTACAGAGAACAACCGCGTGGTCAACTTCAGGCACGATGATGACAACCTCATCGGCCAGTTTGTGAATGTGCATATAGATGATGCATACCCCAACTCATTAATCGGCACATTCATAACCGACTAAACACATTACACATTTGCCAAAATATCAGAGCCAAAAAACGGCCTAACTTACCAAGGCATAGCTCGCAGTATTTTTACTCGGCCTACGAATACGTGTAGTCTAAAGATAACGCCTAGTTTCCGTGGGAGCGGTCATTAATCATATTGAATATTTCAGTTACAACCCAGCAGTTTACTCTAGAGCCTAACGAACCTAAGCGGCTGGCAAACCTCTGCGGTCAGCTAAACGCCCACCTTAAGCAGATTGAGTCTGCACTTCGCATTGACATTCAAAACCGAAGCAACAGCTTCAAGCTCACTGGCCCCACCGAAAACGTCAACGCCGCAGCCGTATTACTGCAAAGGCTTTACACAAAAGATAATAGCGAAATCACCCCAGACTCATTGCACATACAACTCAATGAAGTGCTAATGTCGCTGAGTGACCGTAGTGAAAATAGTAACGATGCTGACCATAACAACAACGAATCTACTGCAGGCACAGTCGCACCAACACGCACCCATGTTGATAGCGACCTATTACAAGACCTTGCTATAGTTACCCGCAAAGGCAGCATCAAACCCCGCGGAGAAAACCAGAGAGATTATGTACGCAGTATTTTTCGCCATGACATAAACTTTGGCATTGGCCCCGCTGGTACAGGCAAAACTTACCTAGCCGTCGCTTGCGCGGTAAATGCATTGGAAGCAGAAGAAGTTCAACGAATATTGCTGGTTCGACCTGCAGTAGAAGCTGGCGAAAAACTTGGCTTTTTACCCGGTGATCTTGCCGAAAAAATCAATCCGTATTTACGCCCGCTATATGACGCACTCTATGAAATGCTAGGTTTTGAGCGTGTCGCCAAACTGCTCGAGCGCCAAGTCATTGAGGTAGCACCGCTGGCTTACATGCGAGGCCGCACCTTAAACCACTCATTTATCATTCTGGACGAAAGTCAAAACACCACAAAAGAACAAATGAAGATGTTCTTAACCCGTATTGGCTTTGGTTCAAAAGCGGTCATTACCGGTGATTACACCCAAATAGATCTGCCTAAGGGGCAGCTATCAGGACTAAAACATGCCATGGAGGTAATTGAGGGTGTTGAAGGCATCGGCTTTACCTATTTCGCAGCCAAAGATGTGGTGCGTCACACGCTCGTGCAGCGAATTGTTGAAGCCTACGAAGCCCATGATTTAAAAGTGGGAACCGAGCATTAAATGGACACCCCCTCCAGAGAGGTCGTGCTAGACCTCCAAAACCCAGACAACATCGACCT
>NVVG01000294.1 GCA_002402125.1 Moraxellaceae bacterium
TTATGATCTCTAAATTCAAAAAACACTGTTAAGGATCCAAACCATGGCTATTTTCAAACGATTAGATACTGCTTTAGACTCAGGGATATCTAAGGCCGTGTTTGATCATCTTAGAAATTTTCTAATCTGTGCTTTTCTGCTCGCTATTGGAACAAATGAGTTTAGAGAACATACAAGTATCTTTTTTGGCTTCGTTCAAAGTAAATATTCTGGCTTGGGTGTGATCGGAATTTCATGCCTTCTTATCGCCTTAAACCTTTATGATGGCATCAGAAAAATATCCAAAACAAAATACCATGTCATTTTGACTATTGGCCTAATTACCCTGTATTTATTTTTATCTATTCGGGTAATCGAAATGGCATGGAATTTCAGAACCCCTTTCTAAGTTATTGTTAGAAACACTTGGGATTTAGTTTTTCCTTTGTCATAAACGTTGAATACTTTTTTCTATAATATCTTCGCTTCGATAGCCTTCTTTCTTGTTACACCAACCAGCCATGATCGCCCATAAAAAGCCACCTAAATACTTCACAGGATCATGGGCATATTCATTGGCGTTTCTAAGTCGGTAAGTATGTTGCGTAAACCGCGTCAAAAACCGCAGCGCTTCATGATCCTTGATGTAGACATTATTCAGAGCATAGGTCACTTGTTGAATTAACAGATCAATTTCAACAAATAAATCTTCACGCATCATTGAGTCACTTTTCAAACCATTCAGTACTGCGTACCACCTTTCTTTATCTCTAAAATAATTACGAAAATTATTCATTTCTCGTAAATGATGCGCCAGATCTTTATCTATGGTGTCGCTTTGTGATGACGCTCTCAAGCAGATTTCAGCTACGCGCTCTCTAAACTCGGTATATCTAGCATTTAAGTGCAGCTGGATTGTTTCATGCCTTTGCTCTTCTTCGGTCTCCATCCTGCTGTGTGCTAGCGAATTCAAAAACAAACCTATTAATACAATCCCAGACAAGGCTTCCACCGCTGATATTAGTCGAGCAGTTTCAGTAACCGGAGAAATATCACCATAACCCAGCGTTGTGATGGTAATGACACTGAAATAGATACTTTGAATAAACGTTAACGGCTCAGGCCAAAAAGTTGGATTAAGCCAATACAAGATGCCAAAGATAGGAATGAGCAGTAAATACACGCTGCCAATTTGCCGAGGTTGGTAAATGGGAAGCGGTTTCATCTATATTTATGCCGGTCTATGGCTGATTCAACTGATCAATAAAATCAGCATTGATAATATTTCCCTGCACTTTCATCGTGTTGCCTTCCCTAGTTAATGCGTTAAAAAATGGCTTCTTAAGGACTGTAATCCTAATTTTATCAGTGTGCAATCAGAAGATTTATAATCAAGCGATTCATCTAACTTTCTACATCAAAACATCATCATCAACCTTGCTCAGTTTTCCTGATTGTCTATTTATTCATCCATTGCAGTAAAACAATAATCAGTGCAAAAGCTAAGGTTAAGTCTTACAATTAACCATATGCCCGATTTGTCTTTGCAAGAGGTTTAATCCGCCTTAAAAATAAAACTGGTGGCGGCTTTCTCTCTCCGATTTCATTACTCAAAGCATCAAACATCGGCACGGTCATTTAACTCAAGACTAGAGTTATTCTGCATAGGAGGAAACGTCATGAGAGTCCAACTATTAGTCACCAAAACCGACTTTAATCTACCTAACCTAGAAAACGAATTACACAATCTAGACATTAATTACGAAGTTGAATTTGTAGAAGACCACCCTGAACTGGTTTCAGCACTGAATATTCGTCACTCCCCCAACATCATTGTTGATGGGAAGCTGGCTTTTCAACGCGTCCCGACGGAAGGTGAACTTAAGAACTATTTTAAAGATTAACTTAAACATGTCAGATGACTTTTCTATCCATCCAAGTTGTTGAGTACTTGGCTATCATCCTAAATAGTTGATGAAATTGAAGTTCAAGTTATTTAGCACAGATCGAAATGATAATAGGTATGTTTATTATTGATAGCATTTGTTATGGTCTACCAGCTAGAGTTTGTTTATCAGATGGAAGTTGGCATGCAAAACAAGTCTAAATTAGGTCCCGTTTTTATATTTATCCTGCTTCTATTGGGAAGTTGGAGTTCAACTGTTTACGCTGAGATGAAACGAGTTTTAGTCCTCAATTCATACTCTGAAGGCTACAATTGGACAGACGGGATCATGGATGGCATCCATTCTGTTATGGATGAACAGCAAGATGTTGAACTGTTCATCAATTACATGGATACAAAACGCGTTTCTGATAACGACTATTATCTTCAACTTCTGAATCTCTATCAGCATAAATACCGTTTTCAAAAGATTGATGCCATCATCTCTACGGATAACAACGCGTTAAACTTCCTGTTGAAATATCGTGATGAATTATTCCCTGATGTGCCGGTATTTTTTAATGGTATTAACGACTATCAGCCATCAGATATCGAAGGTCATAAACTGATTACCGGTATTACCGAAACCTATGATGCTGCTGGCACGATTGATATGATGCTGGGGCTTCACCCCACGACCAAAGAAATCGTCGTAGTATCTGATGCCACGACCACTGCCAGTCTATTTAGAGGGCTGATAGAGCATGTCGCCCACTTATTCAGCGATCAGATAACCTTCACATATTTAACAAATTTAGGCAAAGATGAATTGAGTACTTTCCTCAATAATCTGCCAAATGATGCTCTTGTTTTATGGACAGTCTATGCAAGAACGCCGGAAGGTGAATCGATATCTATTCGAGAAAGTGTTGGTCTGGTCAGTACCAGTAGCAACGTGCCTACTTATACCCTAGCTGATAGCGTCGGATTTGGTGTGGTCGGTGGCAAAATAACAAATCCTGCGTATCAAGGCGAAGTCGCTGCACAAATGGCATTGAAGTATCTCCATGGTGAACCTTTAGCCAATATGCCAGTGATCACTAATCCGCCATTGGAATATCGTTTCGATTTTAATGCCATGCAACGTTTTGGCATAGTTGAAAAAGATTTGCCGCTTAACAGTCAGATCATAAACAAACCATTTTCAACCTATGAAACATACAAATGGAAAATCTGGAGCATTATTGCGTCGATACTCGTTTTAGTCTCCATCATCATAATGCTTGTTTATTACATCAAAAAACGCAGCCTTGCTGAAGAAGCATTAACTCAAAGTGAACATAAATTCCGTATCATTTTTGAACAAGCTGCAGTCGGCGTTGCTCAGATAGATTCAAAAACCGGTGAGTTTGTGAAAATCAACAAAAAATATTGCGATATTGTTGGTTATACCGAAGCAGAAATGCTGGCGCTCACTGTGCCGAAAATAACTCATCCTGATGACTTGCACCAGGACTTTAATAATATGGAACAGTTATTCAATAGAGAAGTTACCGAATTCTCTATTGCGAAAAGGTATCTCCACAAAAATGGTACGATTGTATGGGTTAATTTAAATGTATCCCCTATGTGGGACGATAGCGAAGAGCCTAGCTATTACGTGGGTGTAGTGGAAGACATAACGGATGCCCATAAACTTTCAGAGCAACTGTCCCATCAAGCGAGTCACGATGCATTGACCGGACTGGTCAATCGTAGAGAATTTGAACTACGTGCAGAACACTTAATCTCCACCGTTAGAAAAGATCGCGACGAGCATGCTTTGTGCTTTATCGATATTGACCAATTCAAAGTCGTTAACGATACCTGTGGTCATATCGCCGGCGATGAGATGCTGCGCCAGATTAGCAAACTACTACAGGACCTTGTTCGACAACGTGACACCTTGGCTCGTCTAGGTGGTGATGAGTTTGGCGTTTTAATGAAACATTGCTCGCTAGAACAAGCACAACATTTAACAACGGTAATGCAAAAAACAATTCAAGATTATCATTTTGTTTGGGAAGGTTACTCCTTCAATATTGAAGCAAGTATGGGGCTAGTACCGATAACTAAACTGACGCCTAATCTGACGGAAGTCTTAAAAAATGCTGATGCAGCGTGTTATGTAGCCAAGGACATGGGACGTAACCGTCTTCATGTATATCATCCTGATGATGCAGAACTCGCACAGCGTCAAGGTCAAATCCAGTGGATCTCACGACTTAATCAAGCGCTTGAAGAAGACAGGTTCTGTCTTTATGCTCAACCCATCGTGCCACTCGATGATAGTAACTCGATACATTATGAAATATTGATCCGAAAGGTTGATGAGAACGGGAAGATCATTCCACCGGGGGGATTTTTACCTGCTGCTGAGCGTTATAATTTAATCACTCAGATTGACCGTTGGGTTATTACAAATACCTTCCGTTTATTGGCGGAAAACCCTGACTTTCTCGAGCAGATTCATTTCATCTCCATCAATCTCTCAGGCCAGTCATTGACTGAGCAAAATATGCTCGACTTTATCGTTACGCAATTTAATGAGACAGGTATTAGTGGAGACAAAATCTGTTTTGAAATCACCGAGACAGCGGCTATTTTAAATTTGAGTACCGCCACCACCTTTATATCCACACTCAAGAAATTAGGGTGTTGGTTTGCACTGGATGACTTTGGTAGTGGTCTATCTTCATTTGCCTATTTAAAAAACCTGCCGGTCGATTATCTGAAAATTGACGGAATGTTTGTGAAAGACATTGTCGATGATCCCATTGATCATGCGATGGTAAAATCGATTAACGAAATAGGACAGGTAATGGGAATGCAGACCATTGCCGAGTTTGTAGAAAACGATGAGATCAAGGGCATGTTACGTGAAATTGGTGTTAACTTTGCCCAAGGTTATGGGATTGGTAAACCGCAACCGTTTGAAGAGTTACTTAGCCGTTCACATAATGTGACCCCTATAAAGAAGATAAAGAGTCAGTAACGCAACATGTCAGAGCGCTTGATTGAAATTTATGAGATGAGATTGCTACTTCTAAATACTCTACAATAAAGCCCCCTCTTCAACCGACGCTTTGTTATGGCTATTAGTTCTACTATCAATAAAATCTCTCTTAATATGGCTGATATGGATCGGCACTATTATCAGAGTCACGAATTAAGGGTAGCCCAACATCCTTCTGAAACAGATTTTCGTTTTATGATGCGTCTTGTTGCTTTCATGGTCAATGCCAGTGAGTCACTTAGCTTTACCAAAGGCATCGACAGTGATGATGAGCCTGATCTATGGCAAAAATCGCTCACCGATGACATTGAGCTGTGGATTGATTTGGGACAGGTTGATGAAAAACGAATTCGTAAAGCCTGCGGCCGTGCTGAACAAGTGATTATCTACACCTATCACGAACGTAAAGCTAAAGTGTGGTGGCAACAACAGCAAGAAAAATGTCAGCGCTTCACTAACCTTAGTGTTTATCACATTAATGGCGACGGTTTGGATGCTATGGTTAAACGTTCAATGCAGCTGCAATGTAATATTCAAGATGGCGACATCTATTTGAATGATGATGATTCGAACTTCACTATTACCTTAGACAAGCTTAAATAATGAAAGAAATTACCGGCATCAATCATATAGGCATACGGGTTGCTAACTTGGAAGCGGCTAGAGCATTTTATGAGCAACTTGGGTTTGTATTTCTTGTTGGCCCTATTGGTCCTGAACCAGTCGCTGTGATGGAACATCCATCTGGCGTTAATATCAATTTTATTCTCAATGCCAATACAACATCAGATGGCAATATATTAATGGATGTGCCTGAGAAATATCCTGGTTACACTCATATTGCCTTGGATGTAAACGATATTCAGTCAGCACAAGCAGCAATCGAAAAAATGGACATACAGATTACAGAAGGTCCTATCACCTTACCCAACGGTGGCAAGATGTTCTTTATTCGCGATCAAGATAAAAATGTGATTGAATTTCACCAAAATGGTCCTGCCAAAATCTAGCAGCATGGAACTCAAAACCATGAATTTTCAATGACAATATTTGCCAATAATTTTGAAGAAAGTTTTGGTTTTAAGCCTTAAATAACTTCTATCGTTTTCAGTCTTAATATAAACAAATCCCACCATCTTGAAGATGGTGGGATCTTT
>NVVG01000295.1 GCA_002402125.1 Moraxellaceae bacterium
ATCGGCACTAAACGGAGGGTAAATAGATAGAATGCCCCTTCTTTTTCAATCCCATCGTTTAAAGACTGAAGTTTGTCACCAAAGCGTTTCTGCACACTTTCTCTTAATAAGAAGCGCGCAACCAGAAACGCTAGTGTTGCACCGACAGTTGATGCAATTGAAACGATTACCGTGCCCCATACCACGCCAAAGAAAGCCCCGGCAGCAAGGGTCATCACTGCAGCACCAGGCAATGATAATGCGGTGACCGCGATATAGATGAGCAAAAAACCAACGCCAACAGCGATTGGCTGAGTGCTTTTCCACTGAGCTATTTGGTCCTGGCTAGATTTGATGCTTTCTAGTGTAAGTATTTGATCAAGATCAAACGCAAAAAATGCGATGAGCAATGATAAAAATATTGATACGATGACGACTTTTTTCATACTATTTCTAAGGTTCCTTAAGATGTTTCCTGGTTTGTCTGTGTCTAGCTGGTATTTCTTACACTAAATGGAAAATTCTCCATGAACAATACAAAATACATTAAATCAGCAGGTTACAGGCCAATATCAATATTGCTTCGAGATGACGATTGGTATGCATATCCATTTAATTTTTTAACCAACTCTTCAACGAACCAACGCAACAGCTTTCACTTGGGCAAAAACAGCATCGCCAACACGAAGCCCCAAGTGCTGTTTCGAAAACAGCGATATTCTAGCTAATACAAACTGAGATCCTAACGCCAGCTTTATGATGCACTGCCCTGTTTGTGGTTGATCTTTAATCTCTACAATCATCACAGGCAAAACATTAAGGATGCTGGTTCGCAACGGCCGGTCCAAGCAAAGACTCACATCCTTCGCCAAAATCCGAATGCGTACTACAGGATTTGTCGTTAGCATTGTAGTAGGTATTCGAAAAATATGCCCTTCCACGTCAATTATACGTATAAGATTGTCCAATTCATCTTTGCTAACCAGTCCCTCTGTGCCGTTATTAACCTCGCCTTCTAGAATACTGAAAGCATCAGCCTGCTCGGCTAATGGTGTATCTATATCTGATACAGTTTCTAATAAGGGGCCATGCTTATAGGTATTACCATCTTTCATCAGTACGATGTGATCAGCAAGCCGGGCAATTTCATCTGTTGCATGGCTTACATAAAGTATGGGTATGGATAAAGATTGGTGGAGTTGTTCTAAGTAAGGCAATATCTCTGATTTACTTTGATGATCTAACGCGGCCAAAGGCTCATCCATTAACAGTAGTTTGGGGCTAGCTAATAGCGTTCTGGCAATCGCCACACGCTGGCGCTGACCACCTGACAGCGAGTCAACGGGCTGATCGATTAGCAAATCAACGCCCAATAATGATACAGCCTCCTCAAAAGCAATCTTGCGCTGGTCTTTTGGTGTGCGTTTTTGTCCGTACAGTAAATTATTCTTTACCGAAAGGTGAGTAAAAAGATGGCTACGCTGAAATACATAACCAACACCCCTTTGATGCGTAGGCACAGATAATTCTTCTGATAACCAAGGCTTTCCATCTAAGGTAATCCAACCAGTTACACCCTGTTCTAAGCCCGCAACAGCTCGGAGCAATGTGGTTTTTCCACTACCTGAAGGCCCATAGATAGCAGTAATGCCCTTGCTGGGTGTGTTAAAGGATGCCGTCAATGAAAAGCTACCTCGCGTGATATTCACGGCATCCGAAACTGATTGACCATTTAACGTAATATTCACGCTTAGAGGCATATTATTTTCGCCCCCAGTATTGTTTGCTAACATAGGTAATTAGCAACATTACGAAAGACACACATAACAAGGTTGCGGCTAAGGTGTGCGCCTGACTGTATTCCATGCTCTCGACGTGATCGTAAATAGCGATGGATACCACTCGAGTCTCATTGGGAATATTGCCGCCTATCATCAATACAACACCAAATTCACCCAAGGTATGTGCAAAACCAAGCACGCATGCCGTTAAATAACCCACTTTGGCTTGTGGTATAACAATGGTAAAAAAACGATCCCACGGGCTTGCGCCTAAAGTCGCTGCAGCATCTAGCTGCCTGTTATCCGTCTGTGAAAATGCATGCTGCAATGGCTGCACAACAAAAGGTAGCGAATAGATTACCGATCCTATAACCAAGCCGGTAAAGGTGAAATTTAGCGTTTTCATGCCAAACGTTGAAAGCAAAATACCGACAGGGCCATCGGGTCCGAAAGCTACTAATAAATAAAAACCTAGGACGGTAGGCGGCAATACAATCGGCAGTGCGACCAATGCCTCCAAAACACTTTTTCCACGCCATTGTGTTCTAGTTAACCACCATGCGAAGGGGGTTCCCAATACCAATAAAATACTCGTTGATAACAGGGCAAGTTTTAGGGTTAATAGTAGCGCTGTTATGCTTGCATCATCCAACACTGGCTGTTCCTTGAGTGTGATAACCACTGTTCTCTATCAGCTTTTGAATACTGGGCTTCTTTATAAATCTCATGAACTGGTCAGTTGCGATACTTTGTCGCAATTGAATAACTTGTTGCTCAATCGGTGTGTAAAGAGATTGCGGGACAATCCAGTAATGCTGGTTGATATCTTTATTAGAACTGAATCGAACTTGAGAAAGAGCGATAAACCCAAGGTCCGTTGCGCCGGATAATACAAACTGCAAAGTCTGACTTATATTTTCTCCGCGAACCATTTTAAATATTGTATCTTCTGACAATTCAAGCGCTGCCAAAACCTCTTGCGCAGCTTTACCGTAAGGCGCTAATTTTGGATTTGCCAAAGCAATGGTATAATTGCTCTGGCCGCTTAATAGCTGTTGTATATTTGTCCTAAACACCGTTGGTAGCGGCAATAACTGCTCTTCATTAACTGTATCAATATGAGTAGACCATACCACTAGTGCCCCAACAGCATAGGTTGATCGTGAACCCCTGATTCCAAACCCTTGGTCTTCCAATTTTTTAGGGCGTTGCACATCAGCAGCAAAAAACACGTCATAAGGTGCTCCATTAAGGATCTGGGCATAATGTTTGCCTGTAGAACCCGCAGACAATACAACGTTGTTCTTTGTGTGTTTCTCATAGGCTAACGCGATCAACTTCATTGTAGGCAAGAAATTGGACGCGACAGCTACGGTAACCGTTGTTGATTGATTGTCTGCGCTCGCGTTTGTTATGGATATTAAAAATCCAATCAGCGTAAACCAGAGAATCTTTAAGCTAATCTTAATAGTTAATGCTCCAGAGGCATAGGCCACCCTAGTTTCAACCAACATCTCATAAGAAACCATTTTATCGTAGTGTTCGTTTTTAGCAACACTCCCGACATTTAGCTCGCGCACTAAAAATAAGTGGCTGTGATCATCAAAACACTTGTGATATAACATCACTAAATTCTAACCCCCCCCTACCAGTAGACCGCCGGAGAAACCCATGACAATCGATAACATTGAAGAAATGGAGCATGATCTTGAAGAAGGATTAGCTCAGTACATTGACATTTTGCTTCAAAGAGTAGCTTCACCGACCAAACGAGCCTATGCCAAGCAGCTTCTGTTGGCAGACTTTAATAACACGCTGCCCCGTGGCATCTATATGGATAACATGGTGATGGTTGAAGAAGAGGAATAACCCCCCCCTTCTTAACTTGATTCAGATTAGCGTGAAGTAGTGTAGATGCTAAATAATCCTAATCTGAATCGCATCCACGCCTGCACCAGCGATCACATCCGAGATAACTACCACTTTATCGCCTGGTGATAACCCTTCTCTATCTATCAGTGCTGCAAACGCATTACGCAGGGTTTTCTCAGGATCACTACTAAACGTTAGTCGGTTAGGAATAACATTTCTATTCATTGCCAGTATCCGCCGAGTTCTACTGTCATTGGTAAAGGCATAAATAGGTGTTTTAAACGGTCTGCAATTTGTTACGTAGTTTGCCATTAAACCACGACGAGTAATAACAACAATTCCAGTGGCATTGAGTGATTCTGCAAGATGCACCGCAGAATGGGCTAATTCTTGCTTATCGGTATCTTTTACCAGATGGCGATTGAGCTTTAGTCCCTCTTCTTTTTCCGATGTTATCGCTATTCGATCGAGATACTCGACACATTTAATAGGGTATTTGCCTACCGTTGTTTCACCGGAAAGCATGATAGCGTCGACTTCTTCATAAATCGCGTTAGCTACGTCGGTTACCTCAGCCCGTGTGGGTATAGGGTTCTGAATCATCGACTCCAGTAGGTGAGTAGCAACGATGACCCGTTTGCCGCGTTCCTGGCACTTTCTGACCAATGATCGCTGTACGTTAGGCAGTTCTTCTACCCGAATCTCGACGCCTAAGTCTCCCCTCGCAACCATAACGCCATCAACTTCATCCAGAATCGCATCGATGTTTTTAACGCCTTCTTGGTCTTCAATCTTGGCGATTATCTTGATTTTGTCTTTTTTATCGCCAAGTAGTTCTTTAAGTTCACGCACGTCTGCCGCTTGTCGCACAAAGGACAAAGCGATGAAATCGACTTCTTGCTCGATGCCAAATTTAATATCTTCCTTGTCTTTTTTGGTTATAGCAGGAAGATTGACATGAATGCCAGGCAGATTAACGTGCCGCTTACTTTTAAGCGTGCCGCCATCAATGACCTTGCAGCTCATACTTTTATCTTTTTTCGACAACACCTGAAGATTAATCAGCCCGTTATCGACGGTTATGATGTCTCCTATCGCAACCGTATCAATGATGTCATCGTAATTGATCGGTATCGAGCTCTCCTCTACATTGACGTTACGAGCAACCACCTTGACTACGTCACCATCTTTTAGCTCAATATTTTTTTTAAGGTTTCCCGTACGAATTTCGGGCCCTTGGGTATCAAGTAATATGGGTAGAGGGTATTTTACCTTCTGGTTAAGTGTCTTGATGGATTTGATAACCTTAAGGTGAGACTCATGATCACCGTGAGACATATTCAATCTGACAGCATCCATTCCTGCCGCAGCAAGCGCTGACAACATATCATAACTGTCACTGACGGGGCCGATTGTGCACAATATCTTCGTTTTTCTCATGAAATTTCCAGGGTTATCTGTGTTGCTATGCATGATCAATAGTTAACCATGTAGAAATATTTAAACGCGAAACTATCGCAAACAAATCTCGACGTTCGCTAGCAAAATCCTAAGCAGGATAGCTAAACCATAATCAGTATAGGTTATACCTTAAAAACCAACAGTTTACTTGCACCTTCAGGAGTTATTTTTTAGGTAAACCGACAATCGATGATCAAAATACCTACATTGACTCAATGGGGTTAATAAGGTAATTTACCGCTTCAATTGGGTGTCGTATGAGTGTCATTCTGAAGATGATTAAGTGTCGTTCTGAAGATGATATGAGGTGATTGCTAGAGGTTCTAAACACCCTGCTTCTCACCGCCTCGATGTCCTTCTGTCAGCACGTTTTTGAGTCACTCGGCATGCAATCCACATTTCCCTTTACAGCTATCATTGGTCAAGAGTCGCTTAAAACAGCTCTCGTGCTTTCTGCCATTGATCAACACCTAGGTGGGTTACTTATCTGTGGCCCCCGTGGCTGTGGTAAGTCAACGGCAGCTCGCAGCCTGGCGGACCTTCTGCAAAGTAACCATCACTTTGTGAACTTACCCCTTGGAGCGTCAGAAGACAGAGTAATAGGCACAATAGATGCACAAAAGATCCTTGATAAGGGTGAGGTTAAATTTTCCCCCGGCTTATTGCATAAAGCCAATCAGGGCATGCTCTATGTTGATGAAGTTAACTTACTGCCGGATCACTTAATTGACATTTTATTGGATGTATCTGCTAGCGGC
>NVVG01000296.1 GCA_002402125.1 Moraxellaceae bacterium
ATGCTATATGTTTTTTCTTTCGTTTGCTTCTCCTTAGGACAAACAGCGAAAATATCAATAAAGCTACCCCAGGAAAGTAGTAACCAGCGACACCGGCTGCTTCTATAAGTAAATCGGGGCCATTCATGCCCTGGTAAAAAACAGCGTCCGGACTTGCACTAAAGATAATGATGAATGACAGTAATAGGAGCGGGATTCCAACAACCCATTGGAACCAAGTGCGCTTTAATACGTAGGGTCGCATTTCATCATTCATCTTTCTATTTTTTCTGGTGTGGATGAGTGCTGAAATTAACAGTGTTAGCAGTGCTAAAACACACAATAAAGAAATATGATTTGAATTCAACGCCCGTTACTCCTGTATTTTTAATATATAACGCCATTGTCTTGCGTGTAATGAGCTTGCGAATGAAATCGCTAGCACAATCTTGTTAGGCATGCGTTGATTCATCGACACTATCTCTCCAAGAGCTACCTTCTACCAAAATTAATTTACTATCTGTAGTTCGATGCCGAATAGCAAATATAGGTTGTATTTCCGGGTCAGATAAAAAAGCCTTAGCGTTGTCTTTCGACGAAAACTCTAGCACCACTACTCTCTCAGGCTTCCAGTCACCCTCAATTAGTTCAGGCTCAACGCCTTCAACTATATACTTGCCTTCATGTTTTTCTAGATAAGTCGGAATTTTATTAATATATTCCATAAATCCAGGAAAATCCTTAATTGCTAAATCTAAAATCAGGTAGGTCTTCATATAAATACCATATAGTTTTAGTTTGCCTAACGCCTTCAATTGGCGCGTATATTATTTTGTGACGAAGGAGCAGCATAAAATATGTCTCTCAACTGGTTCTTGTTAGGCATTTTATTCGGTGTCATCAAATGCTTCAAGCTCACCCTTCTCGCGTACCCAAGACTCAACTCTACCAACAGTAACGTCCTTATCATCATCAAACAGTATTTCAGTACCATCTGGATCAAGCTCATCGTAGATTGGTATAAGGCTACTTAACCCTTCAAAAATCCATCTGCCTTTGCGCTCTTTTCCATTCGACCAGTCGCTCTTATTCTCTACGCCAGAATTCCCATACTCAATGGCTTTTTGATAAGCCGACTCTCGATCGTTCGCCTTTAAAATCACGACATTTGTAAAGGCGCGGCATCGTCTACGCTTGTTATCCAAGTCTTCATCGTCAAACTGAAATCGCTCTATAATTGTGGCGACCCACCAACCATGTGGACTTTTGTTTCTATCCGGAATGTTCTTATCCATTTGCATGCCTAACGCCAACATGAGCCGCGCGACGACAGGAGTGTCGGGCGACCAACGGGAGCGTAATCTATGTTCTTGTTAGGCATTTACACTACGCTCCATTTTTTGAACTACTAGATCACGAACCTTTGCCGAAAGAAATTGTGATGGTATATACTTTAAACTATACCCATGTCGTGACGGTCTAGAGGTTTCCTTAACGAAATTTAGAATTATTTGAGCATGATCTTTACCCCATGCCCATAACAGCTCCCCTCGAATTTCCCATTGCCAATATGCATCGCTTGGCCAATTCAATTTGTGCTTTCGATTCGAGTGGCAGTGAGAGCACTGAACCAGACCATTCGTAAGTAAAGGATAACCCCCTTTGCCGGTATCACCTCCACCTCTGAGATATTGGCTTGAACCGGAAGGTGCCTTCCAAGTTATTTGGGACGGAAACCTTTCTAATACAGTCCAACCACCCCACTGATGGGTTGGTCTTGTTTCATCTGGACGAACCTCGTTTTTCGACAAGAACTCAAATGGCTCCTCGAAATTTGCTAAGCCCCTACAATCGGGACACTTTATTTCAATTGGCTCGTACTTCATTTTGTATGCCTAACGCCTAAAGCTTGCGCGCCTTTTTGCGTCGATAGCCTTTTCTTGTTACATGTTATCAATTCGACGTCGTTCTTTCATCGCCATCTTCTTATACATCCTTGCTTTCAAGGTGAAGCCACATTTATCTGCGGCTTTCCAGCCAGCTTCAAGCCCAACAAAAGCAATATAATTCATTTTCTTAAACCAGCTGTGGGCAATCCTAAAAGCAGCTCTAGCTACATCAATGTCATTGGATGCTAGAGTATATTCAAACGCTTCGTGAACTGCCATACGACCAAGCCCTACTTGCCTCCAATTATCAAACTGAATGAATTGTTTGTCTATGGCTTTGATGATATCTAATCCTTCTTCAGCACCTCCCATTTTTGTATATAGTTTTAGTAAATCTTGATTGCTACTCGCCTTATCCCAATTGGTTTTCTTCGAGACTAATTCCTTTTTAACAAGCTCAATCGCTTTTGTAAACTCTCCAAGTTCAATGTATGCATACTTTAAAGTGCTGTCTTTTTGCTCAGACTCGGTTGCAGATTCTTTCCATTTTTTTAGATATTTCTTTGCAAGTTCCTTATCTTCAAAATATATACTTCTTTCATATAATCCAAAAATAGGCTCGTCAGATTCGCTTTCTGGAAACCGGTTCGATAACTTGTTCCACCAACTATCAAGGTTTTCAGCCAAACCCATTGAAGAAAAACCTCCCTTAACCTCATCGTATAGCTCAGGATCGTTTTGAAATACGTATTCTTCAGTTTTTTCCCGAAGAGCTATATACATAAACTCCCGATCAAAACCACAGCCAGTATCAAAGTTAGCAAACTTAGCTCTATAGAAAAGTGAAATATCTAAAGGGGTAGAAAATCTTGCCAAAAGATATGCCCCCAGCCAGAGAGTATCTCCAATTCCCTGAAAATCGTCTTTCTCCCTTGCAATGATTTCTTGCTCAAATAGATATCTGATTAGCTCTTCATCGCTTTTCTTAAAATCGTATTGAAGAGAAATCAAGAGAGAGTAGCGTTTTTTTTCATTAGAGTCGAAAGATCCTCGCTCATCCGAATTCGCTTCATTATATGAAACCTCAATCCAGGTATTTTTTTCTTTCCTATATAAATCTAAATCTATCATTACTGCCTATCTGTACATGTAACGCTTTGATCTGCCGCCGACGGGCGGTAGCATCACCTTGTTGAATGATCGCACCGAAACAATTTTAAATAAGGTTAGTTCCATACGCTTTTTTCACATTGGCTATGCATGTAGGAATATACATCATAAACAATGAAATTTCCTTTAGTGGGCTCCAAAGCCCTTCCATCAACAGCAGTTAATTGATACTCATACGCATTAAACAACTTCAGAAATGCTTCCTCAAACTCTCTACTTACCGGATCTACAACTACGATGTTTACAGGTTTCCCTTTAGAATCAAAATCAAATTCAACTTTAACTTTCACAGATGTGGAATTAAGTAAAGAGTGAAAACTTCGGATCACTTCCCAAGTCTTAACGTTACTTCCACCTAACCGGTACTTTCCCTGATCGTAATTCAATTCATAGGACGGAATCGCATTATACTTTATGTTATTAGTACATTTTGTACAGGAACTAATTCCATGGCACAGAAGCAGAAATGTAATGAACAAAACAATTTTTTTCATAATAGCTGTATTGGATTCACCAACCACACGTAGATAAAATAGATTCAACGCTTCAAACAATATCGCATTTTTACGTATATTGATTTGTCTTGTTATGTGAATAATAGCTAGGATTCTACAACTGGCATATCTCATTGAAAACAATTTTGTCCTCATTTTCATATTGAATATTGGAAGAAACCATATATTCATCACACGATTCGGATTTAAAAACCCAGACTTGCATGCGGGCCTGTTTCACCTTTCCTTGAACTTCATACTCATAACCAGCGCTTCTATTGCTTTGACCTAATGTATGCCCGCCACTAATAAAAGAAATTTTCTGCACATCTCCTATGAGATGTTTAATTTCAGCACTGTTATCTATGTATTTTAAAGCAGCTTGATATTCGGTTGTACTAGTAACTCTATAATTTCCGTAATATACGATTGCCAAAATTGATACAATAAATAAAGCAATCCCTACATCCTTAATTCCAAACTTCATTATATTATTCTCTACAACTTGTCACATAATGTCCTATTAATATGCGGCGTTATTTGGCGTCACAATTGAACAGCTTGTTCTATGCTTTTATTGAACAACTCTTGTGATTCATTGGTGTAAAATCGATGCTCTATCACCTTAAAAATAGGGTGCTGATCATTTCTAAATAAAACTACTGATTCTTCTCCCTCACCTACTTTATATTTTGTCTGATATTTTAAAGTCACGAATGTACCAGACAGTTTATTTGTGTGTGCTTTCTTTGACATTCGTTGCCCCATAATACTGTATGAAACTAGGTCTCCGTTTGCGGCTAAGAGGAGTTTGTGCATATTCTCTATAGATGGACCGCTAGCATCCTCTAGAATTAAAGGAGAGTAATACCTGACGTTACCAATCCCACCATTAGTAACTCTTTCCTGCATAAGTTTTGTTGCAACTATTTTAGCTTCGTTTCCTCCTGAACAACCTACGAAAAAAACTATAGCCATTAGCAACATTATTTTAGATGCTCTCATTTACTCTCCATCTCCATAGCGTCACCTTGGCTGGCCTGGTTATGTGCGTTTAATTGATCCATATACTAACACCAATGAATAGGCCTGTACTTACACTAACAAAGACCTCATTTATAAAAATATACATACCTTTAGGTTTTTTAAATCTTGGATAGTCCCAAAATGCTCTTACATATATACGGCCTTGAGGAGTTATAAATATAATTGCCGCTAGCCATAAATAGCAATCAAAAGGCAACGTCATCCCTAAAATAAAAGTCATCAGTACAATTGGAATAATATGAAAATCTATCTCATCCATACGATTTATTCCACATAACCAGTGCCACCTTACCCAGGTCCGATTGGTGGCACTGGTTATGTGTTTTTAATGTACCCATGAGACTTCCCATACTTCTCAATTAGTTCAGTATGCTTGTCAGATATAGAACCTTCTAGCGCACTAAGAATATGATTAGCTTTAGGGTGATCATTACCTTCTAAAATTGACAAAATTACGCTTCGGTCAAAACCATTATCATATTCATTCAGGGCTCCTTCATACAAGGCATCACATATAGCTTCGTATGCGCGTAAACAGTTTTCTTTTCGAAGATATTCAACTAAACGACAAAATACCATTTCACCCGTTTCAGGTACTCCTTCACAACGTAAAACATCTTCCATTCCCCGAATGGCTTCTATCTTCTCTCCACCCGAAAGAGATGGAATCGACTTCAGAATTTTTGAGTGTAAATTGTTCATGGCTTTTTACACATAACGCCTCAAACACCGGATTGTGAATGTTGGCGGCTTTTTTGAGTGTTTTTTCAAAAAAGGTGACGGCATTTACAATTCCGCGTGTTTTGACTTGTTAGGTGATTGATTTAGCATGAATTCACGCCATTCTTTCAAGGAAAGCGATTTACTACTTTCGTTTGGCCCGAACCCTACCGTTTGAAAAATATTTTCTCCGACCATATTGCCGTGAATTTCATTATGGCTAGCTTCCTGATCTATGCGAGTTAAGCTTTCATGGTAAGCCAGCATACGCCATTCTTCAGAGTAATATTTCCATTTTGCACCGCAAGAGGAGCAAGCAACATGCTCTTCATAACCATAACTTGTTTTCACCTCCTGTTTGTTTTTAAAACAGGGTAATTTTAGGGATTCAGTGACCAAGTCATTTTGTATTCCATCTTGCCACCCGGGGCCCTGTTCCTTTCCACACCAATATACAAATTGAGGCCAATTACATGGGCAATCATGGCTCTCTAGATAAAGCTCCACAGTTTCTCTTACGAATACTTCTTGTGATTTTACTCTTTCCATT
>NVVG01000297.1 GCA_002402125.1 Moraxellaceae bacterium
CATATCATCTAGAACTTAGACCTGTTGCTACCAATAGAACACTGAATGGTCGCGCCCTCAATCGCCGCGCTGAAATAGAACTTATTCGAAGATAGGTAAACCTTTTCGTGGCATAAATAGCCTGTTACAGTTCCACTTCGACATTTTTGCAGCCTTAAGGAACTCACATGCACCAGGAAACGGTTATAGCGCTATCAGCAATTGGTATTATCGCTATTTGTTGTCAATGGTTTGCCTGGTGGGTAAAGTTACCAGCTATCGTTTTTCTGCTCATCGCAGGCATCGTATTAGGCCCACTCACCGGCTGGTTAAATCCTGAACACCTGTTTGGTCATTTATTATTCCCAATGGTCTCTCTATCGGTTGCTATTATTTTATTTGAAGGTAGCCTGACCCTTAAGTTTGAAGAAATTCGCGGCCTACAAAAAGTAGTGCGTAATATGCTCACTATTGGCGTTGCTACTACCTGGGCTGCGATCACTGTTGGCACCCACTATATTATCGGTTTTGCTTGGGATTTATCATTACTATTCGGCGCGCTTATGGTCGTCACCGGACCCACCGTGATTGTGCCTATGTTAAGAACCGTTCGTCCTAATGCCACAATTTCAAATATCTTGCGTTGGGAAGGCATCGTTATTGATCCTTTAGGTGCCATCTTGGCCGTATTGGTCTTTGAAGTCATTGTGTCTGTACAGCTTCAAGGCCATGCTTCTTTTGGCCATACCCTCTATATGTTCGGCAAAACCATCTTTATCGGTACCGCTATCGGCGCCATAGTCGGTTACCTTTTCGGTCTGGTATTACGCAAACATCTCTTACCTGAATACCTGCACAATGTCGCCACCTTAACACTCGTTTTTGCCAGCTTTGCTTTGGCTAATCAACTATCAGAAGAGTCCGGTTTACTGACTGTCACCGTGATGGGAATATGGTTAGCCAATATGAAAAACGTGTCCGTAGAAGACATTCTCGACTTTAAAGAAAGTTTAAGTATTTTATTGATTTCTGGCCTCTTTATCTTGCTGGCTGCACGCTTAGATTTCTCTCAATTTGCAGCCTTAGGTTGGGGAGCCGTCATATTGTTTTTGTTCATTCAACTTTTTGCTCGCCCTATTAAGGTCATTATCGCTACTTATAATTCCGGTCTCACATGGCAAGAAAAGTTTATGGTTAGCTGGATAGGCCCTCGTGGTATTGTGGCTGCAGCAGTGACTGCTCTCTTTGCTTTGCGTCTACAAGACATCGGCGTAGAAAATGCCGAACTGTTAGTTCCCCTCGCCTTCACCATCATTATTGGCACCGTCTTCTTACAAGGCTCTACTGCACGATTTTTTGCTACCCGTCTAGGCGTCGCTAATCCCGATGACAACGGCTATTTAATTATTGGTGCCAATCCCGTTGCTCGAATGCTGGCCCGTGCTTTAAATGAAAATGGCTTTAATACCCTCGTTACTGATGGCAGCTGGCCCAATATAAAATCGGCCCGAATGGAAGGTTTAGATACCTACTATGGCAATGCCGTATCAGAACATGCAGATAGACACCTAGACCTTATAGGATTAGGCCAAGTATTGACCTTAACCCCACAAAAAGAACTCAATGCGCTAGCCGGTGCACGATATCGTTCTGAATTTGGCAGTAACAATGTTTATTTCTTATCAACAGAAGTAGAAAAAGACAACGATGGTGAAGAACAAATATCACGAACCGCCGTGAGTCACGATTACCATGTACTATTTACTAACGAAGTGACCTATTCCAAACTCGCTAGCCTGCTCAGCCAAAATGCCAAAATAAAACAAACCAATCTCAGTGACAGTTTTAGTTACCAAGACTACCAAGAGCAATATGGCAAACGAGCAACACCATTATTTGCTGTTAATGCCAAACGACAATTACGTTTTTTTACTCGTGAGGAAGACTTCGCTCCGGATGCAGCTTGGATCATCACCTCACTTATTCAAGAAGAACCAGAACAAAACCGTGAATAAGGCTGCTGACTCGCACTCATGAAAATACTGTTACAACTGTCTTTATCTCTAGTCGTGCTGGAATTAGTGCTAGGTGTTAGTTTGCTATTCTTCTTTATCTGGGTTGAAACATCCCTCTGTGCCTTTGAGTCATTTGCCTCCGGACATTGTTATGCAACTTGGTTTCCCGTGTTTGAAGAAGGATTTTTTCTAGTCGCACTAGGGCTGATTTTTATCGTCCCCATGCGGCTGATCAACATTTATATCCATGCTAACCAGGCCCGCTATTATCGCTACTACCTGTATCTAAGTTATATTTTGCTACTGCAACTACTGTGGTGGTCAGATGGGAAGTTTATAGGGCAAATTTTGCTAGTTATGTTTGCGATGAAAATCACTCAGTATAGTTTGTTAAAGAAAGCTAATATTGGATATGAATAAATCGCTTTTTCCTATATATACAATAGCCTGTTAATTTAAATTATGACTACAATTTAAAGCTTCACTCTAACTTAGTATCAATAAAGCATAGAACCGTGTTGCCTCAGATTTTTTTTGTTCCTTAGCGTCGTGTTAGCCCTTCATCATCCTCATTTTCTTGCATTTCGTATAACATCACTTGATCTCTGCCGGCATGTTTTGCTTTATATAAGGCGGTGTCAGCGTACTTGACTATCTGAGAGGCATGCTCAAAGTCATCAGATAGATAAGCAACACCAAATGATGACGTTACATTCGGCAAGAGCTTATTGTCATAAAATATTTCAAACTCACGTACCTTGTTGCACATTTTATTTGCTCTTTCCAAAACGAGCTTTTGTGATGCGGCCGGCATAATAATGATGAATTCTTCACCACCAAAACGACAAATAATGTCACTGTCACGAAAAGACTTGGTCAAAAGTTTTGCAAACTCAACTAAAACAAGATCACCGGCATCATGACCGTAGGTATCATTAAATTTTTTGAAATGGTCAATATCAGACATGATCACACCAAGACCACCACCAGTACGTGCTGATTTTGATATTTCCATTTGTAGGCACTCTTCCATATACCGTCGATTAAAGAGTGATGTAAGTGGGTCACGAATCGATTGATATTTAAGGGCTTCACGTAGGTTCAAGCTGACTAGCGATAACGCAAGGTTATCAGCAGCAATCTTCATTAGTCTTTGGCGTGAATCGAAATAACGTTGTTTTTCTTCCGTTGTTTCAAACGTGACTGTGTCACTACTATATTCCATATGCAGCATACCCAGCATTTCACCTTGGGCAATGATCGGTACACAGGTATAACTACCAATGTCATCGTGTACATGGTTACAGCTCAGCCTATTGTCTATATCCAAGGCAATGTGCTCTTTTCCTTGTCGTAAGGCCCAACAGTCATCAGCTGCAATAATATCTGCACTTCTAACCGACACGTTACCCCATGAAGCCATTGCTTCAACCAAGCTTTTATTTTCGTCAAATAAATACAAGCTACCAGACCAATTCGGAAATATTTGGTCCGCATAATGAGAAATAACGGGGTAAGTTTCAGGCAGAGCACGACAAACCTGCAGATAGGAGTTCAATTGGTTGATTAAACTCATCTCATGGTTATATTGCATGAGCTCTTTATGTGATTTTATTAAGTCATCTTCTGATGTTTTTCGGTCACTAATATCGGTGGATGAACCAATAAACCCTGAAAATTTACCGTGACGATCAATATACGGTTCACCACGATCAAGAATATAGCGATACTCGCCATCACGCCGTTTAAGGCGATACTCCATATCAAATGCTTTATGGGTTTGAAATGCATCACTGAAAATGTCTAGGCACATCTGCTGGTCATCAGGATGTAGTGCATTAAACCAGGCGGTGCCGCCTTGTTTTTCTACATTTTCACGACCTATAAAGTTTTTATAGATGCTGTTGGAAAAAATATTCTCGCCCGTACTATTGGTCAGCCAGAGCATAACGGGGGCATCTTCAGCTAAGGTTCGAAAGTCGATCTGCTCGATATCGAGCACCAATTTAGCGACACTTTCCTCGTCTGTACTTTTTTTAGCCATAATATGCTCTATTCAAAAATTCAACTCGTAACGGCGATGTAGTTTTGAAGTTATTAACTATCTTGTGAGCCAGGGTATAGCGCTGGGCTGATTCATAATCAAGAATCCATCCAACGATTGACCCAAAGATTAGCATAAGAGTAAATCTTAATCAACGGGGAAAAGTCTGCATAAAAAAGTACTAAAATTAGCTATTTATACTGCTTTTATTAAACTTAGCCTCAATAACACTGCAAGACATCGTAAATGTAATTTTAAAATAGTTCTACGGTGTTTTCATTAACTGTTTTTGTTGCTGTGGTTTCCAGCCGAATATCTCCACGACGAGAAGAAGTCCAATCATCGTTACTATAACCATGATTTTCTAGCTTATCGCGTAGAGCCTGATACAGCTTAAATACGTCGTCAGGCGTCACCGGTTGGATATTAGTCTCTTGTAGTGCAAGCGCATTGAGTTCAGCCATTGCCTGAACAGATTCTTCGGCTTCTCTACTCGCAGTAACTTGATGTTCCATAGATTGTTCAACTTGTTGTGCGACAGTATCTATACGTTCAATAATATCGTGAATATGTTCAAGTTGGGCACGAGAATTATCCGTTTTTTCTACCGTTTCTTCAGTTCGACTGATACTGACTCCCATCGCCTCAACAACGCGAGTAATTCCAGATTGTAATTCACGAATCATCTGCTCAACTTCACTCGCTGATTTTCTGGTACGTTCTGAAAGTGTACGCACTTCACCTGCGACTACAGCAAAACCACGTCCATGTTCGCCCGCTCTCGCAGCTTCAATCGCGGCATTAAGTGCTAATAGGTTAGTTTGCTCGGCAATACTTTGAATTACTTCTAAAATAGTATGGATTTTATCACTGCCCTCTTTTAATGCAGTAATTTCTGATGATGCAATACTCATATCACCCGCTAGCCCATTAATACTGTTAACAGTATCTAACATCAACTGCTCTGCATGATTTGTGACCTCTTTACCCGTTGCTGCTGTTGTCGAAATTTCTTTAACATGATCAGAAACAGAACCCGTCGCCATTTGGATCTTAGCCATAGACTGCCTCACTACTTCACTGTGATTATTCTGCATAGCAGACTTTTGAGACATTGAACTATATGAATCGCGTAATTCTTGAGAGATGGGATCGAGTCGTGCGACTGAGTCGGCGATATTTTTAAATGCAGCTTGCTTGCGAACCAATACATGATTAAGTGACTGGCTGATATTCTGATCAACTTTTCCTGAGTGTTGTAGACGAAACTCCAAATTGCATTCATCACCGTTGGTTAATGCTTGCAATTTAGCGCTAAGCTTCCCTATCGGTTTGGTCAAGCCTGTATAGACAACAATACTAAAAATGGTGAGTAAAATGATATTTGTACTTAACCGCCAAACGGCTGAACCTTCTAATAAAGGTTGTAACGCGAACTCAACTAACGAACTACTTAATATTAATGCAACAAAGATAAATCCGAACTTTTTTTGTATATCCATACCAACAGTGCAACAACGGCGCCTCAAGAAATTTGTAAATGACGTGAGATTATATCAACAAGAAAAAAATATTTAATTTTAAATTAGCCCAGAAGATACGTTTATTGATGAGCTATTTCTATAGGATTACTTATAACCAGCAGTTTATGAGTTGTTTTGTGGCGGTTCGATAATCTTCAGCTTTAGTTATCGCTGAAATCATCGCCACGGAGCCCACACCGGTTTGTTTCAATACTTCTGCTCGTTGTTGATCAATACCACCTATCGCAACCAGAGGATATTTATCGCCTAACAGTTGAGTCCA
>NVVG01000021.1 GCA_002402125.1 Moraxellaceae bacterium
AACAAAAATCCCATATGTAGCAACAAGCCATAGATCTAACCAATTAAAACCACCATGCAACACAAGCCATACTCCAGTTACTGGCTGTGTAATTGCTGCGGGAAAGGTAAATAGATAGTCTGCTATTACCGTATTACGTGCAGCATAAAGCTTTTCATTGGCGTCATTGGTAAAGTGAGAACGAAACATAAAGAAGGCTATGCCGATCCCTGTACCAAATAGTATCGTTGAGCTTAAAATATGCAGTACTTTAATAAGGAAGTATAAATCCATAAGCTAACTTGTCACTCTTATAATGTTCCAATTTATTGACCAAGTATAACAGAATAGCCACCCTCCCCTTAGGACAACACATTCCACATTGGAGACCAGAATCGCTAGACCACTACATTTGTTGTATGGCCACTTCTGTTCAATACCGGCCAAATTGAGCTAATCTCCAAAACGCTCAATCTTCGTCAAAGCGGACATAACGCCGCCATAAGATGCMGCTTTNCYGTCGCTTGATGGCCTTGTTAGGCTAATTTTTTAAGCAAATATACCAATAATTGCACCAATTAGAGCAAGCTCAACAACGCTATGCGCTGAATTTATTAGTGTTAATTTTGAAGGTATACGTGCAAAACCATTGTAATAACCTAATGATGTGACAGTAAATACGGTTGCAATTACAAATCCAAAAAATACCCCACTTAGAACACCAGATATATTTGTTGCCGACATAAGCAAAGCGATAAATATGGTTTTTGTTAGCCCTGAAACTAAAGATATAGCAAAAGCTCCGCCAAGACCTTCGGTATTATCGGCTTCCTCTTTAGTGAGACCTAAAGCATTTGCCCATGCTTCACCGAAAACTGCCCAGTGGTACCAGGCAAAACCAAGCACGTAGCTTGCAATCGTTGCAATTGCTACAGCTATGTAGTTTATATTTTGTAACTCTGCGATAAAATCCATATATTTCCCTAGCTTTATTTCGAGTAGCCTAACGCTTTATTGAGACGCGTGTTTTTTGCGTCGTTTTCAAATATCTTGTTATGCCTTTACAGTTCCACGAAGACCTTTCCAAGCGTAATCGTTACTTAAAACGATACTCGTATCACTGCTAGGAATTACTATGATACAACCTTCATCTTCATAGAGAAAGTTAGCCCAGTTATCACTAAATACACCCCAGGTTGTTTTTATCGACGTTTCCTTCATCCAAAACACTATAATAGCTGCTTCTCTTTCTATATCTAGGCTCAGAAGCATAGATTTAAACACAGAAAAGTTATCACCATTCCAGTCATCTACCCACCGATACCATGGTGAATTTTCTGCTAGAATCTTCGACGGCCATTCATCGTCATCGAGAAGCATAAAGTGACGATTCTTCCCACTCACCGACTCCGCCCAATATTCCTCGCTCTCCGCTTCCTTCAATATTTGAATCCTATCTAGATCAGATTCACTCATTATCGGATCATTGTGGAATACGCCGGGAATTTCCTTCACCATCAACAACTCCTTTCTGCATAACGCTTTGCGCAGTCGAAAATTGCGTAGCGCTGTTTTTTGTCGAATGCCGCATCTTGTTAGGTTTTTTTACATACTAGAGCAATGAGTTTTTCAATGTTGATTGGTAGCTATGCTCTGCATTAACCGAATCTGGCCACGTATTTTTTAACAAGACATCTATATCTTTTGGAATATGCTTCCACTCTAGATTGTTTGAGTAGATATGAACACTCACCATTAAAGGTAGAGGTGAGTGATCTTCCTGACCTTCGAAGTTCCAGTTTCTTTTATCGGCATGTAGCCACAAACCTTTTTGAGAGCAGGCCGATAGATAAAGCATAGAAAGTGATTTTGATTCTTGGCTACCATCAAAATATCTCAGCCCTTGATCTTTCGAAAATTCTTTAATCAGCGATGTCAATTTTGGCCAATCTTTCTTTTCAATATCTAGAACAACAGAATAGGCCGGTATAATGCCTACCATATTCTTTTGCCAATCTCCCCCATAGCACTCATCGACATAGCCCTCGGGCGGCTCATTTCCCGTGCTACATCCAACTAAGAGAATTAGAATATAATAAAGACTCTACTCATTCGTAAACCTAACGTCTAATTGAGACGCGTGCCTTATGCGTCGTTTTTAAATTTCTTGTCAGAGTATATCAGAGATACGCCCTATCCATAGCCTTCTAAGAAGACAGCTACTTCCACATTGCGGTCGTCCAATCGGGCAGAACCAAAACCCAGAACTAAGCGAAAGCGGTCGCTCATGAGGGGCGATTACTTATAGTTTGGCTGCCAAATCACTATTGCCCTACAGGGTGAATTACAGCTTGATTCCCAGCTATAGCCTGAATGACCAAAGTCAGCATAAAGGTCATTCAGGAATCCATATTCACATCTGAATTCCTTACACCTGATTATCTAATCACGTTTAAAGGAAGCTGCAATAGTTCGGATGGCTTCATTAAAGGCTATATTCATACCAGAATTCATACTTTCATTAAACTTCATCATTACGGGTGTATTAAGTGTGTCAATATACTTATCTAACTCTTCAATGTTAAAATCTCTAAAAGTATAGAGTAATGAAATGATTATGCTCATTTCAATATTACTTCTCATTCCATTGACTTGTGAGGTTGTAATATTTTTTAGTATATCTAGATTGAGAGGCTTATTTGGATTTTTTTGTTGGTGAACAACTGTTGCCGCAGATAGCGCCAACGTTATCTGAAGGTCTATAGCGTTATCTACTAAGCTCCCTACCTTTTCCATTTCTTTGATTTTTTTCAACCTAGCCGGATCAGATAACAACTGCTGTGCCATTTTTTGCATTTCAACCTGTGCGTCACCTGTGGATCCACTCTCTTCAGCTCTAGCTACTCTTGCTCCGAAATTTGAACTGTACCAACTGATGAGTTCCATAGCTTCCGATTGAGTTAATGATTTCCCAAAGTTCGAAGTCAACCTTTCTAACATTGAATTAGAGTTCAAAGACTCCTCAACAATAGATACTTTTTCTGATGAGGTTTCTCCCCTAGACGTCATACCCGCGAGGACAGCACCGGACAATGATTCTACTTGAGATTTCACTCCTGACAAGACCACTAGCTCATATAGGGTATCCTCTGCTATAGGAGAAGCTATCGATAAAGGGGTGCAGGCTATAAGCACTAATATTGATACTAATTTTAAAAAACACTTCATATTCATTGTCCTTTTTTATTTTAAAAATTGAGTTTTATGTACTACTTAACATAGCCCCCTAATAAGCCTTACCAGCCTAATTTGTGAAGTGCTGAATAGATATTTTGCTCTATGCTTTTCTCCACCTTTAACCGAATTAATTCCTTTTCCTTTTCGGAATAGGCATTGAAATTTAATTTCCATTTTATTGTACTTTCCCCAAAAGTGCAGGGAAAACCCCATTCCCAGGCTAGATCTCTACCACTCTCCGTATCATAAACCTCTACAACAAATAGACTATATACACACCTGCTAGACGAGCCAAATGCTGTTTTTTCATAGAAACCATAAGGACTTCGATGAAAGGGTGCATTCTGATAATTTATTCTTTTAACGATCACTAAAGTATCGACATCTTTCTGCTTAGTTTGGTGTAATAATTTTTCATAATCCAAGTTATGACGATCCTTGTTACTGTACATAGAATCTGCACTAACGGTGTTTAGACTTAGTTTTTTTGCAACGTAATGTCCAGACTTGTTGAGAGTATCAACAATCTTATTTTCTGTAAAATCATCGATATTCCAAGAGGATACGTCCTTTACATATGATTCATTTCCAAAGATTGTAGTCCCAACATAAACACCGTTGAATTTATCCCCTAGCAACGAAACAACACCGATGTTCTTTATTTTGCTCATATCAGTATTACTAACGGATCGTCTAGCACCTAGCGCTGCACATCCGGTGATGGAAAAAATCAAGAACAAAATAATCAAATTCTTCATACTACTTTCCTTTCTTTATTTTAATTTTGCCTACCAATATAAGATAGATCTACCTTTCAACCGCATATTTCGATGCATAATCTCACTTCATTTCCCAACAAGCTATTTGATTATACGGAGGATACGCCCTTCTCTAACCCAATAAAGAGTTGTTCCTACCATAACCCTGCCAATTAAGGCTGCAGCGTCAAATTTCAAAAAAACATCAATGTGTGATCTCACCAATATTAATTTCAAAACTTCCGGAGTAATCATTACCAAATTGCCCAACAAAAGAAAACTCGCCCTTAATCAAAAAATCATTTGATTCGGAAATTGTGATAAGCGCAGAGGTTGGTGCAAGTATATTTGAACCTACCGAATCATCAAATTCAGTAGCTGTTGACGAAACATCAAATCCGTATATTTGATTAACATCACTATATTCTTCATATTCATAGCTCCCAACCAATAAATTCCCATGGTAGGCAAGATAGAGCGAGATAGTATCATCACCAAAAGGAACAATCACCTCATACGATTGACTGTCTCCGAGATCACTAAAATTATGGTTTACACATACATGAGACTGTTCATTAAGCGAAACCGGCCCATTTAATTCGAAACCACCACTATCAACTAATATATCTTCACTCTTCTTTGTTATCGTATCTACAATTAAATATTCGATCCCAGGATTCCATTCGTATGATATGGTTTCATTGTGTTCAAAAGCATTTTCGCCTACTAGATAATATCCGCTGTCATTTATGGAAAAATACAAATGGTCATCAGTTTTAACTGCAAATGGCAGATACCGACCGTAATCCCAACACCGACCGTATGTCGTTCCATCCTCGGTTTCTTCCAAAATGTATGTCAGCGACGAATATTCACTATAAAGATACTCCCCTGTAGACTTCTTGTGGACGCGACGCTCCTCGATAAAATCCCAAGTTCCGGTTAGATCCATATCTCGAACCGTATCAACTTCACCACCGGATGAACCTCCTGACCCACCACAACCTAGCAAGAAAGAGAACATTACTGATAAAACTAGTCCCTTATACATCGAACAACTCCATGAATGACAAACTATGTGCTACGCATTCTGCCTATAAATCACACAAACCTCAAGCTCTCCAGCCCTAAAAGTATAATTCATATATAAATCTAAATGGCGGCCATTGCTAGGACAGTGGTAATAATGGAGATGCGCGAAAGACGTCTTTGGGAGGTGACTTCGAACGACAAAGCATTGGTCAAATATCAGACGCTGCAAATTCTCAGTTGTGTCCGCTTTCGATAAACCTGATGAAATAAAATCACCAACTCGAGTGACCGCTTTAGGTAAGGTTTCTAAGCTATCTACCGCAGACCGGTGCCGAATAGTTTACGTTGATTTATTCGGTAGATGGCTGAGAATCCCCTAAGGACGGAACCGCGGGAAGCTTGCATCGGTTCGCGCTATGGGGATTTGAAGTAAGACCAGTGGCTCAGATCTTGATGTTTGGGATCCATCCTTTACGAAGCACACTTCAAACCAAGTGTGAGTTGATCGTTTATTCCCATTGTATATCGATTTTTTCGGCTTATGACGGTTCTCAGTAAATTGGCACCATACGATTCTCGCTATCGATGGAGATCGGCAGTTTAAAGTCGCTCGTTTCTCTTTTAGTGTCATGCTACGCATGCTTTAACCCTCCTAGAAGGAGGCGCACGAGGGTTATGTCCGCGCTTAAATACATCAACAATGATCATGGGTGCATTACAAGACGGACAAAGAAATAGGCTGATTGGGTTATCGGCTCCCAATGCTGCGGGGGTTATGGCCGCAGGCTCTCTATCTACGTTCAACAACCCGCGTGCACGGCTAATATTTTTTGCACGCTGTGTATTGGATAAAATGCCGTAGTATCGAATACGATGGAACCCTGTCGGCAGTACATGGATGAGGAAGCGACGAATAAACTCATCAATTGATAGAGTCATGGCCTGCTGTTGGTAATCGCCGCGCTTCTGCGAACGGTAGTCTTTCCACTTAAAACTGACGCTGTTGCTACCAACAGCCAATAATCGATTATTTGAAATCGCGATCCGGTGCGTATAACGCGAAAGATACGCTAACACAGCCTTCGGGCCTGCAAAAGGTTCCTTCGCATAAACAACCCATTCTTGCTGTCGTACCGGTGCGAGATATTTAGCAAACATTCGAGTATCCGTTAGCTCGATCAACTTACCAAAGAACAAAAGTTCCCCTCGCTCGTAAGCATCCATTAATTTGGCGAGAAATAGGCGGCGGAACAATCGAGATAGTACTCTTACCGGGAGAAAGAAACCTGGCCGACAAGCAATCCATTGCTCACCATCGGGAGACAACCCACCGCCGGGCACAACACAATGGACATGAGGATGATGCGTCAATGCAGAGCCCCAAGTATGTAACACCATCGTCGTCCCTATACGAGCTCCAAGGCGCTTAGGATCTTTGGCAATGGTTAACAGGGTTTCCGACGCCGCTTTAAACAAAAGGTTATAGACCGTTGCTTTATTTTGATAGGCGATATCAGCAATGACATCCGGTAACGTGAAAACAACATGAAAGTATTCCACGGGCAGCAAATCCGCTTGGCGTTTCTCTAACCATCGCTTCGCGGCACTGGCTTGGCACTTGGGACAGTGCCGATTACGGCACGAGTTGTAAGCAATCTGCCACTGCTTGCAGTGTGTGCAACGTAGCACATGGCCACCCATGATTGCGCTGCGGCAACACTCTATCGCCGACATTACTTTATATTGGGCGCGACTAATCTGCCCTTGGTGGGACAAACGCCAGGCAGCACCGTGCTGACGAAATATATCCGCGACCTCTAACGATGACCTAGCCATGATCAGTCTAATGTATCAATTATCAACTGATCTAAGGGACTTTGCGTATCACGTAACGTGCGAGTAGCAACCTGACTATAACGTGCTGTTGTATTCAACTGACTATGACCCAACAAGACTTGTATTACGCGGATGTCTACACCTTGCTCCAATAAGTGGGTTGCAAAACTATGACGAAAAGTATGCATCGAAACTGGTTTGGTGATACCAACCTGTTTTGCAACATCATGACAAACCCGGCTCAACTGTCGCACCGAAAGGTGATTAACCGGATCCTGGCCGGGAAAAAGCCATCCACCTTTTTGTAGATGATATTTGACATGACCTACCTGCCACCAATGGCGCAGAGTATTAAGCAACACTGGCGACAACATGGCATTACGATCCTTCGCTCCCTTGCCTTGCTCCACCCGAATAACCATTTGCTTACTATCAATATCAGCTACCTTCAGCGTCACAATCTCACGGATGCGCAAACCTGTGCCATAAGCCACCGAAAAAGCCGTTCTATATTTTAGGTTTGTCGTAGCCTCTAATAATCGGAACACTTCGCTTCGGCTTAAGATGATGGGTATCTTGTGCGGTCTATTAACGGAACTCATCCTCGCTAGTGCATCAGCACGACCCAGCGTTACCTCATAGAAGAAGCGCAGTCCCGTGATCGTCGTGTTAATGAGTCCATTAGAAAGGCCACGAGAGACCATATCAAGTTGGAATAAGCGTAGGTCTTCTGCTGTAGCCTCATCGGGCGAGCGTCCAAAAAATCGAGTAAAGCTCTTAACGGCTCGAACATAACCTGTCTGGGTATGATTCTGAAACTTGCGTAGGGTCATATCGTCAATCATACGTTGACGCAATACGCTAATAGGCTTAGTGGATTTAACTTCGATGGAATGATTCATAGTCCTTCTCCTTCGTTGATTGAAGTTAAAGGTATGACACTCTATCAAGAGTGAGGGAAAGACCGGATCTGAATGACTAAATGCTAGTTCGGTCTAATATCGGAGTTAGGTGTATGACGCGGCCTACCGCAGAGCGGTTTAGTCCTTAGGGCGAAAGTTGCCGTTGAAGATCACAACGAATTTCAAATATCAATCGGTAGCTTTGGGGCATATAGTGCCAAATATTTGAAGGCACTCTATAAAACTTATAGCAAACCCTACTTACCTAGAAGCCATCCGCCAAATCAACGGATTGCATTCATTGAATGGAGCACACGCTCTTCCCGGCACCCACATAATAATCAATGACGGTATTGAACGCATCTGGGTTGTTCCACTCCACACGAATATTACAAATAAACGGGTAGAACGTTCGGGTGAATGATCGGCCATCTTTATCAAAAAATCTAGCCATGGTGACATCATCACACAATGCCATTTCGCGACATAACAAGGTCTGCTCATAAAAAGTAAATARATGCTGCAACGGAACAGCAAGCGATGACGACTTAACAATTTTCAATATTTCGGCATGATACAAACCGCCAAGTTTTGAAGGCTCTACTTTTGCGTCTTTAAGCACCTTATTAATTTGGTCAAGATTGTTATTTAATGTTGCCACTATCTTTAAACGTGAATCAAGCAACTGGACGTTGCCATGGTAGCGGTCAATAAAAACCATCGACCTTTCCACCCGTACCGAATCTTTATGCTCTAGGTATTGATATACACCAAAAAGGCCACCAAYCACTACAGACAAWGCCGCGACCCAGGTACCTATTACTTCACTTAATTGGAGTCTGATTTGGAGTTCACTCACCGGAGATTTTTTCACACGCTGGTAAGTTAGCGTTAACAAGACAAGGGTCAAAACCTCTATCKCGYTCTTCGTTTAGSGTTACATTTTTTGAATACTGTACCTGTGGTGATGTACTTGTTACGTTGCTATCCGGTGTACTACAACCCACCAAAAATAAAGACAGCAAGCCAATTTTTACACAAAAAGCTGAAAAACGATTATTTAAGTCAGTCATATGGATCCAGTTAATTCCTTTGATCTGATGGTTTTAGCTACGGATTAGTATAGTCTACACGTGCGAATGAAGCTCACATCAACACCGTATAACAATAATCCACGTGATTTCTCATAGAGGCAACATGTTTACTTTTTTAAGATCATTATCCTATCCTGTCACCGTAAACTCAATCATTATTGGTGCCATCGTTCTTCTGAGCTCAAACGTTGCCCTTGGTGACAATAGCATAAAAGGCACTCGATTAATTACTGGCTTATCTTTGGGCTCAAGCACACTGTCATTTCCCGAAAAGCTCGACCATGACATTAGCTTTCCCAGCGCCAACCTCATTCTCGCAGTAACAAACAAACGCTGGCAATTATCACTAAATAGCGCCTTTTCCCTTAGTGACGCAAAAATTTCTGAAGAGGAAGACACCGGAGACGCATCCCGTCGGGACACAGACCTAACGCTGGGTTATCAAGCATCAAAGCATTGGGGCGTATACCTTGGTTTTAAAAACGGGGAAACGGCTATAACGTTTACGCCTAGGGATCTAGAAGATGACGACTTATTAACCAGTACTAGTGAGAAATATTCACAACGCGGCCCCTATATAGGTGGCAGTTTCAATTGGAGGTTCGAGAAAGCGGGCCGATTAACAGTATCAATAGCCTACGCCAAGCTAGATGCGGTGAATGATTTCGAAGAAAACACTGACGAGGAAGAAGATGAAGACGAAGCGCTAGAGTTTGATGACCTGACTGGACGCGTAAAAGGTGATATTACGGGTTTCAGCTACAGCTTAAGCTGGACCATGCCACTTTCTGGTAATCTATTATTTCAAACCAAATTCAAAGTAAACGATTACAAGCAGGACATTAACGTTGACGGTATTACGTTTAACAATATAGATGAAAAATTTATCCTTCTACATGTTGGCCTGGCATATGTTTTCTAGCGAAACCTTAAAAAGCCATCAGCTCAGGAATCTCACGATTCTTTGGCGGGTTGATAAAAACATCCTCCAACAGTGAGGAATGTTCCCAAGGGATCTGGCGCTTATTGGTTTCTTTTGCCACCCCTCGTCTGACTTTTTTAAAAAGCTCCTCAACGGTAATGGTCTTATCCATATGTTTTAGCAGGTGTTTAGTATATATACCATTCTCGCCCTTACCATCTGATGCCACACTCCCTGGTTCTGTTGCATACGCTATAAATGTACCAGGAGGTGCTCTTAGCGGAGCTAGCCCATCAGAAATCGAGGGGATCAACTTAGTGTGTTCATTATCAATACCTGAAAAAGGATTAGTGCGACAGGCATCCAGGAGTATTATGCTTTGTAAATTGGGACTACTGGGAACGTGAGCAAACAATCTATTGATGTCATATAGCCCTGATAGAAACACCTGTTGACTATCGAATTTTATATCCAGTGGCACCAAATAATTCCGATGCTGTATTTGGATTGCGTGGCCTGCGTAATACACCAATGCCAGCGCCTTTGTTCGATCATTATCGGCAATCAACGACTCTATTTTTGCATAGAAGGTTTTGATTTCAGCATTGATTACCGATGCGACTGCATCCTCAATGGCTGTAACCTGAAAACCCAATTCACTTAATCGAAAACTGATGGCGCGACTATCATTGATTGAATTACGCAACGGTGAAACAGCGTAGTTTTGATTGCCGATTACTAAGGCATGGCGGTGGGTGAGTTCTTCAAAGGAGAACGCATCTAAAGCCAAAAATATAAGTAACGCGCCAAGGTATCTGTATCGTTTCATGAGCAGACTATAATTTTAAAAACACCCCACCTCACCCAGCCTGAGTAAGGTGGCCAATTGCAATCATCAAGGCTGATCTAAAACTATCTCCTGAATCCACGCTTTCATCACAACATTTACTTCTGGCCGCATAAAACTAAGGTGCGCCATTAGNCCACCCAACATCCCTTTACTGATGTTGTTCAGTGGCGGCATTTGCACCACACCATAACCATCTTCAAATTGATCGACTTTTTCCACGCCAGGTATTGGAAATAGCTCGTTACCAACAAGTGGTAACTGTGCAATTTCAGCCATAGCTACCGTAGTCATATTCGGGACTATCTGATCGCCAGAGCCCACCACAATGGCGACAGGTTTAGCCGTAGATGTAGCCGGCGGATTTCTAAAGTAGTGAACAAAGTTAATCGCGTCGCCATAATCAATTTCATGCTGCATTGCCGCTTTGAGTAACATCGCTTCTGCACCATCAGCCGCATCCGGTACCAAATTACTAAATATACCTTCCCACAAGATGGAATTTGATAAGATATTTGTAATGCCAACACCTGTCACATGTAAAAATGCCCCCTTTACATCTGGCGCTAAGGCTACAAAAGTCGAGCCCAGAACGCCTCCGAGCGATGTGCCTTCATAAAATATACGGCTAGTATCAAGTTCAGGAATACCATCACCATTGCCACTTGACGTACTGGCTCGTCTAAATAGGCTCCAGGGGCGCTTAGGCAATRCATCTATAGTTGCTATACTGGTTTTCACTGCTTTCAACAATGACATAAAATCCACTGAGGACTGCGTCATCATACTAATCATAGTGGGCACATGGGGAGTATTGACGATGGTTAATACCCAACCGCCATCTTCTTTAGAACGACTACCATGGTTCGGGTGATCAATAGACACAGTAGCAATACCCAAAGAAGCATTAGACATGGACACAACCAAATCTGTTTCTTTAAGTATTGTTAATCCATGCCCATAGATTGCTATAGGAACTTGTTGTGTTTTGGCTATTCGAGGTAACGTTAGACGAAACTCAATCCAATGCCCTTTCGCATGATTAAGATCAAAGTCCATGTTGCCATCATCATCTCGAAAATCATGGACATAGAGTTCACCATTTACCACCGCGCCAATGGAACCAAACCATGGGTAGTTTATGTCAAGATTACGAATGGGATGTTCTTCTTCATAGACATAATTGCTGAGCTTTTTTATCGGGCCAGTGACTTCGTCTTCACTACGAACAGTAAAAAATGTCATCGCAGTAAGTTCGTCTCTTGAGTGCCCTTGTGATTCCAAGAATGCAAAAGCGGGCTCATAAAAATCCGATAATCGTGAACCGTCCGCAGCAGCAGATTGAATAAAACCTGCAGTAGGTTGGTAGTCTGCGCCTTGCTCGGTTTTCACTTCATTGGTGAGTGCTACAACATATCGATTGCCAAAATCCCAGCGTGAACGCGGAAATATTTCAATAATTTGCGAATGCGCAGCAACCTGCCTAGACCGAGCATATTCGTTGACTTTTACTCGCACGGGTATTTTTTCACCGGTATCCAAGTTATAGGCGACAACGCTACCACCACCATCTATGGGTACGGTATCCAAGTCAGGTATCTGCTCTAATTCGAATAACACGCTGGTTGCAGCAGAAAAACCATTTGAACCATTAAACACTGTCTGGGGAGTAAGCGAAGCAGGAACTTCATCGAGCAACGCTTCCCTAAGTATGCCGACAGGCACATCTAGGCGCATACCGGTATCACTCGTCTCATCAGCATAGGCATAGATATCGGTTGGATAAGGTAAAATACAGGTGATTACGGATTGAGGGTGACATGGCTCGTCTAACGGGCCATAAAAATCAGAAGCCATAGAAAAAGACGAGGTAAATCCAATAACCAGCGAAAACGCTACTTGGAGTGAAAAGCGCGAGGGGTAGTGCATTGTCTTTCCTTATTATTTTTATTGTTAATTGTCACTCTAACGATTCTAATAGTGAATGCATAGGAATAAATTGGCCGCCTAGCACTAACTTGATGCCTATGCCGCTCACCGCAACTATCGCAAAGCAGAAATCTAAAGGAATACACAATAAAAACAAATAGTTATTGGAAATATTCGTCACAAGACCAGGCTATATATTGAAGGCCCGGCACCCCGCAGCCTAATTCACTTAAGCGCAAAACTACAAATCCCTACTAACACCTAACATCAATGTCACAGCTTTAAGATCTTTACTAAGGTTCTCATTTTTCAAAAACAACTCGTTGGTATTATCCTCTGCCGTGCTAATTAACTTCATCAGGTTATTTTCTTGCTCCTCGGTCATGCCGAGTGATGAAAAAGCACAGGTAACATCATGAATCAATGTGTTCATGATTTGTGTAAGGCCATCCTGATTTTCCTTTTGTTGCATTTCAATATTTGCCAAACTATCCGTTGCTATATTAACCGCGTCACTGATCATAGCGCGCTGCGCTGCTGTTCGTTGCTCCAATATGATCATTTCTGCTCTAGAGTTGGCACCTTCTACCATCATGGCAATATGATCACGTAACCGGCCGGCTTTATCAGGGTCATCCTCCGGCATATTCATGACAATTAACGACACATAACGGTAATTAAACGCAGTTCTCGTGCCAAAAGAATGAATAGGGTAAACGCCACGCAAACTATCCATTAC
The DNA here is from genome assembly GCA_002402125.1 of Moraxellaceae bacterium. Classification (GTDB taxonomy): domain Bacteria; phylum Pseudomonadota; class Gammaproteobacteria; order Pseudomonadales; family Ketobacteraceae; genus 42-54-T18. Next base: position 13,276 of record NVVG01000021.1, read on the forward strand.
GTTCTGCTCGGCTGGCGATAAATTGTCCCCACGAAAAGTACGTTGAACCTGCTCGTCCTCGGTCTTGATCTCTGTAATCGCATTCACACCGTAAAAACGTACCACATCAATCAATTTCTGCGCCAACTCAGAAAATGAGGTCGTTGAAAAACTTTCGCGGAAAAAGTGTAATGCCTGTCCAATTTCCCCCGCCGTTGTCATGGCCGTCATGGCAACGCCCGTCGCGTGCTCAGACTTGGCTCGATACTCGTCCACTGATTTTTTATTGACTAAGGTTAACTCAATTTTTTTCAGCAACTCCCAGCTGCTAAAAGGCCGGGCTAAGAATTCATCACAGCCGGCTTCATAACCAGCCATCCGGTCACCTTCGTCGTAACGCTGTGAAATCAATATTACCGGGATATCGGGATGCATACTTTTAAGGATTTGACACAACTCTAACCCCCCCACACTCGATGAGTTGAGCTCCAACAAGAACGCATCAGGCATCCAATCTTTTATCAGCGTTAAACAGGCACCCGCATTAACGACACCTTTAACGTCATATCCACCCTCCAATAGTTCAGAAATAATTGTCAGGTTTTCCTCTTGGTCATCCACCGCCAGTATCTTTGACAGTTCCATTACATACTCCCTCCCAGTTTATTCCGCTCAGCTTATTCCGCTCAATAGTATTCAGTGTAGCGCACATACTCATTCTGGAAAGCTACTTTACAACAGCCGTTAGCCCCAGCACCTTCTAACCCTTGCGCCAGATTAGCTACCAGATACCTTGTGCGAATAACACGATAAGTCCATAATCATGCCCCAAAAGCCCTTTTAGAGAATGGATCAATCCCTATGTTCGATAAAAAACTATTAGACGTGCTGGTCTGCCCTGTCAGCAAGGCAAAGCTTGAATATGACGCTGATAAGCAGGAACTTATTTGCTACGCCAGCGGCCTTGCGTATGCTATTCAAGACGACATTCCCGTCATGCTAGAGGATCAAGCTCGTCAGATCACGCTGGACGAAAAACAAGCACATAAAAAACGTTAATATGATGAGCAAAAATACGATGATTGATGCTGTACAGGTTGAACCACAGAAAACGGCCAATGCAGTGGTCATTTGGTTACATGGACTAGGCGCGGATGGGCACGACTTCGAACCGGTAATTCCTCATCTGAATTTACCTAGCACTCTCAACATTCGTTTTATCTTTCCGCACGCCCCTGTTCAACCGGTAACCTGTAACAACGGCATGGCCATGCGCTCATGGTATGACATCCTGGAGCTCTCGGAACTCCGCAAAATAAACGAACAAGATTTGATCAATGCTACCGCATCGATTGATCAGGTTATCGAACATCAAATGCAAAGCGGTATACCCTCCGAAAAAATCTTATTGGTGGGATTTTCTCAAGGTGGTGCAGTTGCCCTGCATACCGGCTTGCGATTCAGCTCAAAATTGGCGGGTATTTTGGCCCTATCAACATACATGCCTCGTGCTGACGCCATCCCAACAGAAGCCGCAGAAGCAAACCGCAACATCACTATACACATGGCCCACGGCGACCATGACGATATGGTTACCCCGAGCGCATCAAAACAAGCTTTTGCTGATTTAAAAGACAACCAATATAACGTGACCTGGGATAATTATTCCATGGGGCACGAACTGTGCTTACAAGAAATCAGGGATATTGGCCGCTGGATGACTAACCTCTTAACCGATTAGCGAAATATACTGGGTACCTTTTCAAGCAAATCTTTTGCAATACCTTCGTTAATACAGCTACCGCCTACCCATTCGCATCCTTTACTTTGCAAAAATGTGAGTTGGGCTTGATGCTGCACACCCGTCGCTATCACCTTAAAGCCAAGATTGTGGGCCAAGTAAATAATGCCATCCACAATGAGCTCATCTGAATGCAATGTCATCATATTTTCAATGAAGCGTTCGCTGATTTTTATCATCGAATAAGGGATGCTACGAATCGACTCCAATGAACCATGCCCTGCACCAAAGTTATCCAATACAAACTCAAACCCTACTTTTTGTAATTCGGTAATCACCCCCATAAAAGATACTCCCCGAACCATCAAGGTGGACTCAGGCACCTGGATCAACACATCCTGTGGGCGAAGGCCCGCTTGAGTCACCTGCTCAGATAACCATTCGGCTACCTGTTCTCGTGCCAATAATGAAGGTGACATAGGCATACATAGTTTAATTCCTGATAACCTTTGCCCATGTTCTGCCAGGTCTTTACTGACCTGTCGCCACATCCAACGATAAAGCTCACGCCCAAAACCGGCGTCTTCAGCAACCGACAAAAAATCATCCACGCCCAACGGTCCACGCGCTGGATGATGCCAAACCATACTTACTTCAAATGCTTCTATTGTGTTTTTACTATGATCAACAAGTGCATGATATTCGAGCTTAAATTGACAGCTTTCTATCGCTTTGCGCAAATCTCGTTCTAGCTCCATGCGATCCGCGCGCTGCTTATTCATCTCTGCGGTATAAAACTGGAAATTATTTCTACCTAAGTTTTTTGCTCTAGCGACTGCGGCTTCTGCATGTCGAATTAGCCCTCCGGCATCATCACCACAACTTGGATAGATGGCGATACCAATCGAACAACCGGTAAAAATCTCATGGCCATTAACAAAAAATGGTTCATGCAGTCGATCTATAATTTTCTTTGCCACGGCCCCAACATCATTCGGATGATCAAGGGTTCCCAACACCACCACAAACTCATCGCCCTCCATACGACAAACAACATCATCTTTGCGCAATAATTGTGATATTCGTTGCGCTACAAATTTAATGAGTTCGTCGCCAAAATCATGTCCTAGGGTTTCATTGATATATTTAAAATGATCCAAATCGACAAATAACAACGCAAAATGATTATTTTCATTTTTTGCTTTTTTAATTGCCGCCTGAATAAAATCATCGGCACGTAACCGCGTTGGCAAACCTGTTAGATGATCCGTTACCGCATGACGCCCACTCTCACCAGCTTTCTCTCGCGGCTGCTTTAACCGGCGAAACGCAAAAAGTAATTTTTCACCCGGCAAATGAAAAACCGGAATTGCGGCAAATTTAACATTAATGGCATCACCATTTGCCGTCCACATCTTGGCTTTTTCAACTTGTAAGATCTGCTCCGAGTTAGCGACTTTCGAGATGGGATGATCTTGCCACTGAGAAACAAAGGTTTCAGATCCATCTTGTAACATTGATTCCAAATACTGCCCACACAGCAAATGTACACGCATATCTAACAACAACTCTGCGGCGCCATTGGCAAAACAAATCTTACCTTGCTCATCAATAATCAATACGCCTTCGTCTTTACCCTCAACCAGTGACCGTTTTTTCTTCTCACCGCCTACCGCAGCGATGGCTGATCTATACACATACAACTCAATATAGAATGCTATCAACTCTCGATAGCGCGCTTGATTGACGGGTTTTGGTAAGATCTCTACACGCTTCACCATGTCCGCATGCAGCTTCATCTGACGCTCACCGAAAGTCGAGGATACAAAGATAACCGGGATGTGGCTTGTTTCCTTCTGAGACTTAAGGTGATTTAACACTTGATAGCCATCTTTGCCTTTTAATTGTGAACTCAACACAATTACCGCAGGCTGGTACTCACTGGCAAGATCAAACACCTTGTTCGCATCCGTACAGGTTTCTAACGTTGCCTCAAAGCCTTCGAGTAACTTAAGGCTCTGCTCTATATCTGTTTTGCTTTGATCAACGACGAGAATTACGGGCAATGCAGAAGTCATTTGTCGTCCAAGTTACTAAATTGAATAACGAAGGGTTTGATAACCGGGACACGTTGAAGACAGAAAATAGCCTGATTCAAACACAAAATCCAAAAGCCATCAACATTCTCTCTTTTCATCAATAAAACCACTTTACTCACCACATAGAAAAACTGTTATTTTTTGAGTATAGATGGATTGCCATAAGTCGCTCAAAAATAAAGGCCCCATTGAGAAAACATCAAAGGGGCCTTTATTTCAATCAACCAACAAAACAACTAATAAAGCTTATTTACAGCTTTCGACCTTTATCGGCGGCAATCCTTAAACGCAGAGAGTTTAACTTAATGAAGCCTTCTGCATCTTTTTGGTTATAGGCTCCAGCATCTTCTTCAAAGGTTGCAATATTCTCATCGAATAATGTTTGCTCTGAACGACGACCTACCACCGTAACATTACCTTTGTATAGTTTGACCCTAACCTCTCCGCTCACATATCGCTGAGTATTATCGATTAAGGCTTGCAACGCTTCCCGTTCTGGAGACCACCAATAGCCGTTATATATTAGTGACGCATATTTGGGCATTAGCTCGTCTTTTAGATGTGCCGCCTCCCGATCTAGTGTGATGGATTCTATAGCGCGGTGTGCACGCAGCATGATGGTACCTGCAGGTGTTTCATAACATCCGCGCGCTTTCATACCAACATATCGATTTTCAACCATATCCAAGCGACCAACGCCGTTTTCGCCACCTATTTTATTCAGGTATTCCATCACGGTAGCGGCTGATGTTGGCTTACCATCAATTGCCACAATATCACCGTCTTTATAGCTCAACTCAACATAGGTTGGCTCATCCGGAGCTTTTTCAGGAGATACACTCCAGCGCCACATATCTTCTTCAGCCTCAACCCATGGGTCTTCAAGGGGGCCACCTTCGTAGGAAATATGTAATAAATTAGCATCCATGGAGTAAGGCGATTTTTTACCTCGCTTCATCTCTACCGCAATATTATGCTTCTCTGCATAAGCCAACAAAGACTCTCGAGAGCTCAGATCCCATTCCCGCCAAGGAGCTATCACCTGGATACCGGGAGCTAACGCATAGGCTCCTAACTCAAAGCGGACCTGATCATTGCCTTTACCCGTAGCACCGTGAGAAATTGCGTCAGCACCGACCTCCTGCGCTATCTCAACCAATCGACGAGCAATAAGAGGCCTTGCAATGGAGGTTCCTAAAAGATATTCGCCTTCATAGACCGTATTGGCTCGAAACATGGGAAACACATAATTTGCGGCAAACTCTTCGCGCAAGTCCTCGATGTAGATTTGCTTCACCCCCATCGCCTCGGCTTTGGCCCTTGCAGGCTCAACTTCTTCTCCCTGACCCAGGTCAGCAGTAAAGGTTACGACCTCACACTGATACTCATCTTGTAGCCATTTAACAATAACGGATGTGTCTAAGCCGCCAGAATAGGCTAACACTACTTTTTTGATGTCGGACATGGAATAAGGACCTACGTTGTATGCTTATAGAAAAGTGGCGCTATTCTACAAGAAACAACGGTATGACTCTAGATCTATAAGCGAAATAGCGAGGTTATGGAACATGGCAAATCTACCTTGCCTCGGGTTGATTCTCCTTTTTAGCCCGTATATTCCATACCTTTGGCTTATACAACTGAATATACACCCGTCTATTTTTTGCTTTACCAGCCCTGTTTCGACTCCTTGTCATTGGCCGCGATTCGCCATGATAACGCATAGTAATCATCTCTGGATCGACGCCATTGTGCTCAAAGTATTTCGAAACGGCATTTGACCTTAACCGCGATAACTCCCAGTTATGGCCCCTACGGCCAACAAAATCCGTATGACCGTCGATGTACACATGTTCAATCTCGGGATCCAAGTTAATATACTGAATTAACAAATCGAGCTTATCTTTTAATTTCCCCTGCACCCGCCAACCATTGGTTGTATAGCGTAACATGGTGGTTTTCAACTGATCATAGTTGGCTGGAAACAAGGCCGTAACACAAGAAAGGTACGCGCTATAAGCCTCTTGAAAATTCACCGACGAGAGATCTACCTGCGCATTCTCATGATTATGCCAAGCACCCAGCACAATGGAAGGGTTCATGCCGCCGTATAATTCATCTAAAAACCAATTTGCCCACTTTTCATTTAACTCCACTGGGCGGCTGCCCTTCTTAAGCGGTACAACCGCGATGGTTTTGTCCCTAATCCCTTGACGCCAAGACGGAGCGGTCACTTTGATGGCGGCTTTGCCCTTTTTTAGTGAGGGCCGGTCAGATTCTAGATAGAAAGTCAGCTCTCGCCCCGATTGAGCACTAAACACGACCTCGCCATATTGGGGTACATGCTGCCATAAGCGGCACTCTAAAGGTGATGGGTCAAGTTGCCACTGCGCTGCATCCATACGTGAACTAAATTCATAGGCAAACAGGCTAGTTGGCCCAATAGATAATATAGAAACACAGAGTATCCTCAGTGCACCGCACCACTCAATACCTACGCATCGTCCAAACATTATATTCATTGCTGCAGCCTATTATTCAAACACCTAATCCTTGTACATTATATCGGCATTGCAGCCAAAATCTTAAACCTGCGGTAATGGCCTCCTTCGGGAAACCTATTGCTAAATACCGACCTCATTTAACTAGTATAGATTACCAATCCAAAACACCAAGTGGTTGTATTGTAAGGTACAGTTAAGTAGCATGCCCTACTCCCAGTGATTATCGATGATACGAAGGACACGGCGCCATGAGCAGTAACGGCAAATCCCCTCTCGCAGCAAGATTTCGTGGTTTCTTGCCTGTTGTTATTGATGTTGAAACAGGCGGGTTTAACGCGAGAACTGACGCCCTATTAGAAATAGCGGCAGTAATGATAACGATGGATGATGATGGCCTATTGCAATTAGGCAAAAACTATCACTTCCATGTTCATCCTTTTGATGGTGCAAACCTTGAGAAAGCCGCTCTAGAATTCACGGGCATCGATCCCTACCACCCTTTTAGGGATGCTGTTGATGAGGGGGATGCTCTCACCGAAATTTTTAAACCCATTCGGGAACAAATTAAAGCTGAAGGTTGCTCCCGTGCCATTCTTGTTGGCCACAACGCAGTCTTTGACCACGATTTTGTAAAAGCTGCCGCCTCCCGACAGGACCTTAAACGCAACCCTTTTCACCCGTTCTCTTGCTTTGATACCGCAACGTTAGCGGGTTTAGCCGTTGGCCAAACGGTACTGGCTAAAGCTTGTGCGGCAGCCAAAATCCCCTTTGATAACCGCCAAGCACATTCTGCCATTTACGACGCCAAACGCACTGCAGAATTATTTTGTTATATCGTCAATCGCTGGACTCAGCTCGGTGGGCTTGAAGGTATTGAGCTAGAATAGACACAAATCAAGGAGGGAGAAACAATTAAGGGCTGAGGTAAATACAAACCCTCAACCCTTAACAGCTTATTACTAACAGATTATCCGATTACGGGTTAGCCATTAAAGTTTATCCCATTACAAATTATCAGAGTTACCTGCCAAGTATTCCGCAACACCTGCTGGTGAAGCATTCATACCTTTATCACCTTTGTTCCAACCCGCTGGGCAAACTTCGCCATGTTCTTCATGGAACTGAAGCGCATCAACCAGACGAATAAGCTCGTCCATGTTACGGCCTAATGGCAAGTCATTAACGATCTGCGAACGAACAACACCTTTAGTATCGATCAAGAACGCACCACGGTAAGCAACGCCACCTTCTGACTCAACGTCATAAGCTTTACAAATTGAGTGAGTCATATCCGCAGCCAGTGTGTATTTAACAGCACCAATACCGCCATCATTGATAGCGGTATTACGCCATGCGTTATGAGTGAAGTGAGAATCGATAGAAACACCAATAACCTCCACGCCGCGCTCTTTGAATTGATCCATACGGTGATCAAGAGCAATCAACTCTGATGGGCACACAAAGGTAAAATCTAATGGGTAGAAAAATACTAAACCATATTTCCCTTTGATTGTTTCTGACAAACAAAAATCATCAACGATAGTTCCATCGCCTAGTACCGCGGAAACAGTAAAATCGGGGGCTGGCTTACCAACTAATACACTCATCTGAACTCTCCTTAATAGGGTTATAAAAACAACGAATTCATAATACAGCAAGACTACGATACTGCCAGCTTTTTAAGGCCTAACACACAATAGATTTAGCATATGGATATATCCTCAGCAGGATAAAAACGTTCACCGCATACCCACACGAAGAGTGGCGTTTTATATAAAACCAATATTCAATAACGAAGGGGTTGGCGTTATACTGGGAAAATAAATTACGCCAAGAAAACAACGCTGGAAACTCTCAATCATGCCTGCCTTTAAAGACCATTTTTCAAGCGACTCTGACAGCTACAAACAATATCGTCCTACCTACCCCACAGAATTATTTTCCTGGCTGGCCAAGCAATGCGACAACAGGAACAATGTATGGGATTGTGGTACCGGGTCGGGACAAGCAGCCATAGAACATAGCAAACACTTTCAACAGGTGCTTGCCACCGATGCTAGCGAAGCCCAGATTTCACAGGCAGAGGCCCAAAGCAACATTACCTATCGGGTATCGCCCGCTGAAACCCTCAATGTACCGGGCTATAATTCTGATAGCTTTGATCTGATTACCGTCGCACAAGCAATCCACTGGTTTGACCTACCTGAATTTTTTAATACCGTTGAGCGTGTACTTAAACCAGGAGGTCATTTGGCGGTATGGGGCTATCAATTCATCAATACCGGTACGGAAATCGATCACCTCATTAAAGATTTTCACTCTAATATTCTCGGTCCCTATTGGCCTCCAGAACGTAAATTGCTCAACGACGGTTATACAGAAATAACATTCCCTTACCCTAGATTAGCAACAGACTCATTTTCTATGCAGGCCACATGGTCATTTAGCCAACTAATCGGTTATCTCAACACCTGGTCTGCGGTTAAAAAGTATGAAGAGGTTAACGGTACCAGTCCCTTATCTGCAATCCATGCTGAACTGAAAAAATGCTGGGGCGGCGCGCATTCAACCCGCACCGTTTATTGGCCGCTGACAATTTACTTGGGGAAAAAGCCAGGCCACCAATAGTCGGTGCGGCAAGCAGGCTATCTCACTTGCATTAAAACAACGCATTCTGCGGTGTTCTTGGGTATGGGATCGCATCTCTCACATTCTCCATGCCCGAGATATAATTCAACAAACGCTCAAATCCCAATCCAAAACCTCCATGGGGCACAGTACCGTATCGACGCAAGTCTCGGTACCATGACAAATCTTTACTTAGCCCCTGCGCAGCCATTTTTCGATCGAGCACATCTAAGCGCTCTTCTCGCTGGCTACCCCCAATGATCTCGCCAATGCCTGGGGCCAATACATCCATTGCGGCACAGGTTTTACCATCATCATTTTCACGCATGTAGAAAGCTTTAATCTCTTTTGGGTAGTTCATTAGAATTAACGGACCACCGACATGCTCCTCTGCCAAATAACGTTCATGTTCAGAGTGCAGGTCCACCCCCCAATACACAGGGAACTCGAACTTCTTACCGCAATTTTCTAGGATGGTTATTGCATCGGTATAATCCATTCGAACAAATTCTGACTTAACCACGTTCTCCAGTCGCTCGATGGCTTGCTTATCGACCATTTTTTGAAAGAACGCCATGTCATCGGCTCGCTCATTAAGCACCGCCGTAAATACGTATTTCAGGAAGTCCTCTGTCATCGTTGCAATATCCGCTAATGAGGCAAAGGCTAACTCAGGTTCGATCATCCAAAACTCGGAGAGATGCCGACTGGTATTGGAATTCTCCGCTCTAAAGGTTGGTCCAAAAGTATAGACTCGCGACAAAGCCAAACAGTAGGCTTCAACATTAAGCTGGCCTGACACCGTCAAAAATGACTCTTCCCCAAAGAAGTCTTTTGAAAAATCAACAGCACCAGCGTCGGTACGGGGAAGGTTTTCTACATCAAGCGTGCTAACGCGAAACATCTCGCCAGCACCTTCACAATCGCTGGCGGTAATTATGGGGGTATTTACCCAATAGAAATTTCGCTCATGAAAATAGCGATGAATTGCCTGCGAGCAGGTATTTCGCAGCCGCGCCATTGCGCCAAAGGTATTTGTTCTTGCTCGCAAATGTGCAACACTGCGTAAGTATTCAAAACTATGGCGTTTTTTTGCAATGGGATAGGTTTCTGGGTCATCAACCCAGCCCAATACTTCTATATTTGAAGCCTGAACTTCTAGCGATTGCCCTTTGCCTTGTGACTCGACAATATGGCCATTAATAGAAACCGAACAACCCGCGGACAACTTAAGCACTTCAGACTCATAGTTTGCTACGGTGTTATCAACAACCACCTGAATGCCATCAAAACATGAACCATCATGTATGTTAAGAAATGAAAAACCCGCTTTCGAATCACGCCGACTCCTTACCCAGCCTTTTAATTGGACCGATTCATTTACTTTCACTTTTCCTGCAAGAAGATCGCTAACTTGAAGTAGCCAATTCATTCATTGTTCCTTTTCTATACAAACTGTAAATAGTAAAACTTAACGTTATCAAAATAGTAGGGCACCCCATCAGACATCATTGGGCTCTCCACCGACATTCTGTCTAGTCTTAACCATCAGGCAAAAAAAAGGAAGCCATCTGGCTTCCTTTTTTACCCACGTTACGATGTAGGCTAAGAACGTTTTACGCTTCTTGAGCTGGAGATGCCTCTTCCACTAACGGCTTCAACTCACCTTGTTGGAACATCTCGCTAATGATGTCACAACCCCCAATTAACTCACCTTTTATCCACAATTGAGGGAAAGTAGGCCAGTTTGCATACTTGGGTAATTCGGCACGGATCTCGGGGTGATCAAATATATTCACAAAGGCAAAAGGTCGGCCAATAGTTGTTAGCGCCTCAACGGCACGGGAGGAAAAGCCACACTGAGGAAACTGAGGTGTACCTTTCATGTATAACAACACATCATTGCTTTCGATTTGCTCTTTGATTATTTCAACTGTTTCCATTGGGATACCTTTAACTGCTTAAATATCAGTATGTTAAATAAAACTATACTGCTCTATTACCTATTCTACCAAACCTGGAAGCAACAAACACCCGCTCATTTGCAAGGTTTTCGGTCCACGACCTTACGCTATATACCCCAGCCACCTCCTCCTGGAGTTTTTATACTGAGCTGGTCGCCCCGACACACGTCAAAACAGACTTTGGGGGGCAATGACTGGCCGTTGCATTGGTTCTCGCCCACCACACCCTCGCCGCCACCGGCAAGCCCCCATGGCGCTCGTAAGCGTCGCTCGGTTAATAGTGTCACCGTAGCAGGCTGTAGAAACTCTATATTGCGTTCGAGACCGTTACCCCCTCGATGTTTACCTGTCCCTCCAGAATTGTCCCGTATCCGATACGCGAGGACTCTTAATGGGTAGTGACTTTCTAAGCTTTCCACCGGAGTATTTAGGGTATTCGTCATATGGGTTTGCACAGCATTCAAGCCATCCCCTTTAGCATGAGCTCCCATCCCTCCGCCGATAGTTTCGTAATAGTCCCACTGCGGCTGACTCTCTGTTGCAGCGGCCCCCATGGCGACATTATTCATACTGCCATGGCTCGCCGCGGGAATTCGCTGTGGTATCGCTTTTGCCATTGCTCCTAATATTACATCCACCACCCGCGTACTGGTTTCTACATTGCCCGCCGCCACCGCTGCCGGGCGCTCCGCGTTCAATAGGCACCCTTTGTCTGCATGTAAGGTAATAGCGCTAAAAGTACCAGCACATGACGGTGTATGTGATGGCATCAAACAGCGAAACACGTAATACACTGCTGCGGCGGCGACTGATAATGGACAGTTAACATTTCCCATCACCTGCGGATGAGTACCAGAGAAATCAACGTCTACCACGCCGTCATTAATGCTGATTGATGCGGCAATCTTAATATCGAAAGTCCCTCCACCATCGTCATCTAAGTAGTCTTCAAAACAATACTGGCCATTGGGCAAGTCACTCAAGGCAGCCATCGCCAAGCGAGCCCCATAAGCATTAAGTTCTGTTAGAAATTGAAAATAATGTGCAATACCATGGCGAGAAATCAATTCGGTCAAACGCCGACAACCAATCCGATTAGCACTAATTTGTGCAGAGAAGTCGCCATAACTTTGGCCTTGCACTCCTGATTCACTGCCACTGATGGCATTTAGCACGTTATCCAGTACCCGACCGTTACGCACCAACACCGTCGGTGGGATAACAATACCCTCTTCTTCAAGGGTTTGGGATATTGGCATCGATCCTGGGGACGAGGCACCAACATTGGCGTGATGCGCCCTATTCACAATAAAACCAACCAACCGTTCTTCATCGTCGTCTTCAGAAACAAAAAGTGGTGCTATTACGGTTATATCCGGTAAATGTGTGCCACCAAGATAGGGGTCATTCAACACCACCATATCACCTGACTGCCAATCTACCGACTGAACAATATCGGTCATCGCAAATGCCATGCTACCCAAATGGACGGGGATATGCGCAGCCTGCGCACAAAGCCCGCCATCGGGATCAAAGACCGCACAAGAAAAATCCATTCTGTCTTTTATATTGGGTGAAAAAGACGAGCGGCGTAGAACAGCGCCCATTTCATTACAAATAGACTCTATACGATTAACAAATATGCCTAGTGCAATAGGGTTCATGGGATGTGTACTTAACCTGTAGTAAATTGCCGAAAAGAGATGTAATGACACAACAGCGTATTTTAACAGGTTACAAAACAGCTAAGAAGCACAATCTCTAACGCATAGCCTGCAAACTTTTTCGACGACTAAGCTCATTTTCAACATACTTTAACCATTGCGAAGCATATTTCTTGCTTTTTCCATGGTGTTGGGCTTTTTTTAAGGCTTTTTTAGATTCTGAAAATTTACCCGTATTAAATAACGCACGCCCCAGATCCAACCATACCAACCCCTCACTTTTCAGGCCTCCTTTACTCAACGCCTCCTTAGCGGAATCAACCGCCAATTCGTACCGTTCATCTTCCAAATAGATTGATGTTAGGGCTGCGTATGTCCCTCCCTCTCCTGATAACTCAGCGGCTAATGTCATAGCGAGAATACTCTTTTTTATTTCCTGAGCTTGGAACCATGCATTCGCCAAAAAATTTTGATTGCTGGCAGTACTACTAATGATATTGTCTTTTAAACCCTTCGCTATCACCTTGGCAGCTTTAAAAGGTAAGCCAAAATCCACATACAAGCCGGCCAACCCCAACAAGCGATTTTCCGTATTTACGAACCCAAGCAAATAAGCCGCATCCAATGTACTCAAACGTTTATTTTCTTTCCCCATTAGCCCGTAAATTTCTGACAACTGCAACCAATACTCTCTTTTGGGGTATATTCGTACCAATTTCTCTAATAAACGAGCGACATTTTTATTATCTTCTTTCTGGTAATATAAAATCCTAAGCAATGAATACCAACTTTCAGTAGCAGGCTTACCCTTCTTCTCCACCAAGGAAACGGCCTTCTCCAAGGGCGCGATAGCTTTTTCATGTTGCTTTATCTGATAATATATCTGCCCCATTTGCGCATAAGCAGCCGCGTTTTCTGCACCTGTATCCTTAAACCAGCGTTTAAGAGCATCTAATGATTCTTTAAAACGTTCTTCTGCGTAGAGTAATTGAGATAATTGATAGCGGGTGCTATTTTCTAGTGTGATGGGTATTTTTTGTTGTTGTAAAACCAACTGAAAAGAACCAATCGCTTTATCAAAGTTGTCCTCAGAATAGTATATATACCCCTGCATGCTCGCCAGCTGGGCTAATTCGAAATCATTAAGCTTCCGTCCACCGGTTATAAATTTATTCAATACTGCCAAAGATTTGGTTGGTTTGTCCTCTTCAAGAAGCTTTTGAGCTTTAACCAATTGCTTAATCGTTTTCTGGCCCATGGCGGGCACTTTTCGCTTTTCTTCCGCCCCATAGGCAGACGACACCAGGTTGAGCAGAATGATAACGATAATTGCTGGACCGAAAAATCCATTGATTCTTTTTAGAAGACACATTAACGATTTCATTTTTGCACCCCGAACCGAATGGTTTGCGTCACCCCTTTAACTTCAAAGGCTTCGCCTTCAATAACTCGGGGTTTGAATTTGTATTTTAAGACAGCTTTAATCGCTGCCGTATCAAATATTTTGGTTGGCCTTGACTCTAATACTGCCGGATCACGTACCGAACCATTTTTTGTTACCGTAAACTGCACAATAACATAACCACTGATGCCGCTACGTTCGGCGCGCCTTGGATATTTTGGAGGAATGGTGAAAATCGGCATAAAATCTCCCTCACCAGAACTCCAACCACCGCGCCCAATGTTAACCTCGGCTTTAAACGTGGGCGGCGCCATTTTAACCGCGTTTGGAGTGACTGTTAGCGCAGAAGTTATCGGTTGCGGGACATCCGGTTGGTCCTGAGGCGCATGAGGTTTTTCGGGTCTTACCTCCTTGAGTTGTGTTTCGATACTCCGCTCTGGCATAACGATTTCAATAAGCTTCCGAGACTTCTTCTCATCAAGATTTTGATCTGCCGTTTCGATTAATACCACCATTACACTAAACAGCGCAATAGTAACGGGTATGGCACACAGCAGTGCTAGAAGAGTTCTAATCATAGTATTTGCCAGTCACCKGTCTTCTGTAGCRACAGAGACATCCATAACACCCGCTTGTCGTGCGGCATCAACAACTGCAGTYAGAGTTTGGACATTRGCCCTATTATCTGCYTGTACAATAACGACKCCTCGTGGGTTTTCTGCATGCATACGTTCGATATTGGCTCTAACCGCTCGAACATCGATACGACGTCGATCKATCCAAATATCGTTATTRGCATTGATCGCCACTAARATTACGGCKGTMTCTTCCGMCTCAGCTGTCGAMGCTTCCGGTCTATTGATTTCTATTCCGGTCTCTTTCACAAACGATGCCGTCACAATAAAAAAGATAAGCATAATAAAGACCACATCTAACATTGGAGTGAGATCTATACCCGGTTCTTCTTCTGTCGCTTTACTAATTAAATTTTGTCTCATGTCACATCACCTCAATATAAATTCGATATCAAGCATCAACTGTCAAATGATCTTCTAATAGCTCACTTTCCCTGTCCGCAACGTTACTAACATAAGCGCCAGCAAAAACTCCGGCCAGCGCCGCTACCATTCCCGCCATACAGGGTATAGTCGCCTTGGAGACGCCACTGGCCATTGAGCGGGCATCACCGCCACCGGTGACGGCCATCACATTAAAAACCTCAATCATACCGGTCACCGTTCCTAACAATCCCATTAGCGGACACAAAGCCGTTAACGCTTTAATCATAGGAAGGTGCGCTTGGATCTTTAGGTTCATGCGCGAAATAATACCCTGGCGAATTTGGTGGGCAGACCAAGAAGCGCGTTCCGAACGAAGGTGCCAAGCCTTCAACACCACGTCAATTTCTTTTTGTAAGCTAAAATGGAAGAAAATCACCCGTTCAAAGATGAACCCCCAAAGCAGAAGCATCAGAATTGCAATCAACCAGAGTACATCGCCCCCTGCAGACATAAAGTCTTCGATTGCTGTGACAGCCGTTTCAAACCACATAAAACTATCCATATTATCTATGCTCTCATGTTTTCACATTCTAATTATCTGCTTGTTTCGCAATCACTGATTCGTTGTGCTCGGCAATAATACCCATACTTTGCTCTTCCACTATATGAAGAATGGTTTGCGCTCTTGCTTTAACCATGGTGTGAAGTAATACGGTTGGAATTGCGACACAAAGTCCTAATACGGTCGTCACCAATGCACTCGATATGCCTGACGCCATCGCTTGCGGGTCACCAGAACCAAAAATGGTTATTGCTTGAAAGGTAAGAATCATGCCGGTAACGGTGCCTAGCAACCCTAACAAAGGCGCAACCACTGCAATAAGTTTTAACGATGCAACACCTCGTTCTATTTTGGGTCTCTCTTTTAGAATTGCTTCGGCGACTCTTAATTCAAGAGTTTCAGTATCAACGCCAAGGTTATTCTCATTCACCAAAAGAATACGTCCTAATGGATTTCCTTTATTAGGACTATCGGCATTAATCTGTGATTTAACCCTAAAACCCACAATAGCCAATACAAAAATCCTCCATAGAGCGATGAGCAATGCAAACGCTCCTACAGTGGTTATGATATAACCGACCAATTTCCCTTGATGCCAGCGTTCCTCCCAAGAGGGCGTGTTAATCAAAGCGGCCAAATAGGACCCTCCACTAGGACCCGTAGGGTCAAGTCCTACAGCCGTCACCCCTGAATTGCTTTGTTGTAATTTGTTGAGGGCAACTAGATATTTTGAGGCAGGTTGTCGGCCTAACTCGACAATGCTCTTATTTCCTGCAATATATTGCAGGTACTTGCCTTGTGAAACCAAATTAAAGGTACCAATACGCACGACGTCTTGTACACTTTGATTCCCGTCTGGTTTAACGACCGTAGCGCTAAATTTCACAACTTTCCCAGATTCAGTCATCTCTCGTTGCATTTCAAACCATAACCCTTCTATCTCTTCTATGGTTGGCAGTTGGGTACCGCTACTCATTTTGTCAATCAGTTTTGATAAGGTTTGTTCGCGACCCGGAAATTGTGCGCTAATAATAGACCCCGAAAATAACGAACGAACATCTCCCGTAGTAGCCGTCAAATGTCCAAACAATTCCCTCAGAGACCCCATACGTTTGTGTAAAAGATCCTTTTTTGCGGCTAAGGTCACTTCATTTTTATCATAGCTTTTTTCCAACTTAACACTGAGCTTTTCCTCCGCAACACGACTCTTCTTAGCCTCGACCAAAAGGCGCGCCTGATCATTTTTCGATTGAACAAATTGTTTTTCGCGTTCTCGATTTTCTTTAGATTCGCTGATCTTGGCACTTTTCACTAGGCCCAACAGTTCGTCCAAGCTAGCAGCGTTTTTTTCTGCTGCCGCCAATGATCCAGCGCTTAGAGCTAGTATGAGGAACCCCAAACAAAATGATCTAATGTTCATTTTTTCATCTCCATAGAAACTAATATCGGGGCGGGCACAGGCACCATCAACACATCAATTGCTGCTTGCTTTCGTGCCATACGTAAACCTTGAGCTACGGCACTACGATAAGTTTTACTGTCAATCTGTTGCCATTGACGACTCTGCTGGTTCCAAACACCCGTGTTTTTTCCATCAATCGTCTGATATAAAAGTGAAACACGACCAATTTGTAATATATCTACATCCCGCTCGCTACCATTTACGGTAACTCTATCTTTATACTGATCGAGCTTACGACCAAATTCATTTTCAATTTTATATGCTTCAAGTACTTGGCGGAATTTTTCAGCGGATGAAATATCATTACGTAACAAACTATCGTACAAAAATGCAATACGTTGACGACGTTCTTTTAGATGAAATGGCTGATCGAGTTCTACAAACTGCTCCAACGACTCAATCATTTGCTGTATCAGCGGAGTGATTTGTCGCTCCATGACGGTAACTTGTTTAATAGAAGCCTCTACCTCTTGGATTTGAGTTTGTTGTTTTTCTACCTGAGATCCAAGTTGTGAATTATAAACTTTAAGACCACTTATTTGCTTATTTACTTGCCGAAATTCTTGCAAAATGCTGGATATCTTGTCACTCAATTTATCGATTTTTGTTTGTGACTTCTGACCCGCCTCTATCCTATTTTTTCCCGTACTCAACACTTGATCCAACTTCTCCGCGCTGAGTGGCGTACACAGTGGAAACACCAACAGACAAATGATTAAATTTCTTACATTTTTCATACTGTCT
This sequence comes from Moraxellaceae bacterium, assembly GCA_002402125.1. Classification (GTDB taxonomy): domain Bacteria; phylum Pseudomonadota; class Gammaproteobacteria; order Pseudomonadales; family Ketobacteraceae; genus 42-54-T18. The sequence goes on from NVVG01000021.1 coordinate 31,026, forward strand.
TCCTCAATCTCGTAGGAATAATTAGCTATTCGCTATCTTTGTAGTAAACAACTTCACTTTATTTGCCAGATGAACAGACACGTTTTTAATTTCACCACTGGTATGGTCAACCTCATCCAAATTTGCCGTCGATTCTTTTGCTACTAAATCAATATTATTAATATTGCTAGATATTTCTTTTGATGTAGCAGTCTGCTGCTCGGTAGCACCTGCGGTTTGAACATTCATATCATTAATAATTGCCACAGAAGCCGATATTTTTCTTAAGGATTCACCGGCCTTCTTGGCATTTGAAGCCGTATTTTTCATTTCGTCAGTACCTTCTTGCATTGAAATCACCGCATCTTTGGCACTTAACTGCAATTTTCCAATCGTATCTTGGATAACTTGCGTCGACTCCTGTGTGCGCTGAGCCAGTGAGCGAACTTCATCAGCGACCACTGCAAAACCACGCCCTTCATCACCTGCTCGWGCWGCTTCWATCGCGGCATTCAATGCTAGTAAATTTGTTTGTTCGGCAATGCCTCGTATAACATCTAAAACCGTGCCTATGGCCGTRCTTTCGACGGCAACACGACCAATAACCTGGTCGGCAGCATTAATTCTGTTTTCCAAGGTTGCTATTGAATTAATCGTTTCCTCCAAAATMYCATTACCCAAAACAGCCTCTTGATTAGCATGATTAGCAGCATCTGCTGCATTATGTGCATTGCCACTCACCTCTTCTATCGCCTTCGTCATCTGGGTCGTTGAAAGAGCCACATTACTAGTTTCACGGGATTGAACAATAAAACCATCTCGAGTCTTTTGAGTGTTATGCAATAATTTTTCCGAATAAGATTCCAATTCATCACTTGCATAAATAACATCAGTGATTATCTCCCTAAATTGATCCATCAGGGCTTGAAATGCATTGGACACCTTGCCAATTTCGTCACTTCTATTCATAGAAACATTTATTGTCAGATCTTTTTTCCTAACAGCGTTGGATATATTTTTTTCAAGTTCTCCAAGCGGATTGGTAATACTTTTCCCAACAAGAAACCCCGACAAGAGCATCAAAATCGACGAAGCAAAACATATAGAAAGATAGTAATTAAATGCTTTATCGTAGAGCGTTTGTGATTTCTCCCTTTCTTCTTTTGCAATTTTAATTTGCAAGGCACTCAACGACGCTACGTTAGTCGCTATTGGATCAACATACTCAAATAAATCACCATTATAATCGGTAATAATTGTCTCTCCGTCTTCATCATATGTCATATCACGACCAAGGGGTTCCAAAATAGCAATCGCTTCACCGATAATCCTGTCGGCGTCACTAAATAGATTTTCAGTGTCCCTTACTAGAGTTAACTCATCTTCATTGAGATCATGTTGCGTATAGGTTTTCCAACCGTCTTTCACTATTTGTTGGCCGGTTCTTAATTCTACCAGCGCTTCATTTGGATCCAACAGACCATTATCTGCCTTGTTAATGGCATTAATAATCATTGTATATCCGTCAGTAATCGTCTTTAGGTGTGTTAGTGGAACAAGCCGATCATCATAAATACGACCAATGCCCTGATTAATGGTTGAAAATGATGACAATGAGATAAGCACCAACAACAGCACAATTAGCAATGGAATAACAGCCAATAGAAAAAGCTTACGTACTACATTTAGCTTTATCAACATTCTTTCTACCCATGTTTTTATTAGTCAATTATCTTCTTAAGTGGAAGGTTTTTGTTTCATAAAAAACCCTCTAAAAAAAGACAACACAACTCCTCTATTTCAACAGTATCACTCAAAAAGATACTTGAAATCTAAACTGTAACGCCGCCTATCACCTGTAGCCGCCCAGCCAGAGTCATTTGTTAACGGTGTAATAGCAGGTCGGTAATCTGTGTTAGCACAATTACTACAAGAAATTCTAAACTTCATTG
>NVVG01000298.1 GCA_002402125.1 Moraxellaceae bacterium
GCGGATCTAAGTAATCAAATCGGAATTATTAAGAGGTATTTGTTGTGCCACGTTCACTTAAAAAAGGTCCATTCATTGATGGCCATCTGCTTAAGAAAGTGGAAGTAGCGCTCGAAACCAATTCTAAAAAGCCTATTAAGACTTGGTCTCGACGCTCAATGATTCTTCCCGAAATGGTTGGTTTGACCATTGCGGTACATAACGGCCGACAACATGTTCCAGTTCTTGTATCTGAACATATGGTTGGTCATAAATTAGGTGAGTTCTCAATGACGCGCACATATCGTGGGCACGTTGTAGACAAAAAAGCTAGACGTTAAGAGGTGAGTGATGGAAGTAGCCGCTATGCTAAAAGGTGCTCAAATTTCGGCACAAAAAGCTCGGTTAGTTGCTGATCAAGTGCGTGGTCAGAATGTAGATCAAGCACTTAATCTTTTGGCTTTTAGTCCGAAGAAAGCAGCGCACCTGATTAAGAAGATTTTGGAATCTGCAATCGCTAATGCTGAGCATAACGACGGTGCAGATGTTGATGAGTTAAGAATCTCTGCCATCTACGTAGATGAGGGTATGACACAGAAACGCATTCGACCACGAGCAAAAGGTCGAGCGGATCGAATTCTGAAAAGAAGTTGTCATATCACCATCAAAGTATCTGATAAATAGAGGAAAGGCCAGATGGGTCAGAAAGTACATCCAACGGGTATAAGATTAGGAATTGTTAAAAAACACGCTTCGGTGTGGTACGCAAGTCCGAAAAATTACGCCGAGTACCTACTTACAGATTTGCAGGTTAGAGAGTATTTGCTCGATCGCTTGAAAGCAGCTTCCGTAAGCCGTATAGAAATTGAACGTCCTGCGGACAATGCCCGCATTACGATCAAAACAGCTCGCCCAGGTATCGTAATTGGGAAGCGCGGTGAAGACGTTGAAAAACTTCGTAAAGAAGTTTCTAAGCGCATGGGAGTACCGGTCCATATAAACATTGAAGAGATTCGCAAGCCTGAGCTAGACGCCAAGCTTGTTGCTGACAGTGTTGCGTCACAATTGGAACGACGAGTAATGTTTCGTCGAGCCATGAAGCGAGCAGTTCAGAACGCAATGCGAATTGGAGCGCAAGGTATCAAGGTTGCTGTTGCAGGCCGATTAGGCGGCGCAGAAATCGCTCGTACCGAATGGTATCGTGAGGGTCGTGTACCTTTGCATACTTTACGAGCAGATATCGATTACGCCTCGGTGCGTGCAGAGACTACCTACGGTACGATCGGCGTTAAAGTATGGATATTCAAAGGTGAAATTCTAGAGGGTATGGAGCAGGCCGAAGAGCCAAAGAGCCAGCGACCAAACCCGAAGAAGCGCCAGCGTACTAGTTAAGGGGCATTAAAGATGTTACAGCCTAAACGTACAAAATTCCGTAAGATGCATAAGGGTCGTAACCGCGGCCTGGCATTAAGAGGAAGCAAGGTTTCATTTGGTACCATCGCTCTCAAGGCGACGGGCCGAGGAAGAATCACGGCGCGGCAGATAGAAGCTGCTCGTCGAGCTATGACTCGTCATATAAAGCGTGGCGGAAAAATCTGGATTCGTGTGTTTCCAGATAAGCCTATCACTGAAAAGCCTCTTGAGGTTCGACAGGGTAAAGGTAAGGGTAATGTTGAGTACTGGGTTGCGCAAGTGCAGCCTGGGAAAGTACTTTATGAGATGGAAGGTGTCGATGAAGTAGTTGCACGAGAAGCATTTGCTCTCGCCGCAGCGAAGTTGCCTGTATCGACCACCATTGTAACTCGGACGATAATGTAATGAAGACTAGCGAACTGAGAGACAAAAACGTTGAGCAACTGGGTGAAGAGCTACTTGGCTTGCGACGTACGCAGTTTGAACAACGTATGCAGCACGCAACTGGGCAGATGAATCAGTCCCATTTGCTGAAGCAGGTTCGACGTGACATCGCCCGAGTTAAAACAGTGTTGAACGAAAAGAAGCAGGGTAATTGAGTATGTCTGAGCAAGCAGCTGAAACCAAAAAACGCGCTCTCACAGGTAAAGTAGTCAGTGCGAAAGCAGATAAGACGATTACCGTACTTGTAGAACGTAAGGTAAAGCATCCTGTTTACGGTAAGTTTATTCGCCGTTCCACTAAGTTTCATGCACATGATGAAGCTAATACGTGTAACGCCGGAGATACCGTAACAATAGAAGAGTGTCGTCCACTATCTAAGACTAAGTGTTGGCGCTTGGTTAAAATAGAAGGTCAAGCTAAGTAATTAGTTTGTATGGATGTGAATTTGAATTTGCGTGTAGACATTTCGATCTGCAGCAAAGGTTTGGAGTGTACTGATGATTCAGACCCAATCAATGCTAGAAGTCGCCGATAATAGCGGTGCAAGACGGGTTATGTGTATTAAAGTATTGGGCGGTTCACACCGACGATATGCACGAGTAGGCGATGTTATTAAAGTTACCGTTAAAGAAGCGATTCCGCGCGGTAAAGTTAAAAAAGGTGATGTGTTAAACGCAGTAGTTGTGCGTACTCGTCAATGTGTTCGTCGTCCTGATGGGTCTGCGATCCGCTTTGACGATAACGCGGCGGTACTTCTTAACGCAGCGAAACAGCCTATAGGTACCCGTATATTCGGGCCTGTTACTCGCGAATTGCGCAATGAACAATTTATGAAAATTGTTTCTTTAGCGCCTGAAGTGCTCTAAGTAAGAGGGTTTCATGATGTTGAAAATTAAAAAAGATGACGAAGTGATAGTAATCACGGGTAAAGATAAAGGTAAGAAAGGGAAGGTACTTAAAGTACTGGAAGAAAAGCTTATCGTATCTGGAATCAATATAGTCAAGCGTCACACCAAGCCTAATCCCAATAAAGGGGAGCAAGGCGGAATAGTGGAAAAGGAAGCGGCAATACAAGTTTCCAATGTAGCGATTTACAATCCTCAAACTCAAAAAGCCGACCGTGTTGGCTTTAAAGTTCAAGAAGATGGTAATAAAGTGCGCTATTTTAAATCCACTAATGAAGTGATTGCTAGCTAACGGATCGGATGAACTAGGTTATAACGATGAGCAATTTGAAAGAGTTTTACCAAAAAGAAGTCGTCGGTAAACTGCAAGAACAGTTCAAGTTCAAAAGTGTAATGGAAGTGCCTCGCATTACCAAAATCACTTTGAATATGGGCGTTGGTGAAGCAACCTCCGATAAAAAAGCCTTAGACGGTGCACTAAAAGATTTAACTGCGATCACTGGTCAAAAGCCATTGGTATGTAACGCGCGCAAATCTGTAGCAGGTTTCAAGGTTCGAGAAGGTTGGCCAATTGGCGCAAAGGTTACTTTGCGCGGTGAAAGGATGTATGAATTCCTAGAGCGATTGATCAGTATCGCAATCCCTCGAATTCGCGACTTTCGTGGTCTAAGCCCTAAATCTTTTGACGGTCGTGGAAATTACTCCATGGGCTTGAAAGAGCAAATCGTATTTGCAGAGATTGATTACGATAAGATCGACAAGATTCGTGGAATGGATATTACCATTACTACGGACGCAAAGAATGATGATGAAGGGCGTGCTTTGTTGCGTGCCTTTAACTTCCCGTTGAAGCAATAGGAAAACGATTATGGCAAAGGTTTCAATGGTTGTACGCGAAAAGAAACGTACAAAAACAGTTGCAAAGTACGCGGCAAAGCGTGCCGAGATAAAAGAGATTATTCGTAATCCTGCCTCTTCTGATGAAGATCGTTGGAATGCGCAACTCAAATTGCAGAGTTTGCCTCGCGATTCCTCACCTGTTCGACAGCGTAACCGTTGTGGTTTGACTGGGCGTCCTCACGGTTTTTACCGTAAGTTCGGTCTAAGCCGAAACAAATTACGTGAAGCAGCGATGCGCGGTGAAGTTCCTGGCCTTGTAAAGGCCAGTTGGTAACAAGAATAACGGAGCACACGAAACATGAGTATGCAAGATCCTTTGGCAGATTTGCTAACGCGTATACGTAACGGTCAGATGGCTAATCACGTATCAGTTACAATGCCCGCATCAAAAATGAAGCTTTCAGTCGTAAATGTACTTGTGAGCGAAGGCTACGTTGAGAGCGTATCAGTATCCTCCGACTTAAAAGCAGAGCTTACTGTTGCTCTGAAATATTTCGAAGGCAAACCTGTAATCTCAAATATCAAAAGAGTTAGCCGACCAGGTTTACGCATTTACAAGGGAAAGGATAGCATCCCTAAAGTAATGGGTGGTCTTGGTGTAGCGATTGTATCTACAGCCCAGGGCGTGATGACCGACCGAGCTGCACGTAGTGCAGGTGTAGGCGGCGAAGTCTTGTGTTTCGTATCCTAATAGGTGAACGACGATGTCAAGAATAGCTAAAGCCCCAATTAGTTTACCTGCAGGTGTTGAGGTAACGATAGCTGGGCAAGAACTAAGTATTAAAGGTGGCAAGGGTAATTTGAATCTAACCCTCCACGATTCGGTAAAAGCAACGGTAACTGATGGTGTGATCTCTGTCGCTCCTGTTGTAGAATCAAGGGAAAACTGGGCGATGGCTGGAACCATGCGCGCATTGACGAATAACATGGTTGTCGGTGTTAGCGAAGGTTACGAGAAAAAGTTAGAGCTAAAAGGTGTTGGTTACAGAGCTCAAGTTAAAGGTAAGGTAATAAATTTGACGCTTGGCTTTTCTCACCCGGTTGAATTTAAAATTCCAGAAGGTATTACAGCAGAAACACCCAGTCAAACAGAAATCGTGTTGAAAGGTGTTGATAAACAGTTGATTGGCCAAGCAGCAGCGAACATACGCGCTTACCGACCACCAGAGCCTTATAAAGGCAAAGGTATTCGCTACGCCAATGAAAATGTTCGTCGTAAAGAAGCTAAGAAGAAATAACAGTTGAGAAGATAAGATTATGAGTGACAAAAAAGTATCGCGTCTTCGCAGAGCAAAGCGCGCCCGTATGAAAATACGTGAACTTGGTGTCGATCGTTTAACTGTGCATCGCACGCCTAGGCATATCTACGCGCAAGTTATATCTAAGGACGGAGGTACGGTGATAGCCAGTGCTTCGACGTTAGAAAAAGAATTTCAAGGGGCGACTGGTAACAGCGACGCAGCAGCAATCGTAGGCAAGAATATTGCTGAGAGAGCGAAAGAAAAAGGCGTTTCCAGTGTAGCGTTCGATCGGTCAGGTTTCCGTTATCACGGGCGTGTAGCAGCGCTAGCAGATGCGGCCCGTGAAAGTGGTCTCGAGTTCTAAAGGGTTTTATAATGGCTAAAGTTGATGATAAGAACGAAGGCTTACAGGAAAAACTGGTACAGGTTAATCGTGTAGCAAAAGTTGTTAAAGGTGGACGAATTTTCGGTTTCACAGCACTGACAGTTGTTGGTGATGGGGCTGGAAAAGTGGGTTTTGGTCGCGGTAAGGCAAGAGAAGTGCCGATAGCGATCCAAAAAGCCCTAGAAGCTGCTCGTAGAAATATGGTGACAGTTGAACTAAATGGTACAACGTTGCAGCATCCTATTAATGCATCACATGGTGCATCTAAGGTTTATATGCAACCCGCCTCCGACGGTACCGGTATCATTGC
>NVVG01000299.1 GCA_002402125.1 Moraxellaceae bacterium
GCTTGCTTCACTTCAATATTGGTGGCGACTCGCCGACAAAATTTAAGATTACCATCCATATCGCGCAATGTGCTTTGCAGAATGCTTGGATCCAATGTTTCCGCTTCGGTAAGGAACTTAAGATAAAGATCTAATTGCTGCTGCGCTTCAGCCGTGTTACCCGCTTTCAGAAAATCGTTCGCACCCTGACAGGCACCAAACCCTTGCAAGTAATGGTTAACAGCGTCATCAAAAGAATCTGCACGGACCTGGGTAACGCTTACTAGTACAGCAAACAGTACAACAAAGGGGAAATTGAGGCGTATTAGTTTCAAAAAAGGACCATTCTTCCGTTATCAACCGGCCTTAGGGGGCCAACCATGAAATAATCGAGTCTTATTCTATACCAAATTTATACCTGATATAACACTATAGGATGTTTTTTAATCATAAAAGTTCACATACCTAATTAGTATAAGGCACCTAGTAAGTATAAGACACCTGAAAAAACCTGCCTCCCTAATAAATCGCCATTTTAAACTGGATTTATTCCATCACATCAAGCCAAAATTCTCAATAAACCAGCGGGCCCGAACTTCCATGCTGTGCTGGCTTCTGGTTCTTTCTGCTATTGCCCTCAAATCACCAGCCTCCCCACTAATCGGGTTAGCCTCTGACAGTAATTCATTTACGGTATCAGGTAATGTATCAATAGAAGTAAAACTATGGGGCCTAATGTTCGCATCAGGATACAACACGTTTAACTCTTGTCGATGGTCCGTTAACACCCGCCCGCCACACGCGGATATATCCAGTACTTTTGGATTAACCGTAGAGGAAACCTGCATAAAATTCAGATTAAGATTGAGCTTGGATCTCTCATAAAGCGGGCGTAGAGCCTTACGTTCGATCACTCCTCGATATAAATGACGGGGAACAACACCACTTGTCAGCCACTCCTTATCCCCATAAACAGCTAGCGGTACCTTGGCTACCACCAAACGCTCTATTGACGCCACTCGAAATGCGGCCGATTCCGCCATTCGCAGAATGTACTTCAAATAGTACACCTGAGCCGGCATCTTAATGATGTGCTTATCTAACTCTCCTTCGATATCCCCAACAGCCGCTTCAATACGTTGATGTAGCTCACTATAACTATCAAAACGTTCAAATAATTCCTGCAGTACGCTAAATGTCGTGCCTCCCAATATAGGCAGAATCTCTGAAATCACCTTAAGTTGAGTGGTTAAATGTGAGATGCGGCTTTGACCGACAAAGGTGGCCTCGGGTATTAACTCTCCTTGATATATATCTTCTGTACAGAATGAGTTTTGTGCCGCCGGAGGCAGCCACATTGACCCCTCTGGCAAGCTAGACAGCATGTCACCTGCAAAGCCTATGGCAGGTCGACTATGAGCTGCAGCCTGCATGTCAATATAGCTCGCCACATTAGGCACATCCCACCACCAACTTAGCTGAGCGCTAGTGACACGATCTTCTAACCCTGCTGCTAACGCCACATTTTCAGATTCGATAAAACTTCGATTACGATAGAGAACCAGCTTGCTTGCATCCACGTTGAGACTCGCGAGCAGCTGAATGATTTTGTCTTCGGTTAACTCTCCAGCTCTATCTGGTACATTTAATATTCGTGTTCGTGCACCTTGTCGATGCAGACACTCTGCCAGATCCACAAAAATAGCACACCGAGGGCTAACGATTGTAACGTCATATACCAACCGCCCCTTTCCCACCCAAGTATTGGAAATCTTCTTCAAACGTAAAAACCAGTTTAAGGACACTTCCAGCGATTGATAGAACTCAGAATACAAATGATATGATCCCGAACGTAACACTTGGGAAGCGAAAGTACTCCTCTCCATCAGCGTTTGCAAAAACCGACTTACCTGGCTTATTGATATTGATTGTAAAATTGCATGATCATTCGCAATAGACAAATAACGTAGACGTCCACTTTCAACATAAGCTGACCAATCGTAGCGCATCCACAGATAATTTATTAATTTTGCTTCTGGTTCGACTACAACCACTTCATTATTGGTCTCTCGCAATAGCTTATCAACAAGCTCGCCTGCTCCAACACCAAACAGTATTACCGTTTCATCACTGGGCAATTGATCCAAACGCTGGTTGGCATCTGATAACATCACGTCATTTTTTTTACCTGTAACAACGATACGACCTTTTTGTTTTTGTTTAAATTGCAGATCAACGCCAGTGAACATACCATCAATAATAGCGGCGGCGGCCCCCTCATCATGTAGACGCAGGGCCTGTGCATTTCTTTGCCAACATCGAGTTCCCAAGTCGTTAATTGGAAACAGCCCTTCATATCCGTGCAAAAATTTAGCAATAGGTTGTCTATCTTCTTTTTCATCTGAGGACTCATCCGCTATTGATAATAGGGATGCATATCCATTCAATTTCATCCGTAATGAATAACGACCAACAAAATTACCTGCAAGTACGTCGATTTCGGAGAATGGCTGTTCGCGAAAAAAGCTTGTGGCTGCAAAAAGATAATCATCCGTTAGCGCAACGGGCGCCTCAACAGAAGAACGGCTAGCTACCATATTACGGCCACTGGATGCCGCACCTATAGCTTCAACCACCGCGCAGGTAGTTTGTACTTCTGCTCCGGCAGCATTTAGCCGAGCATATCCAGAATGTCCGATAAGCTGTCGATCTTCAATCTGCGCGGCCAGTTGGTTCATCCACTCCTCTGTCAACGAAGAAAACTTTTCAGTCAAAATCAACGTATACAATCCAGAACACTGCTCTATCGCCGCACCCAGTAAAGGTGCATCATACAACCCGGTTTCATTTGAACAGATGAGTAATTCGACCTGTTCATTTTCCAATCGTTCTAACGACTTCAATGACGATGCATTGGAATCATTGGCAACAACAATAATAGAAAAAACTGCAGACATGTTCTGGCCTTTTTTTTATTAGATGAATTCGTTGTTGCCGAGTTCTAAAAAAAAACACATTGTATTTTTATCACTCTCCAACAAGATATTTATCGGCCAGAATAAATTAAGCTTTAGGTCTGAAAAATGGAATTACTAACGCAAAAAAACATAAGTCAAAAAACAAACAGAACAACCCATAAAACCGTCAGAAAGCGCTTCACTAACTGATCGACACAATAATTATTATTGTCCTAATAAACAACAGGTTAGGCTACAAAAACAAAGGTAACGACAGATAAAAACAAGATTACCGAGATTCTGTATGTATTAAAAACAATCCTAATTTTTTTAATACAAAATACTCAAACCAAATTGATTACACCTAAATTGGTAAAGCCGATTTACCAATTTGCAATTTAACGTTTAACTATTGAGCGTATGAACAATCGCTTTTATTTTCTTAACGAGTGATTTTTGCCCGCCTTCTCCCCAAGACAATGCAACTTGTTCCAAACTTTTTTGACGAATCAACAGGTCGGCGAGTATTGAAATTTCTTCTATAGCTAACGTATCCTCTAGTGAATTCAGTTGTCCCAAAAACCACTGCCGCAAACTAGGGAATACTACGTCATAGGGCCACTGATAAGCTAAGAAACCTCGTACATCTCGCTGGACCCTGCCCACATCAACAGGGCAAATGCTAGCCGTATCGTCAACATTATGCTCAGTACTATACTCAGTACCATTCTTCTCGTTAACCAACAGCTGGATTAATAACAAGACGGGCATCCGTTGATAATTATTGGCAACACCAGCAATAAATTGCCGTACAAAGTCCTGCTGCAAACCCACATATGCCTCTGCAATCTTGTCATGAAGAGGCATTAACATCAGTACAGAATAGCTTGCACTAGCGGCATTAAGTGCAATGCCAACACGTACCGGGCGTAGGCCACATCGGCGCCAGAAATTAATTAGTGGCAGCGTCGCACCAAAACTTGAACCCAACCAATCAAACCCCTGCCGCTGGGCAAACTCTCTCGCCCCTTCGACTAACTGTTGACCAATACCGTCTCGCTGCATAGAGGGTGTCACGGCAACACGAATAATTCTCGCTGATTTTTGCGTGAGCCCATCCTTATATCCACACTGAACGGCTAATGTCTGCGGCACAACGTGCCCCCTAGGTCGTCGCCTTCCTTGCCAAATTGCCTCCGACAATTCGGTATCAAGCGCGCCCTCTCTTGCCAGTAACAACGCTCCAACAATTTGCCCGTCACAACGTGCGACAAACACCTCCAGATTCGGACCGTCCAATAAATTACGTAAATCACCTGGTGTAGTTTTATAGTGGGCAGAGACCAAAAGCCCGAACAATGCCCGTAATATTGATTCTTGTTCAATAAGTAGTGTGCGTTCAATATGTTGAATTACCACGGGGCTTTCGATAAAAGATTCTGCTGAATGATGATCGCTCTCCTCTGGGCCATCATCCTCAACCGCTAGGTTATCTACCGCCAATAGAAATGCATCATTTAAAAACAACTCTACGACATCCCCTTTACCCCATCGAATAGGCACTGATAAGCTGAGATGTTTATATTGAGGTGTATTTTTCTTTAAAGTCTCCTGAAAACGAATAGCAAAACCCTGTCCAGAGCCCTCATATCCATGAATGGTTGTTGCAAATACAATTCGTGGGAACGCGTCTAACCAAAGGTTAAGCAATGGCGTACCAATGGCCGCAGCTTCGTCAACAATTAACACCATGGCAGTATTTTTTTGATCCATCACCTGTTCCGGCAAACAATATCGTACCGACGCCCCTTGCCAATGCAGAATACCAGGTTCATCCATCGCTACTCCCAAGGTATCGGCACAATGAGCAAACAACCGTTCAACCGACAATAAACTAGGCGCAGTGACCAAAAACTGGAATATCGTTTCTGGCGAGCCGGTAGATAGGTTATCGTCACGTAACATCATTCCCAATGCCATACCTATGGCTGCAGATTTTCCGCGACCTCGATCTGCTGTCAACACCAGGGGACGTCTTCGATGCCCAGTGGTTACACGCCTTACGGCGTCAATCACCGGGATCTGGTCATTAGTTGCTTGGTTACACGTATTGGTTTTTTGCACATTAGCTGAGATTCGATGCTGCAAACGCTGAATTATTTCTAAATAGTTTGAATCCTCTTGAGAAATGCAGATGAAATCACCCGTAGCGCAATAACGCTCTACCACGCGAGAAAAATATTGTAAAAACAAACCCGGGATATCAGCAGAGGAATAAGGAGGCACAACTATTCTTTGATATTCAGGGTCACTATAATGCCGCCACTGAGAAAGTGGCGGGGCCAACAATA
>NVVG01000300.1 GCA_002402125.1 Moraxellaceae bacterium
GGAAAGGAGTTGGAAGACTAGAAAAACAGGTACACTTTATGTTACCAGTTGAGGGAACAGGAAATCGTAAAGAGATATTTAAAGAAATAAAGTTAGAATTACTTAACTTTTAGCTCTTTATTTAACTCATAAAGTTTTAGATATTTGTAAAAGTTAGTGGCCATATGTGAGAATGCTATAACTAAACCAGCATAACCATCTAAAAATCCGCCTTTAATGATATATGTTTTAAAAAATGAGAAGAGTCCATTAAAAAAAGCTTTTGAGGGAGAAGAGCTTTTTTTACCAACATTATCCTCGGCATAAATACTTGAATATCTATCAAGCTTTACAATAAAATCTGAAATAGTAGAGTATGGATAGTGTTTTATTAAGGCTGGAATATTTTTCACTTCAAAGGTGTCACTTATAATGCTTTCATGCACGAGTTTATCAGTAAAAGATGTCTGTGTACTATTATAAAGACGAACTATTATATCTTTACCCCAACAGTGTTTTACAACTCTTTTTTTATAGTAGTTTTCTCTTGAAATAGAATAGAGTGTATTGTCTTGGAGTGTTAGCTCTTGTAGGGTACATATAAATTCTTCCGAGAGTACTTCATCTGCATCAAGTGAAAGTATCCACTTGTTTTTAGCATAGGTAGCAGCACGATTTTTTGTTGGACCAAAGCCAATAAAATCTCCATTTATCAGATTGACATTGGAAAATGACTCTGCAATCGAGTCTGTTTCATCAGTTGAGTTATTACTATATAAAACTACGTCCTCAAATGCTTTTAATGACTCTAATGTAGCTTTTAGTGTGGCCTGTGCATTTTTAGCAATAAGAACACAAGAAATATTTGTTATTTTAGTCATTAATAGGTTTGCCTTTTAGTCTTTTTTTAAAGTTTTTTATTTTTTTATTTTTCTTTGAGTAGTATAAAACTTGTTCTATAAAATTTTCACTACATGGATAATAAGAGATATACTCAGTAGTTATAATAGTAAGAATCTCATCACTTGCCCAAAGTTTAGAGAAGCTTTTAGCACGTGTGTTCTCATCAAGTTCAAAAAATTTCATTCTATTAATATCAACAATTTTAAAACTGTATAAATCATTTTCTTTTTTTATTAAGATATTACCAGGCGAATAGTCATTATGAAAAATATTTGCATTGTGAAGTTCTAGTGTAAACCTTGCAAATGCTTTAAAAACTTCATTTCTATCTTTAAAGTTTGCTTCTAAAAGAGGTTCTCTGATGGTGAAATCATAGTTAAACTTTTCACTAACAAAATAACTTTCACTTAAAAGAGAGGTCTTGTAAAACTCTATATATCCAATTGGATTTGGAGTGTAGGGTACTATTTTAAGGGAGTGTTCATAGGATTTTTTTGCTTTGGAATCTCGAAAAAATGTATATATAATTCTATTTAAAAGATGCGGTACTTTAAAAGATTTGACAACTGTATCTAAATCATTATGATGAATGATTTTTAATTCATTTCTTGCTTTGTGAATTGTCTCACTACTTACAGAAAAATAGTTTTTTATATTGAGGAGAAAATCTGTAAAAGTTGTTATATAGTTTGTGTGGACGATATATTTATTCATAGCCATAATTATATCTAACTTTGGTACAATATAACTAATAGTATAAAGGAAAATGTTACATGCATAAAAAAATATTAGAGTTATGCCTCTCGCCTGATTTAGGTGGGCTAGAGTTATGTGTGGTGAATTATTTTGAGCATTTTTCTCTAAAAACTGAGACATACTTATGTGTAGCAAAAGATAAAAAGATCGATAACTATATAAAAAATGATAATAAACTTACTCTTAAGTGTAATAAATTTTTTCCTATCATTTCAGCATTAAAACTAGCTAAGTATATTGATGAGAAAAGTATTGACATAGTTCATATGCACTGGACAAAAGATATTGTTACGGCAGTATTAGCAAAACTACTAAGTAAACGTAGACCTCTCCTGGTGCAGTCACGTCACATGACAATGACACGCTTTAAAGATGATTTTTACCATAAGTGGCTGTATAAAAATATTGATTTACTTCATGCAGTTACAAAGCAAGTAAAAGAACAATTAATTGAATTTATTCCTTCAGATGTGAGACCAGAAGTGGGAATGGTCTACCTTGGTGTAGATGAAGTCTCTATAGATGAGCAAAGAGTAGCTTTACTCAAAACCGAGTATAAGTTAGATAAAGAGTTTCTTGTTGGAATTATAGGACGTATAGAAGAGGGAAAAGGACAGCACTTAGTTATTGAAGCAGTTGGAAAATTAAAAGAACTGAATATAAAAGCTATGATTGTTGGAGATAGTATGGAAGATACTTACTTAAAAGAACTTAAATTCAAAATAAAGACTCTTGGTATTGAAGATAAAGTTATATTTACTGGTTTTACCAAAGAAATTAATGAGCATATATCTTTATGTGATGTAACAGTCTTAGCAACTAAGAAAGAGACTTTTGGTCTTGTTATTATAGAGTCAATGGTAAATAAAGTGCCAGTTATAGCAACAAATAGGGGTGGACCTGTTGAAATAATAGAAGATGGAAAAAATGGACTTCTTTTTGATAGAAGTAGTGAGAACTTAGCAGAAAAGATTAGACTGCTCTATGACAATTCTACATTAAAAGATGAGCTAGCCTCTCAAGCATATATAAGTGTAAAAAATAAGTTTGATAAAGCAGTCCAAGTGCAAAAAATATATGAGGTGATGAATGCGAGTTAGTGTTATTGCTCCTACATACAAAGAATATAGAAGCACTAGAACTTATATTAAATGCTTTACAAGTGCATTAAAAGCCCTCCAAAATACTCGCATTTTTGGATAGATAAATGCACCCGATAAATGGGTAGATAAATTTAATAATAGCAATTATGTCGAAATATAAATTAGGAAGTAAATGACTATGAGAATAAAATTTCTTAGAAATATAGAAAAAAAAGTTAAAGGGATAATTAACCGCTTATTTATCAATAAGACTGAGTTTTCAATTATATCTAACAACTGTTGGGGGACATTTATATATAAAAAATATGGATTAAACTATCAGTCTCCATTTGTAAACTTGTTTGTATTTGCACCAGACTATATAGAACTTTTAGAAAACTTTTCGATGAAAATTCTTCGAAATATATCTTTTATTGAGCATAAAGACTCAAGACACAAGGAAGAACTGATTTCCTTAGGTATATATGAATCTGATTATCCTATCGGGGTATTAGAAGATAAATATGAACTCCATTTTCTACACTATTCAACACAAAAAGATGCCAAAGAAAAATGGTTAAAACGGATTAATAGAATAAATACTAAGAAGCTTATTTTTAAGTTTAGTGCTGACTAAAAATATGAAGACTCAATGGCACAAAGGTTTGAGAAGTTAAAGTTTAAAAACAAGGTTTGTTTTTTAGCTAAAGAACATCCTGAGCTTCAAAGTATAGTTAGTTTAAAAAAGTTTAAAAATCAAACTAGAGTTCGTGATGAATGGAAATATTCTTCTAAAGAATTTAATGTAACTCAGTTTATTAATGAGATGCAGATAGGACAAGAAATATAGATAGGTAAAAATATATTAGAGCTTTACTTATCTCCAATTTTTAGGAGAGCATAGCAAAGAAAAGATACTAAAAAGGATTAAAAAAAAATAATAAACTAAAAATTCTCTACAGTATCAAAATCCTTTACCCGCTCTTTGTGTGTTGTGTTACAAAGTAAATGTACATTATAATTAGCTGTTTTTGCAAAGAGTGTTTGTCTATAGAGTATTTCTGCATTACCATTACTGATTTCTAACATAGCAATGTTTTTCATTTAGAGAGCCCACCTTTTTTATCTATATTTCGTAATGAATCTGTGGAAAAAACACCAACAAATAACACAAAAATTGCGATTGGGAACTGTTTGACAAGGAGTGGTTCTGTCATGCAACTTACAAAGTATATAGTCAAAAAGAGGATACTAAGTTCTTTAAGCTCTTTATCTTTTATTTGTAATTGATAAAGTTGGTAGATCATGTAGAAAAAGAGTACTAATCCTATAATACCGGTTTGCAATAGTATGAGTAAAAACTCATTATGAGGATGGTTTGTGGATATAAACTCTTTTGTAGATGAGTCTAAAAATGTATACTTCTTTTTCTCAATAATTTTAGCTGTTTCATCTTGAAAGTCACCAATACCAACTCCAAGTGGATGCTCCTTGAGAATATCGTAAGTTGTTATCCAAAAAGCAGCACGTATCCCCCATGAACTATTAAAGTTCATATTGATAATACCTTCAATATTGGAGTATGCTTGTGCTGTTCTTATTTTAAATGAGTTACTTAGAGTATATGCTGTTGTATATATGGAACCAATAAGAAATAGTGAGAGCACTAAGGATTTAAGTGTTAGTTTAAAGTGTAGCAGTGTCATGACAATAATACCTGCGATTAGTGCTACTTGTCCTGTTCTGCCTGTAGCTAGAAAGAGGTTTCCTGTAACAGTACAGAAGAAAAATGCAAAGAGTATTTTTTCATTAAGTGTGTATTTTGATGAGATAAGACGGTTTAGTAGTAGAATGGAAGTAATAGCTAAAAAAACACTATAATCTATGTGTATCATAAAGGGACTTGGATTCTGGACAGTAGCATTTTTAAAGGTCCAGAGCTCGAAAAATACACCATAGGCTATTATTTCACTTACAAACATTCCCATTAAAAATGAAGTGATGATTTGTGGTATATACTTTGGTTGTAGGGAAGTAGCAATGACAAAGATAAGGATAAAATAACTAAATAGCCTAATTTGATTCAGTGCTTCTAGAATATTTTCTGACCAGAAAAAAGATATGGAACTGTAAAAAGTGAAAAGAATAATAGCTAAGAGGAACTTACTGCTTTTTATCTCTTGCCATTTTCGTTTAAAATCCCCTTCATAAATCCAAATAATTGGTAGTAAAATAACAAAAAGACTCACAAGTGCTCGTGAAAGAGGCATAATAAATGCAAAAAAGAGAATAAGATAGTAGTAGGTTTTTTCAAACTTGTTCGGTTTTTGTAGCATTAGTTGTTTATGTCCTTTCCAGTTTAATTGTAAATTACTATTTTGAGTATCTTATCTTTAAAATGTTAATAATCTAATATATATGAAATATTACAATAAGTTAGCTGATTTTATCTCTAAATAGATTTGTTCTACACTAATATTATTCATACAAATATTATCTTGACATTTTTTCATTAGCGGAG
>NVVG01000022.1 GCA_002402125.1 Moraxellaceae bacterium
CCAGAGTATGGTTGCCGCAGTGGTCAATGTGGCGCTTGTAAGGTAAAACTCGTCGCTGGTGAGATTTGCAATGCCGGTGGTGATCCAGCATTAGTGAATGAGGGCGAAATTTTGTTGTGTTGCGCGATACCTGCGGCGAGTGACAATGAAAATCTACCCGTAATTACCATTGAACTTTAACACTGAACTTTAACACTGCACTCGAACCTTGCATTCTAACGCTGCGGAATGGTAACTCGTGTTGCGATTACTATACCTTTCACTACATATGCCCCACTTTCACCCAAATCAGAGTATCCTGCTCAACATAGGGATTATGTCGACTGTTGTGTGGGCTTCTGATCCAGCTGCCGGCGGGATAACGCCCAAATTCATCAATAAATTCGCCACTAATCACATAAATTTCTTCTCCGCCCATATGGTTATGCGGTTGGAAATGTTCACCAGCCGGCCAACGTACTAACGCTACGGACTCTCCTTTAAATTCATGTAGTGGTAACACTTGTAGATTGCCATGGCCCGCTAACCATTCTGCGGTTTTGTAGTTTATTCGAACCTGTAGATTATCTGCCGCTTGAAACTGGTGTAGTTTAACCAAAATTACACAGCCTTGTTTGCTAAAAGGAGCGTGGCGGAACCCCTCCGGATTTCGCAAATAATACCCCGCCGGATAGTCACCGGTTTCATCGGAAAAGGTACCCTCTAGAACCAAAATCTCTTCACCCAACGGATGGTCGTGGGCAGAAAAACTGGCGCCGGCTTCATAACGCACGATGCTGGTGGCATGACCACGTTCAGTATCTTCTCGTGCTAAGGGTTTACGCCATACGCCCGCCATAGGGCTGGCGACCCAATCACTGTGTTGCGTGTCGATAACAACACGTTTTTCAAAGTCCATGTTTAACATGGTTCAACTCCGAATAATTTTGTTATAAGGCTTAATGTTTATCGTTACCCACTAGTTGTCCCGCGATGAATACCAAAAATGGCACGCAATAGGTAAGAATTGCCGGTAGTGTTCTAATTTCAGCGTTGCTGAACAGCGCATCGTATTGGTTAATCAGCAATAAAACGCTGCCAACGATAGTTGCAACTATCGACGCTCTAAATATCATAACATCACTGACGGCGCTGTTGGCTGCTGCCGATTGTTTCTGAGTTAAATATCCAGACCTTTGTTAGCGATAGCACTTTCAAGAATGGCCTTTACCGAAAAATTTTCTCGTATGGTGGGAATGCCACCCAAAAGCTATTTGTTAAATTGGCGTATGCAAAAATCCAAAGCAAAACCTGAAACCGGTGGGGCATCGATGTTTGAAATTGCTGAAGCCTCGGGTTACTCATCGGAGGCGGCGTTTAGTAAGGCGTTTAAACAATTTTTTTCGAAAACACCGGGTCAGGTGCGGAATACTGTGAGAATACGCTAAGAGCGTGACAAGGCTTAGAAAAGAGAATGATAAGACTAGGATAGAAATGGCGTAAAAGTTTGGTTCAAAAAGCCGCAGAGTCGTTAGATCAGGTGAAGCGGAGTATTATTCCGTTTCACCTTCGTATAAGTTTGCTTCCGACAAATCAAAGGAACAGGAGGGTGTCCTATCTTTTCTACTCTTACTCTTGGTGTTGATGGTTAATGTTCGGTTGTCTGATTTGATAGAATAGGTAAACCGTCGCTGAACGATTTTGAGTTCCACGCCATCGTCACTTAAAATCAATTTCTGAAACAGTATAGGTTTGAAGGACTGGGTGGGGTGATCGATATAAAATTCTTTATAGGCATTGTCTTCAGGTACGCTAATCGTGAGAAAAGTACTGTGTTCATTTACATAAAAGTTAGCGATGCATTTTTCGTCGTCGGATACTCCCTTTAGCTCAATTCTGCCAATGCTATTTTCTAACTGAGATATCTGCTCACGCATCAGATTTTTTAATTCTTGGTGTAAGGCGCCGTGTTCTCTAGGGATAGGCACTACAGTTTGTGCACGTAGATTGGTGTTAACGCTTAAACCGGTAATAACGATAAGTGCATAAACAAAGAATAGCGCTAAGTGATGTTTGTTATTGGTAGCGTTAGCTGCCACTGTATGATCCCCTTATCGTAAGTGCTTCAAAAGAAGTTTTGGAAGGGCTTTAGATGCTTGGGCAAGCAAGGCGATATGGGCATCTTTGCCTTCACCAACAAATACTCGCTTCTGATCCGACTCAATGGCACTTGATGTGGTAAAACGGCCGGTGGCGGTAGGCACACTGATATTTTGCCCATTGTTATCGATAATGGCAATTTGACGGTGATAATCCAGTGGGCCTTCACTGTCTTTTTGCCAGCGATTATAAAAATGCTTGATGTTTGAGGTTATCTTGCGCCGCTGGGCATCTTTAATGCATTGAGCATATTCTGTATTGATGATGCGATCGTCATTTTCAGAGTTACTTTTTGGCGTAACACATTGCGAACTCGTATTATTATAAACAATGTTTGCACGTAAATTGCTGTCGCCAATAGGATCGATTACTGCTAGAAACTCTATGGCTCGATTAAGTTTAGACGCAACCTCAGTAGCGGCCTCGATAGCGGCTCCGCCACCTCTGCCATGGCCAATCAGGATAATATTGGCATCGGGATGAATTGCGCTAAGGCGTTCTTCAAATTGTTGCTTAAAGTGATCGGTTGATAGGTTGTCAGCATTGTCTTCAAAGCCATTCCAGTGGGCTTGAATATAGGTTGCTTCGTAAGACTCAACCCAACTTTTTAATTGCAAGGTGTCTTCGATATTGGAAGCAAGTTCACCAGAGATAGCAAATACATAGGAGGAAAATTCAGGTTGGGTTTGGCTTGCTACCTGTTGCGATACCGGTTCTTGTAGATTGCTTCTGATTGCCGCGGGGGCAGGTGCGCTATTGGCAAGGTTGATTTGGTCTAGCAGATGTTTGCGTTTACTTTTTAGGGCTAAAAGCTGGGATTTATTTTTTCTAACTGTTTTACGAAGCTTGGCGATACTTTTTGTCTTGCGTTTTTGCTGGTCCAGGATGGACTGTAACTTGGGATCTACATCTTCGTTTTGCTGTTTCTTTCCGATGGCGAGCAATTGTTTTTCAGCGGACTTACGTTCAGCCTTGATCGCGTTAGACTCGGCGGTGAGAGTGGTTTTCTCGACGCGCATTTGGGCAGTATTTCGTTTATTTTGTTTAATCTTGTCCTTGTGGGTACCGGCTTCCAATTGACGCTTAAACGGATTGAGGGATTTATAATATTCTTTAGAGCGTTGCGTATCGCGAGCGGTGAGCAGAATATCCTTCTCGATCAGGCGAATGGCAATTTGCAGTCGCTGTATTTCGTTGGTTTGTCGTTTTATGTCTCGTTTTGCTTTATTGATTTCTGTGCGGCTGCCGGTTCTTTCCTTGCGAAGTCGCTTACGTAAGCCGAGAGTTTTTCTATCGAGAGTTGCTATGGATTTCTCAATAGCGCGAATTTTAGCATTATCTGCAGAGAGATTTTTGGTGAGCTGAGCAACTTGATTGTCGTATGAGTTAATGTTGGGCGCAGCAACACTGAGCGTTGGCATCATTACTAATAGGCACATAAACAGACACGCAAACACCAAATCCGCAAATAGTGCAGTTTTTGGCGTTTCTATATGAACAATTCCGCTGTTCATTGGGTGACTATTTATATTATTTTTATACATCTCAGTATTCAGTTGGTATGTAAATTATCGTTAAATGCATTGGGCCCAAGAGGTACGGATGGGCCCGTTAACTATTAAGTAGTAACTGTTACCTATAACTATAGCAAGTTTGCGGTGTAAGCAGCGTTGCTTCCCTGTTGTATATAGTTATCTTATGCTATCGAGGACAAATGGCAATACCTTAGCAGTTAAGGAATGCTTAAGTGTGTTCTGGAGCATGCTTAAAGACGTGCTTAAGCCCCCAAAAAACCCTTTGGACAGGTCGTAACCTGACAGATATCACACCTGCACAGACTAGATATAATCCCATACATTCATGTAACAGAGTGTTTATTATAGGTTATTTGTTGTTCGTCGAGCAAACCCTGGCTTACTTAGGGTGTCGATTAGGGTGTAGAGTAGCTAGGCGGGAGGGTAAATCGGAGCAATAAAAAAGGGGCCGTTAGGCCCCTTTTTTATTGTTATATCAATTGCTTATCTAACACCAGACTGCCTAAGTGCAGCGGGTTTGTATTCAACTGACGAATAACGTTTGTCGAATACCACACCAACAGGCTCTTCGTTTTCTAAACCTAATGCCAAATAGCGTTTGGCGTTTAGGTCATACAACGTTTCCAACGCATACCAGGGTACCTGAGCTTGGTAGTAAAGCATTTCATAGGCTTGTGCTACACGCCATAGATTACCTCGACCATCATAATGGTCGATGATAGCTATTTGCCAGGTATCTTCATCAATATAGAAGGTTCGAGCGCCGTATACGTGACGAGTTCCCGACTTCAGCTTGGCTTCTACAACCCATACACGATGCAACTCGTGGCGAGTATATTCAGGATTGATGTGGCCAGCGTGGATGATGTCCTTATATTTTAGGCCCTTCTCATCCAACTTGTAGTTGTTGTAAGGGATGTACATCTCTTTCTTACCCACAAGCGTCCAGTCATATCGATCGGTGGCACCGTTATACATATCGAAGTTATCGGTAGTACGTAAACCATCAGCCGCTGTACCAGGTCCGTCATAAGCTACCTGAGGCGCTCGACGTACTCGACGTTGACCGGCGTTATAGACCCAGGCTTTACGTGGCTCTTTAACTTGGTCGATAGTTTCGTGTACTAGTAATACGTTACCAGCAAGACGGGCGGGGGATTTTACTTTTTGTTTAAAGTAAAACAACACGTTCTCGTCTTTACCAGGGGCCATATCTTTTAACCCGTGACGAAATGAAAACTCGTCCTGGAAGATAACCACGTTAAATGCACCGTTAACCTGTGGTGTTGCTTGCCCAGTAATACGGGATGCAGCTTCTCCGCGGTAACGTACGATATGGTTCCAGATGGCTTCATTACCGTCATTAGGGATCGGGAATGGATAACCCCTTACGGTGTAGTCCTTCAAACCAAATCCACCGCTAGCTAAGGTTGTTTTAGCCGCATTTTCTTTGGTTGCATCAAGCACACTAGTGGGCAATGACGCCGTTCGTCGTGACTGATACACCGGCATGGTATAGGTGTCAGGATAGGTCTTAAACATCGCTAACTGACCCGCCGATAACTTGTCTTTGTATTCCTCTGCATTAGCAGCGGTAATAACAAACAACGGCTTATCGTCTGGAAATGGGTTACATAAGAAACTGCCACCGGTGTAACAGGCGGGAGCTTCGGTGATGCCACCGGTATAGGCTGGAATCGTACCATCCGCATTGGCTGCCGCTTCGGCGCCTACTATGGTTAGCTCTGCGCCCAATTTTTTTGCTTGCGCATCGTCTACTTTTGCCATCAATGGAGAAGTTGCCATTGATGCAATGAGTAAAGTTGATGCAATTAAGGTGTTTTGAAGTATTCTGTTTTGCATTTTCATGTCCTCTGCCTCCCTAACTTAGAATGATGCGCTTGCGCTGAGAGTGAAGAAATCTCTGTCAGCAAGCTGGTTGTAGGGTTCGGCGCCAAAGAATTCAGTATAACCAGCGGCGACGCTGTAGGTGTGTTGGTAAATGGCTTCAAGATTTGCACTGAAGGACATTCGGTCTTCTAGGAAGTTGCTGATAGGGCCAGGTGTAACACCCTGCACATCATGGCTAAAGCTGATACTTGGCTTTAAGTTGATGCCAGCAAAGACGTTGTTGTACTCACCGGTTAAACGAAGTTTATAACCCCAAGCGAACTGAGTGGGGTAGAACTCGTCTTCGGAGGCGAGGCTGGTTGCCAAAACACTAGAAAGTGTCGTACCTGGAGCTAAACCCATAACAGCAGCTTTGCCTGTTGCTGGATCTGGCACATCGCCAGCCAGAAATAGTGCAAATCCTGCTGCAGCAAATCCAAGATCATTACCCCAGGCAGTGTCTGTAAAGTCAGGGGTCAATAATGCTGCGTTGTAGCCACTATTGAGGGTTAACTCATCTTCGTCTGGAATGTCAGCATAGGAAAATGCCACATCCGCCACAACAGTCCAGCGCGAGGCGCCAAGCAATCGATCGAAGAAATGAATCATGGAGAATTCCGCCTGGTAATAATCTTCCGTGATATATCCTTGAACGTACTCTCCAGGTTGGTACTGTGAGTAGCAGTCTCCAGCGGTGGGTGCATCTGCACAAAGTTGACTTGGGAAACCTAAAATCCCGCCAACTACTACACCGTCCTCAATTTGGAAGGGCTGATCTTTTCTTAAGCTAATCTCACCTGCGACAGATGATGCACCACCCGGTATACCAATATCAATGGTAGTGTTGAAAGACACACCATACAATTGAATATCTTCAGGGTATTCAATGAAATATGAAGCGTCAGGAAGCATAGCTGCCATCAACGATGGATTTACTCCCAACACTGCATTCCGGACACCTGCTATGTCTGTTGGGTCCGCAGTTAGAACGCCAGTGAGTGGTGTTGCGATGTACCCGGTAGCAATAGCTGATGCTGTTGCTGGGGCAGCTCCGCCGGCAATGAGGGATCCCGCAAATAATGTAGTAATATTTGCGATGGTGTCTGCAGAAGGAGTTGGCATATAACCACTCAATAGAGGCAGTTTTGAATGATAGTTAATAAAATAAGCCGCAACTTCTGTTTCTATGCTGTCGATATAATATCGAGCCGCGAAGCCATATTGACCTTCGTCATTAACTTCTGCATCTTCACCCCGAGGTAGTCGAGTGAGATCACTACCTGTAACGCCGGCTTCGGTACTAATGTAGAAACCATTGTCACAACCATCACCAATCAAATCAGTGGTGGAGAAAAAAGTTCCACAAGCAGGTACACGGGTCTCTTGGTGGTTAAATTGCACAAAGGCTTCAATCGACAAGTTTTCGGTGACACCTAGAGAAGCAAATAAAGCTTCGGCTGGCAACAACGCCTCTTTCAATTCTGCACCTGGTGCAAGTAACGCGTTGACGTCAATCCCGTTGATGGTATTGATACCATTCGGGAAAAATACACCTTCACCCCAACTAATAACCTGACGACCATAACGTACGTTAAGTGGCGCATCCCCTAACCACCAGTTGCCCCAAACAAAGGCATCCATGATTTCGGTACGATGGCTATCGGATTCTCTCGGTTCGGCAGGAGAACCATCAGCTAGCGTAGGATAATAAGTCGGTAAATCCGAACCACCATCATTGGTTGCTAGGCGGTAGTCATACCAACCTTTTACCCGAAGAAAACCACCGAAGTTCTTATAGTTAACTTCCGTGTCAAACACGGCTTTGACAATTTCGGTATAAGTATCGCCCTGTTCATAACGTAAATTGCTGTTGTCTTGAGAGGAGGTGCCATGTTTATGAACATCGGTTTCTCCAGCTGCCGCGGCGTTATGCGGCCCGACTCCTTCATAATCAATGTCGGACATGCGCCAGCCGGCACCGGCTGAAATAGTAGCATCAAAACTCACGCTTAAATCACCATCGGTAAACTCGGTAGCTTGCGCCACTCCGGTTACCAGGCAGCCAATGGACACGGCTGCCGCTACTGCTGTTTTTTGGAAAGGGCTTCGTTTTCTCATTAGAGCAAAACTCCGTACTGGTTTTAGTTATAATTCGAACATCCTGTGTGTTTCTCTAATTACTAGAAACCGCGAATACAAAGTAGTCAACCTTGTATATGCGTAAATACACACAAAAGTTAGTCGCTCAATATAATGGTTTTTTGTTACAAGTGTTACCTTTTTGAACGTAATAATATTTATTTTGTCGGGTTTTTAATCGAGGTGTATAAAAGGAATACAAGAATGGCATTTATGTGTGCGATTTTTCATATCAATCAAAATATAATAGCTTTTTGTTATAAGTGTTAATTTGGGGCAACAAAAACCGAAAATAAAATGCCGCGGTTAAACTTCATCCAAAAGGTAGAACCTAAAGCATTTAAAAGCAAGAGATGTTGATAGCGAAAGAGATATCTACCAAATAATACAATTCCACTCGTCTATTTTGTGTTGGTGATTAAAATATACGTCGAGTAAAATACAAAATCTAGAACTCTGTATCATATTGAGGGGGAACGAGAGGTTTGGCGTGCTGTGCACACACCTTGGCGTAATATGGATAATGAACCCTGCTCGAATCTGGTCAATAAATATATAAATAGGATAAGGAGGGAGAGAGAGGGTATTGCTAATTAGATGAGCTGTTTCTTTCTATCGTAAATGTGGTGCCTATGCGTCTTGCCTTTGTAGCAATGCGTAGTCTGCGCTCGTTAGGGTCGCTCACCAAATCATGCAATAGCTTCGATTGGAGTCGTTGTGCTCGAGAGGTGCCAATATTCTGGTTGGCTACTCTGAAAGGGAGGCTTGATAATAATTGGCTGGCTAGGGCGTGACGTTGTACGGTGCTCTCAGGGTCTTGAGATGCAAGTATTTGATCTCATAATTCTTCTTGTTTAGCAAAACGTAAATGATTGACTGACTTTGTTAATTCTTCGTCGCTATTGTTTTCTTGTTCAGCTAGCCATTTTAAAATCCGCCATTCTATGGGAGAAATAAAATCCGGTTTTTCAGATACTTTCCCCGAGGTTTCCTTTACCCCTACTAGTCGTGATACTGCCTCGAGTGCTTTTTCTTGCTCGGCATTGATTTTATTTAGGTCTAGGTTTTCGAGGCCCGCATTTTAAGGTCAAGCAGATTGAAGGGTGTTTCGGGGGTGGGGCCAGAAGGTAATATGTCGCTTTCAGTCAACGTAGTCACATTAACTTCCGATCGAGTAGCGTAAAACCCGAGGGCTACAACGCAAACAATTGATGCCATTAACAACAGGGGTTTATTCTTGATTTTGATTGTTTCCATAGGGCAGGCTTCTGCTAAAAAATAAAACAATGCTCACATAAATTTAAAGCGGTACGCACTTAAAAATAGTCGCCATCCTTCAATCGGTTTCGACTGCGATCCCTTAAAAAAACCCGTGTGGCTTTATCGAGTTGGCTTTCAAGTTTATCTGCTTCAAATGCTTCGGTAAGCAGCGCTGGGCAGCCAATGCTAGCGCAATTAGCTGCAAAATGAATGCGTGGTTCGTGGTAACGATTGGAACCGCGAATTAAGTTGTCTGCTAGGTTTACCATGGGCATTCGAGGTACTGAAAATTGCAGGCGTGGTTCAACTGCAGCCAATAGTCCGCTTGCAGAGAAAAGTGCAAAAAATAGATCGATCTCTGGTACACTTCCGCCATGACACAGGATCCTCTACTCTCAATTCTCAATGACGCGCAACATCAAGCGGTGACATCCGACGCTCCCCGATTATTGGTGTTAGCGGGAGCCGGCAGTGGTAAAACCCGTGTTCTGGTTCACCGTATCGTTTGGTTGATCCGTGACCGGAAACTGACACCGTCGAATATCCTGGCAGTCACCTTTACCAATAAAGCTGCGGCAGAAATGCGCGAACGTATCGGTACATTAATGCGGGTGCCGCCAGGCGCAATGTGGGTAGGTACCTTTCACGGCATTGCGCATCGTTTACTGCGCATGCATTGGAAAGATGCCGGCTTGCCAGAAAACTTTCAGATCCTCGACTCAGATGATCAACTGCGGGTCATTAAACGTACGCTGAAATACCTCAATGTTGACGATAGCCGCTGGCCACCCAAGCAGGTGCAGTGGTTTATTAACAATCAAAAAGATGAAGGCCGGCGCCCAGAGCATATCGAGCATTTTGGCGACCTACACCAAAAGACCCTGATTGACCTTTATCAACACTACCAACAAGCCTGTACCCGTGGCGGTATGGTGGATTTTGCCGAGCTATTGTTACGCTCCCATGAGCTGTGGTTAAAAAAGCCGGAAATCCTGGCGCATTATCAAAGTCGCTTTAAACATGTGTTGGTTGACGAGTTCCAAGATACCAACACCGTGCAATATGCCTGGTTACGGGTATTGGCAGGCCAACAAGGCCATATGACGATTGTGGGTGACGATGACCAGTCCATCTATGGCTGGCGTGGCGCCAAGATTGAGAACATCCAGCATTTTGGTAAAGATGTCGGTGGCGCCGAAATTGTAAAGCTAGAACAAAACTACCGTTCTACTTCCACTATCCTTGCTGCGGCCAATGCCGTCATTACGCGTAACCCAGACCGATTGGGTAAAGAGCTATGGACGAATGGTGAAGAGGGTGAACCGATTACTCTCTATGCCGGATTTAATGAAGTTGATGAAGCCCGCTTTATTAGTGACCGGATTGACTCTGCACTATTAAACGGCAAGCAGCGCAAAGACATTGCTATCTTGTACCGCTCCAACGCCCAGTCGCGGGTATTAGAAGAAGCATTACTGCGAGCCGCTATTCCTTATCGTATATATGGTGGTCACCGCTTCTTCGAGCGCGCAGAAATCAAAAATGCCCTGTGTTATCTGCGTTTGTTATGCCACCGCGATGACGATGCCGCCTTTGAGCGAGTGGTAAACGTACCGGCACGCGCCTTAGGTGACAAATCGGTCGAAAAAATCCGTGAAACTGCACGCGCCATGAACCACTCCATGTGGGAAGCAGCATTATATTTGGTCAATAACAAAGGACTGGCGGCCCGAGCCCACAATGCATTGCGTCAATTCTTGGGGTTAATTGAAACCCTCGCTCAGGAAACCTTAGACCTTAGTTTGGGGGAACAAACCGAGATAGTAGTTGAGCGCAGCGGATTGATGGATTTGTATAAGAGTGAAAAAGGCGAAAAAGCCCAAGCACGTATTGAGAACCTACAAGAACTGGTGACAGCAGTGCGTCAGTTTGAAATCGAAGGCGAACAAGCGCCAACCTTAGCAAATTTTCTTGACCATGCGGCTTTAGAGTCAGGCGATAAGCAATCAGAAGATGCCGATAATGCCGTGCAACTGATGACATTGCATTCGGCTAAGGGGTTGGAATTCCCCGTGGTCTTCTTATGTGGATTAGAAGAAGGCATGTTTCCCTCCGCACAGTCCAAAGATGAACCAGATCGCTTAGCCGAAGAACGCCGTTTGTGTTACGTGGGCATTACCCGCGCAATGAAAAAACTCTATCTGAGTTATGCCGAAAGTCGACGTCTATATGGCCAAGAAAAGATGAATGGCCCCTCACGCTTTATTCGCGAGATACCACCCACATTAATGGATGAAGTGCGCATTAAGTCGACTATTACTCGTCCAGTTTCCAATACCTATGCGGGCAATAGTTATGGTGGTGGGTCGGGCACTGGTTTTGGTTCGGGCTCATCTACCAGATCAGGAACAACAGCAAAGCTACCGCGGAAAAAACGTTTGCGAGAAGATTTAATCGATGCCCCCTACCGCCTGGGGCAGCGGGTTCGACATAAGAAATTTGGTGATGGTGTTGTATTAGACTGTGAAGGCAGCGGGCCAAACGCACAGATACATATCAACTTCGCCGATGTGGGTGAAAAACGTTTGGTGATGCAGTATGCCAAATTAGAAGAAATTTGAGTTAAAAAGAATAAAAAATGCCAATTGTTTAGGCACGAGCATCATGAGGGATATCATTTCAGAAAACGCCGTTAATACATCCATGCACCCAAAGCACTCACAATGCTCGCGGGGCAGGCTCTAGGCTTTGCGGCGGCGTCCTTGCCGCAGATATTTCTAAAATGATATCCCTCATGCTGCACTCATCGTAGAATTCAGGGTTTTCCAAAAAATATGGGGTAGGAAATGCTAAAAAGAATAGGGTTGTATTGTTTATCTATAACGATGTTAGTACTAGTGGGATGCGGTGAAGAAAAAGCACCCAAAGTAGGTACCGAAGCCGCAAAAGCAGGAACTGACGTCGCAAAAGAAGTACAACAAACTTTCAACTGGCGCCTAGTCACAACCTGGCCAAAAAATTTCCCCGGTTTAGGTTCAGCCCCAGAAAACTTTGCCAAAGCCGTTACTAAAATGAGTGGTGGACGTTTAACGGTTAAAGTCTATGGTGCCAACGAACTTGTACCTGCCATGGCCGTATTTGATAGCGTCGCGCGTGGCGCCGCTGAGATGGGCCATGGAGCGGCTTATTACTGGAAAGGTAAAACACCTGCGGCACAATTTTTTACCGCGGTGCCTTTTGGTCTCAATGCTCAAGAAATGAATGCCTGGTTAAGTTATGGCGGCGGCATAGAGTTATGGCGTGATCTATATGACGAGTTTAATTTAATACCTTTTGTCGGCGGCAGTACCGGCGTGCAGATGGCCGGTTGGTTTAATAAAGAGATCAACAGCGTTGCCGATCTGAAAGGATTAAAAATGCGCATACCCGGGTTGGCGGGAGAAGTATTGCAACGCCTAGGCGGAATTCCGGTGACCTTACCCGGTGGAGAGATATTTACTGCATTGCAAACAGGATCAATCGACGCCACAGAATGGGTTGGACCCTACAACGATTTAACCTTTGGTTTACATAAAGCCGCCAAATATTACTACTACCCTGGATGGCATGAACCTGGCGCGATGTTGGAATTTATCGTTAACAAAGACGCCTGGAACACCCTGCCAGAAGACCTGCAAGCTATCGTAACCCATGCAACAAAATCCATGAACCAGGATATGCTCAATGAATACACCGCGCGAAATAATTTAGCGCTAAAAGAACTAGTAGAAACCCACGGTATAATTTTGAAGAAATTGCCCGATGAAGTATTAAGAGCACTCAAGCAAGCATCTGCTGAGGTAGTGGCTGAAGTAGTGGCAAACGACCCGAAAGCGAGAGTTGTGTATGACTCCTTCAAAGCCTTTAGTGATAATGTTATTCCYTATACGCTGATTTCAGAAAAAGCATTTATCGAAGCGCGTGAAAAATAGAAGAGCAGTCTGCATTCCCACGCAGGAGCATGGGAATGCAGACTAATTCAGTTACGCGCTGGCAATAGGACGAGTGCGTTTATCATCGTTAATAGCAACAAAAGTAAACTTACCCTCTGTCACCTTACGAACCTCATGGTTGCGCGGATGTTTTGCCCAAACCTCAATATCCAAAGCAATGGAACTGCGACCAACTTTTATTACACTACAATAACAGCTGATGACAGAACCAATTGCCACCGGTGACAAAAACACCATAGAATCTATTGCCACGGTAGCCACGCGACCATTAGCAATTTGATTAGCGGTGACGGCGCCAGCCAAATCCATTTGTGACACCAACCAGCCGCCAAAAATATCACCATTAAAGTTAGCATCTTTAGGCATCGCTATGGTTTGCAGTGCCAAATCCCCTATTGGTTGGATAATTTCATCTTCTTCACTCATCGCTGATCCTTTGTACACTCGTTTCTTGATTAGTTAACGGCCAATATCAGTGTAGCTCACAAAAATAGAATACAAACCCTAATAAAAGAGTCCTATTACCTCTAATAGACAATGCTCGGCAACCAAGTGGCCAGCGCGGGCCAGATGGAGAGAATAATCATCATCAGAATTTGGATGGCAATAAAGGGAATAACCCCCCGGTAAATAGTCGAGGTAGGAATGCTTGCTGGGGCAACACCTCGCAGGTAAAACAAAGCAAAACCAAACGGTGGTGTCAGAAATGAAGTTTGCAGATTAATTGCAATCATTACCCCTAACCAAATAGGATCCAGCCCCATCGCCAGTAACACTGGCGCAACAATAGGCACCACAACAAAAGTAATCTCGATAAAATCTAAGATAAAACCCAACAAGAATATAACCACCATCACCAATAGTGTTGCACTGACTACGCCACCAGGCATGGCACTAAATAACGATTGAATCAGCTCATCTCCGCCATATCCACGAAACACCAACGAGAAGATAGATGCACCAATCAAAATAGCAAAAACCATGGAGGTAACCTTAGTAGTAGCGGTAACAATCTCCATCAGTTTGTTAGCGTTAAGCTGGCGTTGAAAAATAGCCAGCAAGGTCGCACCAATGGCTCCTACCGCTGCGGCTTCCGTTGGCGTAGCGTTGCCAGTAAGAATGGAACCCAACACGGCAAAAATCAGCAAGATCGGAGGTAACAACCCGCGAATCACGGTGTTAAAAATACTGACACTCAAGTCATCGGGGTCGGGCTCATAGGCTGGGGCGGTGTTAGGTTGAAATAACGCTTTGCCAATCACATAACACGCGTAAAAAATGACAAGCAATAATCCAGGAATAAGCGAACCAACAAAAAGATCCCCCACAGAAACTGTCTTGGTGGAAAAAACGCCTTGGGATAGTTGGGCTTGTTGATAAGCATTCGACAGCACATCACCCAGTAACACTAAGGCAATGGAAGGTGGAATGATCTGTCCCAAAGTACCGGTGGCACAGATTACGCCAGTGGCCAAAGCCGGATCGTATTTGCGTTTGATCATCGTTGGCAATGCCATTAACCCCATGGTGACTACGGTGGCCCCCACGATGCCGGTGCTTGCGGCCAATAACATACCAACCAACACAACGGATATTCCTAACCCACCGGGAAAACGCCCAAATAACTTCGACATAGCGTTTAATAAGTTTTCCGCAATTTTGGATTTTTCTAGAATGACCCCCATCAGAATAAACAAGGGTACCGCGAGCAAGGTTTGGTTGGTCATTATTCCGTATAAACGATTGGGCAATGCCAGGGTAATGGAAAAATCAAATATTCCCGCCGCATCGCCACCCAATGCAAAAAGTAGCGCAACGCCGGCGAGAGTGAAGGCCACGGGATAACCCAGCATGAGCACGACACACACTGCGGCAAACATAAATAAAGGAATAAATTCGATCATTTATACAACCTCCGCGTGGGTGTCTTGGCGGGGATAAATGCCTAATAAAAAACCAATGTTTTTACCCACTTCTAGCAATGCCTGGAAGATCAAAAGTATTGCCATGGCGGGTATCAGGGTTTTTAACAGCCAAACAAAGGGCAGTCCTTCGGCCTCTTGAGATTTTTCTTGAATTCTCCAGGCAAATTCTACGTAATCGATGCTGGTATAAAGAATAAAACCACACACTGGCATGAGTAACACCAGGCTGCCGAAGATATCCACGGTTGCCTGTGACTTGGCCGAGAATTGGCGGTAAAAGACATCGACCCGAACGTGCCCATTGTGTTTTAAGGTGTAACCACTGGCCAGCATAAATAATGTCGCATGCAAATAAATCACCGATTCTTGCAAGGCAATGGAGCTGATTTTCGCATCGAAGATAGTTAAATATGCGGCTTCAAAGCCATAACGCATGATCACTACGGTAAAGGTAATTAGCATTAGCAATAACGATAGGGTTGCGATGGCGCGACCAAAGGTTTCGGTGACAAGGTCCAGTTTGTCAAGAATGTTCTTATAATTCATTGGGTTATCTTATTCTTAGAGGTAAGGTTGGTACCGGCCGTAGCGGCTTGAGTCCGCTATTATCGATGGAGTGAGCAGGATTATATCTCAGCCCCCTGTTTAGGCCTAACCTAGGGCGATGGATAGTTTGGATAAGCTATCTTGGATAAGATAGCCTGGAATTATAGTTCGAAAAATAGCCGCGCGGATAAGGCTAAATTTTATCCAGCATCTTTTGCCGCTGATTGGATAGTTCTTGGATACCTTTGGCTTTATCAATTAACAGCGGGATCTGATCAATGGGCACGGTGGAGGGGAATGGGATGCTGCTGGCATCACCTGGCAATAAGGTTTTGCCGTCTTTTTCATTGTCACCAAATGTATCCGACTTAGGCTCTCGACCAAAGGCTTTATCAATGCTAGCTTGAGAAAGCGACTGCATAATATTGGCATTAGGATCAACTACCATTTGAAAGTTATCGGTGTTGGGGTTGGGTTGTTTGGTGAATTGCCATACACCTTCCTTGTCTTTCCAGCGGTAATAGGTGTTACGTTCTGCCTGTAAAAGCTCGCCTTTTTCGTCGGTGGCTTTTGTAATGGACGCGGTTTTCTTGTCAGAACCCCAACTAATCCAAGCCTCTTCTTCTGTTCCGGATAGTGTTTCCACTGGCCCCGCGGCTTTGCCAGGTAGGCCAAATGACGGTAAATGTAGGTCGTCCAAGGTCATCAAAGGCCTGCCACCGGGCCCTTTAAGGAAAAAAGGTCCAGCCATCGCTGCAACCAAGACAAACATCATTAACTTGCTGAAAAGCTTCATCTTTATTGACCTTGCTAAAAAATAGAGTCGCTACCTAAGAAAGTATAGGTGAAACCTTAATAAAGTGATATCGCGTTACCGAGTAACTTCGTTCAGGCATTATACTAGGATAATATTGGGTGGCAAAAATTCGCTGTTTTCTCGTCGAAGGCTAGGTTTCTATGACGTAATTCAGTACACTGCCAGCATTATTAAAGAACTGTTAAGGAAAAAATATGCCTTCTTTTGATGTGGTTTCTGAGCTTGATTTGCACGAAGTCTCTAATGCCGTTGATCAAGCTACTCGCGAAGTTTCAACGCGTTTTGATTTTAAGGGCACCAAAGCGCGATTTGAATTAAAAGAAGCCGTAGTCACTATCTATGGCGAAGCGGAATTTCAGTTGAAACAGTTGATTGACATCTTAGAGGGTAAACTGATTAAACGCGGCATCGATATCAGTTGTATAGAAAAATCCGACCCCGAAGTGAACCTTGCCGAAGCGAGACAAGAGATAATCTTGCGTCAAGGCTTAGAATCTTTACAGGCTAAAAAATTAGTTAAGATGGTGAAAGAAGCCAAATTAAAGGTGCAGGCTTCTATTCAGGGAGAGAAAGTGCGCATCACCGGCAAAAAACGTGATGACTTGCAGACGGCCATTGCTTTGCTAAAAGGGGCTGACTTTGAAATGCCATTACAATATAACAACTTTAGAGATTAATTCTGGTGCGGCAGGCGGTTAGCATTCGTCATGCTGGTAGTTGTAATTTTATTCCTTGTCTAATGTAGATAATCCCGTATGACCATTATACTCAGCTTTATTAGAGCCTATTGGATAGCGTTGACGTTGCTTATTCTTGCGCTGATTACTATTTTGTCCCTCTATCCGGTGGAGAATCTTCCGTCTGTGCCCGGTAATGATAAGACTCACCATTTTATTGCCTATGTAGCGCTAATGTTTCCCACCGCATTGCGAAAACCAACGTTTTGGCCCTGTATCGGTTTGTTCTTTGTTGGATGGAGTGGCGGCATTGAATTACTGCAGCCTTATGTTAATCGGTACGCCGAATGGCTAGATCTCGCCGCAAATGCAGCGGGTGTAGTTTGTGGTTTGATAGCGGCACAGCTAATCACTTGGATGGCTGCCGCCAAATCAAATTCTGATTAGTTGCTTCCGTCACAGGAAATCATAGCGTGGTCAATTCAGGGCGTTTGTTTTTTATTGCTTTAGACTTTTTAATCACTGCTTTTATCCATGAGCAATTTGTTTAAAGCATCTCGTAGCTGGGTGGTATTGATTGGTTTTGGTAAAAAATAATTCATACCGATAGCATGGCACTTTTCAACATGTTCTTGTAAGACATGGGCGGTCATTGCACAGATAGGGGTTGCTGGGCGGCCAGATTCTACCTCCCACTGGCGTATTTGTTCGGTAGCGGCAAAGCCGTCTAACCTTGGCATTTCGCAATCCATCATAATAAGGTCATAGATACGCTTCTGTTTGCATATCTTGTCAACGGCGATTAGTCCATCGGACGCAATGTCTACATGCACTCCCAGTTTATTCATCATTCCCTTTGCGACCATTTGATTCACTTGGTTATCTTCAACCAGTAGTACGTTTAATGCCGTATAGTCTTTAAGGTTTGCTGTTGGTTGTATGTTCTTTTCTATTGTATCACTACCGACGTCAAATACGATCTGGAAATAAAAATCAGCCCCGTTTCCAAGAGTGCTATCGACGGCTAATTTACCACCCATTCTATGGATTAATTTTTGACAAATGCTTAGACCTAAGCCGGTACCGCCGTATTTTCGAGAGATTGTTTGGTCAGCCTGCATAAAAGGTTGGAACAGATGGAGTTTTGTTTCATCATCGATACCAATACCCGTATCGGATATGGAGAATTTTACTTCAGTCCTGTTTTCGATCCAATTTTGACAGACTATTGATAATTTGACATGACCTGCGTGAGTAAATTTGAAGGCGTTATTCAGTAGATTTGTAATAATTTGATGTAAACGTATCGGATCCCCAATGATGTGTTGAGGGATATTTGGATCGATCTCTATCTGTAATGCCACCCTATCATCATTCATTAGTATATATGGCTGGGCAGCTTCTTCAATCATCTGTCGGAGATCAAAACCAATATGGATAAATTCCATTTTTCCAGCGACTATTTTTGCATGATCCAGAATGTCATTAATCACGGTTAATAGTACTTTGCCAGAGAACTCTATSGCATTGAGGTAYTTTATTTGTTCTTTATCAAGATGAGTGTGTCCTAAAAGCTCAGCCATTCCTAGCACCCCGTTCATTGGGGTGCGAATTTCATGTGACATTATCGATAAGAAATTATTCTTAGCTCTGCTGGCGTCCTCTGCCTTATCGCGAGATTTTATCAATTCACCATTGAGGATCTTAATCTTTTCCTCCGCCCTTATGCGCTGAATTATTTCTTGCTCAAGCTTACTGTTTTTTTCGACAAGCAATGACGGGCTGGGGATCGATAAAAAGAAAGGTAACAATTTCCAGATCAGGGCACTCGCCGCAACTGAACTAACGGCGACCAAAACCTTCAGTATTGAAAACTGACCATACATAGGTTCCCATATGACTACGGCACCGAATAAATGCGACGCACCACATGCTAGAAATATAAAAGACCCTGCTRACAGGAAGAAACTCTTATAAGGTAGATCCTTACGCTTATAGACAAAGGTAATAACAGCCAAGGCAAATGAAATATACGCGACAGCAGTGGTAACGTCAGCAATAACGGAGGTCCAAAGAATCTCTGGCTGCCACATATAACACATGCCATGGGGCATGTATTGGCTAGAATCAAAGAATGAAGGGACTGTTGCATCCACCAGTCTTAGACTCCTTTTTCGGGGCTGCTATGAATATCTACCGCCATATTGAACCTTTGCACTTAAGGGTTTTTTTGCAATTTTATAGTTATTGAACTAATTCCTAATATCAAAAACGTGATGGTGCGGACTGCTGCCAAGATAAAAAATTGGTTATAGTAAAATTATAGCAGCGCCACTAGGCGATGTGTCTCAGGCGTTATACCCTTGTCTTATTACATTATTCTTAATTGGAACAAAAGGGGAGGGGATGGTACAAAACAGAGTACTAGCAAGATAGGCTCACTCTATGTTTAAGTCCTGCCCAAGCCAGACTCACGCCAGGCTTAAGCTAGACTATAGTGTAAAAATATACCGGTAAAAATAGTCGCGCCAACCCAGTGATTATTAAGAAATGCTTGGAAGCAACGATTGGTATCGCGCTGGCGACATAACCACAATTGCCAACTCCACAACACACAGGCTACCGCTAATGCGCTGAAATACCAACCGCTGAAATGCAATTGGTCGCCCAATAGCCATAATGCTAAAACCGCCATCAGCTCCAATATAGCGACCATCAATAGATCTGCGTCGCCAAATAATATGGCCGTTGATCGAATGCCCGCTTTTAAATCATCCTCTCTATCAACCATGGCATATAAGGTGTCGTAGGCCACCGTCCATAATAGTGTAGCGCCATAGATTAACCAGGCAAATGCGGGCACGGTTTCATTGGTAGCGGTAAAGGCCATCGGCACTGACCAAGCAAAGGCTGCACCTAATACTACTTGCGGAAAATAGGTGTAACGCTTCATAAAGGGATAGGCACAGGCAAGAATTAAGGCGCCCACCGACCATATTATGGTGGTGAAATTGGTGAATAATACCAATACAAAACACAGCATTGCGATGCCGGCGGCCATGATGAGTGCTTCGGGCGGACTGATGAGACCGGTAACCAGTGGGCGGTTTTGCGTGCGC
Organism: Moraxellaceae bacterium; assembly: GCA_002402125.1. Lineage (GTDB taxonomy): Bacteria > Pseudomonadota > Gammaproteobacteria > Pseudomonadales > Ketobacteraceae > 42-54-T18. The sequence continues at coordinate 20,040 of NVVG01000022.1, forward strand.
TTCACATTGCCGTCGAGGTTACGATCGGCATAATCATTAATAACACAGCCCCCGGTGCGGGTGAGAATAACGCCTAGGATAAAGATGAACATGTTTTTTAGCGATGGCTGTCCCTCGGAAGCAATCCATAACGCCCAGAGCGCAGGCCACAGCAATAGATAAATGCCGATAGGTCGATCTAAGCGACCTAGCTGAATAAAATAAGGTAAACGTTGAAAGCGGGGGTTGGAAAATTGTAAGGACTGAAAAGACACCAGGTGGACCTCCTGTCGCTCGAATTAAGATTGGTTTTGTAACTGCGGCTACATTATAGCGTTAAGTAATGGGTTTTACGTTGAATAAAGCGCGCTGTTAGGTAAGAAAATTTCATTCACTAATAGAGGGGCTTGATTGATATAAAACACCGAATGGCGACCCCATAACCATTGTGGTTCGATAGGCTGAGATGTGGGGAGTTGTGAGCTGTGTATTTGTTTTACGCAGATAGCGCCGCGGGATACATCGGCTGAGTTAAACAGCGCGGCCCCTAGCGGCTTAGTGCCTAATTGGGTTAATGTTTTTGCTGCGCCGGTGAGTGTGGTTAACGGAATGACCGTGCGGGCGAATACCCAGGGTTCACCATGACACAATAATTCTACCTCTCGAATAAACGGTGATGTGCGTGATGGCAGCGACAGTGCCCGTTGCTCTTCTAACGTGGCGCGTCCTTGGTATTGTTGCAATACAGATACCTGAAATTGCTGATGTGATATGTCTTGTAGGCGTTTGGTGAGTGAGCCGGCATCAAATAACCAGTGTCGATATGGCTGCGGCACTTTAAAAAGAGGCATACCCTGCGCGGAGGTAGCGCGCCGTGGAATAGCGTTGTATGGAATGGCGTTGTATGGAATAGCGCGGCGTGTTGATAGTAGAAAATTTCGCAAGGTGCTCACTCACTGTATCTGGAAGCGCAATGTTAACGGAAATTGCTTGGGGGCAACAGTGTGGGCAGGCTGACGTGCTATGGATATTGCCGTAATACTCGATATTGGCTAATTTGCTTAGTTTTATATTTGTACGATATGCCCTGCTATATAGCATTGTAGGCTTGATTTTTGGCATCGAGACACGTACTTTAGCCCTGCTACGGGTATTTGAAGTTGTTTGCCCGTGCTAAATCTTAAAGAGAGAGTCAGTAATGAAGTATGAATGTGTAGTTTGTGGTTATATCTATGATGAAGCCTTAGGTGATCCAGATAACGGGATTAAGCCAGGAACGCCTTGGGCTGAGGTGGAAGAAGACTGGATGTGCCCTGATTGTGGCGTGGGTAAAGATGATTTTGAAGAAGCAGAAGACTGATTGAATTGAGTGGTCTATTGAGTGAGTAGCGCTTTTTATGATTAAGACGGATATTGAGGCACAGCTAGCAGAGCAACTGGATGTATCTAAGGTCGACGCTAGGGATCTGTTGAATGTCATACTGGATGAAATAACCTTAGCCTTGAGCCGTAACCATCGGGTAAGCTTTATCGGCTTTGGTACATTTGATGTACGTCCACGCGCAGCGCGTGAAGGGCGTAACCCACAGACCGGAGCAAGCATTAAAATTCCCGCCAGCAATGGTGTGCGTTTTAAGCCGGGAAAGGCGTTAAAAGATGCGGTTGCTGCATCGTGATGGCAATGTCATAGCTTTGCGCCATGGTTTCGCACCTATAGCTTCGCGCCGTGGCATTGCGCAATAATTTTACGCAATGATTTTGCTCAATGATTTTGCATAGTGTCACAAAAAGAACGATAAAATTAGAAAGCGACCATTAAGAGGTTGGCCATTTAGCGAACGACTATTTAGAGAGAAATTATGAAATTTTGGATGATGTTATTAATACTCGGTTGGCGTATGAGCTGGCTAAGCCGGAACAGTGAAGGTTTTCAGGCGCAATTAGAAGATAAAGACTTTGTGCTGCAATTTCGTAACTTTGGTGGCAGTGTTGGGCGTTCTTATCGTGTTGCTAACGGCAAGGTAAAAGCAACGCCAGGTATTCATCATGAACCCACTATGACGCTCTCTTTTAAAGATTCGGCTTATGCCTATAAGACTATTATGGCGGCGGGAAAAGATCCCAAAGTGTTTATGTTAGGCATGGGGGCGCAGGATATTAAAACCGAAGGTGATCCGAGCTTGATGATGTGGTTCATGGGAATCAGCAAGTATTTACCGCCTAAGAAGAAAGAGAAGAACGAGCAAGAAGAAGCGTAAATTTTTGGCGATGCCCGAATATGGAATTCAAAGGCTGCAGATACTGCAGCCTTTTTTCTGGGTGTAGATATTGGGTTATTTTCTGCGACTATTTGATTAAGTACTATACTCATCAATAAGTAAACAGTATAAAAATAATAGCGTATTGGGTGTTTAAGGGGAATTATGCAGAACCTAGTATCATTTAATGGGTTGCCATTGTTATCTGTATTGCAACGGGGAATAAGATCCACCTTACTTGTCGTTTCCACTGTTGTGCTATCTAGTGTGATCTTAAGCGGTAACGTGAGCGCTCAAGACAGTTCTCAAGATAGTGCGCAAGATAAGCCAGTCACTTCGACGTCTCCCTTCATGAGCGAACAGTCAGAAGCCAATCAGCGTGCAATGATTACCTATGCTTTGCATGAAGCTGGGGTCTATGACCTGCTTGAGCAGGTGCCAGAGCTTATTAGCCAAGAAATAGGTAATTTAAAAGCGTCCATGCCATTGTCTCGGCAAGAGCTTAAGTCCTTGAAAAAGAATCTTGCTTCTCGTCTAGAATCAGCGGAAATAAACGCCAGTATTCTTCGTTATGTGCAATCGAGACTGTCAGAAGAGCAATTGCTGGCGATAAAAGACATCTTGCAATCGTCGCATGTGTTGAGCTTTAAGCAAATGCAGCAGGACGCAGATAATGAGCTGACCTATGGGCGCATGCGTAGTTATAAAGTGAAGTTAAAAGAGCGGGCACCGAATAAAAACCGACTCGTTTTGGTGGAAACGCTTGATGCTTCTATAGGCCAAACGCGGCTAGAAACAGAGATAAAGGTCGAATTAAGGAAAAATCTATTGGCCAATGTATCATTGCTGAAAACGGAGCAGGTTTTGTCGGAGGCGTTGTTAGAAAAGCAAATGGCAGACTATCGGCAGCGGGTTGGTGACCATATTAATGAAAATGCTCGCGTGTTCTATTTGTATTTGTTTAAACGAACGCCTAGTGCCAATATTCGACAGCTAATTGGTCGTTATTCAAATCCCGAATTTGAAAAGTTTATGGCAGTGTGTGAAAGCGCCATTGTCAGTGTGTTTAGAAAGGCTCGCCGTGACGCTTACGATGATATGAAGTTAGCAGGGAATTAACCCTGCTATTATCATTGCCGCTTGTTATTTTCCTCCTAACGTTCGCGCCATCGACATGAGGTCATCCTGACTCTCAATCAAGCGTTCGACCACTGCGTTGACGTCTTCAGCTTCCAGGCTTAATGATGCTAATAATTCTGTATCGATGGGCTGTTTGAAGCCTTGCAGCAATCCGTGGTTAATCATGGATTGGGATGCGACATACAATAGTTGACTATAAACCTTATGTTCGCCTTTGTTGTCAGGCTCGTGCTGCCATCGTAGGGCAGATACCACTTCTACCGGCATATTCCAGCATTCCATCAACGCGCTACCAATTTGGTCACGGGTGACCCCTAACAAATAGTATTCGATGTAAATCGGGCTGATGTGTGGGTTGGCCTCTATGTATCGATTGATTAACGAAAAATAGGGCGGAAAGATATGCGCAAGCACCAAATAACCGTASTTGTGTAATAAACCACTGAGATAAGCCAGCCCCATYGATGGGCGCTCACTGGGAGACATCGCYTTTACTAAGCCTTCCATCATCGYYGCGCTRTAGACGGCTTGGTGCCAATATGGMGTGACCCCATGAGGRCCATCATCCGGTATTTCTACGGTTTTACCGAGGGATAAACCTAACGCKAGGTTAATGACCAAATCAAATCCAAGTACCCTCACCACGGCATCTTGCACCGATTTAATGGTGCCGGGAGCCGCGTAATAGGGTGAGCTAGCCCAGCTTACGACCTGTGCGGCTAAACTGGGGTCTTTTTCTACCACATCGGCTAATTCACCCACACCAGCGTCGGGGTCAATACGCAATTGAATGATGCGTTCTGCTGTTTCCGGCAGTGGTGGCATCTCGAGGGTTTGCTCTAGTCGCTGTTGAATACGTAAGGTGGTAAATTGCTCTACCGCTTTATTGATCTGGGAGGCGGCATCTTCCTGTTGTTTAATCGGGGTCGCGAGCACGCAATAATCGCCAGACTCAGCAGCGTCGACTAATTTGAGAAATTCGTCTTGGCTGAGCTCCAGGTAAGATTCTGAAATACCTGATTCTAAATAGAGTTTTTCACTGGTGAGCAGTGATGCATCGACAATAGTCGGTAGATCATTGAGCAACGGCACCGCTGGAATCTTATCTACGCCATGTTTTTCGGCAAGTTGAGCGCTATCGGAGTAGGTGAGCCCCTGAAAATTGCGACCCAACGCCTCACAGAGCCTGGTTAGATCGAGAAACCGGTTAGCGGGCATCAGTAACTGAACTTTGCCTAGGCAATCTTCTAGCACCACCATGGTGACAATGGAATGGGTGGAAACTTCATCAGCGCTACGTAGCTGATGCAGTGGTGTGACGGCATCACCTGAGATAAAGGTAAATTGTATGCCTTGTTCGGTTAAGCAGCTTTCTATTTGACTGGAAATGGACATATCGCCTCCTGACGTACTGTCCATTCAGAATAGACGGGAATTACGGGAAATGACAACAGAATGACAATAGAGCGGTTGGTATTAATGCTGAAAGGCGACTCTATGTTAGTAACTACTACCGGTGGCGATACAGTAAAATGTGCTTTGACGAATGACTTTTATCTTTTATCAATTGCCATTGGCTTGGCAGTAAAGAAAGATCCAGGCTGGGTTCAGCTTCCACATAAATAAGTGTATCACTCTGGCTGTAACCCTGATTAATCAGTGAATCGCAGCAGGGGCCAAGCAGCTGCTGGTTAAATGGTGGGTCTAAAAAAATAACGTGCATGGGGTTGGTTGCCGGTGCTGAGAGGTATTGCAAGGCATCAGCTTGGTTAACTTTGCCCTTGCTACACTTCAGCGTATCGAGGTGTTGCTGTATTTGGCGGGCGGCGGCAGGGCATTTCTCAATAAACTGTACCTGCTTGGCTCCACGGGATAAGGCCTCTAGACCCAGTGCGCCACTGCCTGCGAAAACATCGAGGCAGAGTGCGCCGTCGATATCTTGGCTGAGCCAATTGAACAGCGTCTCTCTGACCCTGTCCTGGGTTGGGCGTAGACCTTCAGCTGCCGTAAAACTGAGTTTTCGGCTGCGCCATTCACCACCAATAATACGCAGTTGGTGGCTAGTCGTCGACGAAGGGTGTGCTGAGCGTTTTCTTACCATATTAGTGCGCGGTTTCCGGTGCGACGTTTTCTTTACCTAATGCAATTGTGATGAGTTTGTCGGTATCCAGTGTGGTGGCAAATGCTTGTTTGATATCGTCGATAGTCACTCTCTCAATATTTTTTGGGTAGGTTTCCAAATAACTCAGGGGTAGATTGTAAAACCCAATTAACCCTAAGTAATCCACAATCCGACTGTTGCTTGCGATGTTGAGGGGAAAGTTGCCTAGCAGGTGTTTTTTAGCATCGTTAAGTTCATCAAGGGTTGGGCCTTGTTGAGCAAAGGTTTGTAAGATATCTAACATCAGTTTACTGGCTTGTTGGCGTTGTTCGTTTTTAGTTTGTAGACCCATCATAAATGGACCATTCACCGCCATCGGCGAAAAATAACTGTAGACGCTGTACACCAGACCTTTTTCTTGCCGTATGGTTTGGTTGAGTCGAGAGCTAAAGCCACCGCCCCCTAATATTTCGTTGCCTAATACCAGGGCATGCCACCGTTCATCACCGCGCTTGATGCCCAGTGAACCTATTAATACGTGGGACTGGCTAGATGGAAATTCGATAAAGTGATCTTGCTTTTCTGTTATCGGTGCAGGAGTGGGTAAGCGCGGTGCTGGATTGCCTTGAGCCAAGCGTGCATCGATGGCATTAGCGATGGACTCTGCATCGGCTCGTTGGATGTCGCCGGTGATGGCGATGACTACATTGCTGCTGACGTAATAATTGGCGTAAAAATCCTTTAAATCTTTGAGAGTTATTTTACCTAAGCTTTCAGCCGTGCCTTGGATGCGGTGACCATAAGGGTGAGTCTGATAAAGCGATTGATAAAACTTCTTGCTGATTAAACGTTTGGGGTTTTGTTTTTCGTGTTTTAGGCCCAARGTGAGTTGCTTGAGTAAACGCTGAAAACTATCGTCTGGAAAGGTTGGGGTTGCGACTATTTCATAGAAGACGTCGAGAGCCTGCTTTTGCAAATTAGCCTCCGATAAAGTGCGTAGCGATATCGTAGCCATGTCGCGGTAGGAGGCATTGCTTAAAGCGGCCCCAAGACTCTCGAAGTGAGCGGCAATCTCATCGACGTTATGGTTTTCTGATCCTTCCGTAATCATGCCATTGGTTAATAAAGCCARYCCCGGCAATGTTTGTGGRTCACGAGCACCGCCGGCATTAAATACCAAGCGGACATCAAGCATCGGCACCTCCGGTGCTGCGACAAATAAAACCTGKGCGCCTTTYTTTGTATTCCAGGATTGGATATCAATTTCGTGAGACTTGGGAGTGGCTTCTGCAATTAATGCTAACGATGACAATATTTTTTCGGGATGAAATGATTGATCGTCGTTGTTTTTTTCTGTCGCTGCTTTGTCGATAGAGCTGTCAATAGGATTGTCTTTAGGGTTGCTTATAGTACCGTCAAAATCTTCATCAATCCCCGCAAGTTCCGCCGATATGTCCGAGCTATTATCGTTGGTTGGGGACACGTTGGGCATCTTGCCGCCGGGAATGTTGTAAAACAGTACAATCATAATAGAGACGACGATAATCATGATGTTAAGYGTTTTACGATTAAACCGTTGGCGTTGCTCGTTGGTTTTAAAAGGAGAGCTGTAGGTCATTATTGGATCCTAAAATAGATGCTGGAAATTTCTTTTTTAAATGCTTATGGTCTGTCAAATTAGCATTTATGATTTTGGTTCAATTTCTTTAGGCTTTAAGATGGCAACGGTTTTCCGGCTGCTGACTAAATAGCGGTTGGCTACTTGACGAATTTGTTCGGGAGTAATGGCTTTTAGTCTATCGGCAAATACTTCCATTTCTCGCCAGGAACGCCCAATACTTGCCATGCGACCAATTTGGTTGGCTTGGCTAGAAATAGAATCTTGTTGATAGATCATGCCAGAAATAACCTGCGCCTGTACCCGTGCAAGTTCTTCCGGTTTGGCGAGTTTAATCTTCAAACGTTGCAGTTGTTCCATCAATGCATTTTCGACATCGAGAATGGTATGGTTTTGAGTGGGTACACCGCTTAAATAAAATAACGTGTCACCGCGGGAAAATCCGCCATAACTGGCACCGGCACTGGCGGTGATTTGTAGCTTCCTGACTAATTCGGTTTCAATGCGGGCACTGTAACCGCCGTCGAGTACACCGGCTAACATGCGTAGAGCATATACTTCCCATTCTTCTTTTGCGGTGTTAATTCCTGGTACATTATAACCGATGTAAATCGCGGGTACCTTGGCAGTTAGTTCAACCTCAATACGGCGCTCACCTAAGCTGGGTGCTTCTTGCGGGGGGGTAACCTTGGGTAACGTTTTTGCAGCAATGGGGCCAAAGTAACGTTTCGCTAGGGCAAATACATTGTCGTGATCTACATCACCCACCACGACCAGTGTCGCATTGTTAGGTGCGTACCAAGTGTGATACCAGTCCAGTGCATCTTTATAGGTCAGGTTATCCAGGTCATGCATCCAGCCAATCACTGGATTGTGATAACCACTGGAGACATAAGCCGCCGATAAAAAACGTTCATAGGTAAGTGCGTTTGGATTGTCATCGGTACGCAACCGACGTTCCTCTTTAACAACTTCTATTTCTTTTACAAATTCATCTTTGGGAAAAATCGCGTTAACCATGCGGTCCGCTTCAAGTTCTAAGCTTAGCGGTAGATTATTGGCATTCATCATCTGGTAATAACCAGTGAAATCATAGGAGGTGAAGGCATTCTCTGTACCGCCATAGCTGGCGATCAATTTAGAGAACTCACCGGTGGGAACTTTATGGGTGCCTTTAAACATCATGTGTTCTAAGACATGGGAGACCCCGGTAGTGCCTACCGGTTCATAACTGGAACCAACGCGATACCACACCTGGCTCACCATTACCGGCGCTCGATTATCTTCTCTGACAATGATCGTTAAGCCGTTATCCAAGGTATGGGAAAAGGTACGTTCTGCGGGAGTGGCTTTTTTATGGGGTGTGGTTAATGCTGGAGTCATTGCTGCACTATTTTTAGCTGCACTGTTTATTGCAGTGCCATCTAATGCCTTTTTATCTTTAGATGGTAGATCAGCGGCAACCACTGTGGAGATGCTGCAAAGGCCAATAATCCAGGGTAATAGCTTGCGGTGAATTGCAGTTAATTTGGAGCGGTTAATTGAAAGGCGATTGTTATGCGGTTGCAGCGGTAAATAAGATTTACGGTGTTTTGCTTGCTTCATGGTGTTTAAGGTCCAACAAAATTGCTTTTTCAATGTTTAGGGCGGAATGAAAGTGTTAGGATAASCGATCTTTGTATTAATGACAGTGTGAATAGGTTAGAGGTTCCATCATGGCAGATATAGCGCAACAAAAGGCGGTGTTTTCTCGCTATTTTTCTCCAGATTCAATGCGCGTAACCGGCGCGGTTGATCTTGGTGAATTAGCCGATGGCTCAACTAATGAGCAAAAGATCTTCGCGCGCTTTTTTGCGAAAACCACCGTCCAATCAGCATCGACGGTAYCGGCAGCGAATGATGCTGATCTGGGGCAAGCCGTCGATACGACCGCCGAGGCCTCGGTTGCAACCGTTGAGCCTGTTATATCTGAAGTTGTTACACCTGAGCCCGTACAAAATGTACAAGAAACCGCCGCCCGCCCGGTATCGGACGCTGCGGAATCCAAATCATTCTTTAAGCGTATTCGCTCTGGATTAAACCGCACCCGTTCTAGTTTTACCAAAGGCATGTCAACCCTGTTGATTGGTAAGAAAGAAATCGATGATGAATTATTTGAAGATATCGAAACCCAATTATTGGTCTCCGATGTGGGTGTTGAGGCCACTACACGTATTATTAACGCCCTGACCGATCGTGTTAGCCGTCAGGAATTATATGATTCTGATGCGTTATATGTTGCCTTGCAGGAAGAGTTGCGAGCCATCCTATCCAATAAAAAATCTGATTTTGTGGTGGATACCAGCAAGAAACCCTTTGTGATTTTAATGGTTGGCGTCAATGGCGTGGGTAAAACCACCACCATAGGCAAGCTAGCGAAACGCCTACAAAGTGAAGGTAAAAGCGTCATGTTGGCGGCAGGGGATACCTTCCGTGCAGCGGCGGTAGAACAGTTGCAAGTATGGGGCGCGCGCAACGATATTCCAGTGATTGCGCAACATCAGGGCGCCGATAGTGCCTCCGTAGTATTTGATGCCATGCAGGCTGCACAAGCGCGCAATGTTGATGTATTAATTGCCGATACCGCAGGGCGTTTACATAACAAAGCCCACCTGATGGATGAATTAGAGAAAGTGCGCCGGGTCTTGGGCAAGTTGGATGATTCTGCTCCCCACGAGGTGATGTTAGTGCTTGATGCCGGTACCGGTCAAAATGCACTCAATCAGGTGCAGGCCTTTAACGATGCGGTGAATTTATCCAGCATTACCCTCACCAAGTTAGACGGCACGGCAAAAGGTGGTGTGGTGTTTTCATTGGCAGCAAAAACCGATGTGCCGATTAAATTTATCGGTGTTGGGGAGCAAATTGATGATTTACGCCCCTTCGATCCCGATGAGTTTGTGCAAGCATTGTTTGATGATGAGTTGGCTTAATAAAAGCGTAACTATTTAGTAAAACCAGAATCTCGCTATGCCTAACACTGCACGTTCTCCGAGATCCGCTATTATAGTTACAGAAAAATCAACGTTCTAGGACATCAATAGTAGTTATTTATGATTACCTTTCAGCAAGTATGTAAGCGTTATGCAAACGGTAAAGACGCGCTACAGCAAGTGTCATTTCAGCTGGACGACGGTGAGCTAGTATTTCTGACCGGGCATTCGGGGGCAGGAAAAAGCACCCTACTCAAATTGCTAACCTTAATTGAGCGGCCCACCCAAGGCCAAATTATCGTCGATAATCAAAATCTCAGTGCCATTAATCGCCCCGGTATTCCCTATTATCGGCGTAAAATCGGCATGGTTTTTCAAAATCATCAGCTTCTATTCGATCGTACGGTGTTTGATAACGTTGCATTGCCCCTATTGATCAGTGGTTACAGTCGCAAAGACGCGGGTCGACGGGTGCGAGCCGCCTTGGATAAAGTAGGTTTGCTAAGCAAAGAAAATCTACTGCCCATCATGTTGTCCGGTGGTGAGCAGCAACGCATCGGCATCGCGCGGGCGGTTGTGAATAAACCCCCCATATTGTTAGCCGATGAGCCAACGGGAAATCTAGATCCAGAGCTTTCTGCTGAAATCATGGATTTGTTTCAACAATTTAGTCAGGTCGGGGTAACCGTCTTAGTGGCTACGCATGATTTAGCATTGATTGATCGTTATCCACATCGATCGTTAGTGTTAAGGGATGGCGTGTTGCTAGAAGGCGCGGCTACGCTGAACGGCGAAGAATCCCCGCAAAATAGCCACGCCAGTGATTTGGATTTGAAAGAAAAAGTAGAAGGGGATGTTGGGCAAGAGGGGAGTGCGGCACGATGAAACGCGAACGCGCGCAAGCCTCACGGGCTAAATCTACGTCTGCAACGGCAGGTGCTACTCGATCGACGGCCTCGGCGCCCAGAGGTGCAAGTGTGCAGGCCACAACACTGTCACAGCGCTTTAGTAGCTATCGTCATCATCATAAAGAGGTGGCGATTGAAAGTTTACAGCGTTTGTTATCCACTCCAATACCCACCTTAATGACCGTGTTAGTACTGGCTATTGCCATCGCATTGCCGGCGGGTTTGTATGTGATGTTGAAAAATGCACAGCTGTTAAGCCGGGATTGGGATGGCAGTGCGCAGATTTCATTATATTTGCAGCAAGATGTCTCTAGCGCCACCGGTAAGGAGCTTGCAACCGACTTAAACCGACGGGTTGATATTGCCCGCACCCAATATATTTCTAAAGAACAGGCGCTGGAAGAGTTTAAAGTGTTATCGGGATTTGGTGATCTGCTAAAAGAACTGAATGAGAATCCGCTACCCGCAGTGATTGTTGTGTATCCCGCTAATGGCGATGTTGCCCAAGCGGAAAAATTGAGGAAGGCACTGGATGCCATGCCATCCGTAGAGTCTGCCGAATTGGATGCGGAATGGGTGCAGCGACTGCATGCCATGCTGGATCTTGCTGAGCGGTTGGTTTTTTCATTAGGTTTAGGCCTTGGCTTGGCGGTCTTGTTGGTAGTGATTAATACTATTCGTTTAGCCATAGAGGCGCGCCGTGATGAAATTATTATCGTAAAAATGGTAGGAGCCACCGATGCCTTTGTCAGGCGACCATTTTTATACTGCGGTTTCTGGTATGGATTGGCGGGAGGTTTGGTCGCACTGATTATTATTGAGAGTGTGTTGTTTTGGGTAGATTCCCCGGTAGGACAATTGGCCGATCTATACAGTAGTACGTTTGATTTGTCGGGATTAGGTTTTGTTAATACCTTGTTATTGTTTGTGACCAGCGCGCTGATCGGATGGTTAGGTGCTTGGTTAGCTGTCGGTCAACATCTACGGTCGATCGAGCCGCGTTAAAATCACGTTTGTAAAACGTTGATCATTATTAAAACGTGGCAGTCTCTATTGTTTTCAGCAAGATTTCTGACTAACGCATTGTTTTATTTGGTGATTAGTTTGACTATCAATTGGCGGTTGTTTTGTGATCACCAGTCTCGAATAATATTTAGATCTTAGGCTACACTAGTAAAAACGTGGCACCATAAAATTTAGTCGAGGCTATAAGACTGCTTTGTTGTGTTTATCCAAA
>NVVG01000301.1 GCA_002402125.1 Moraxellaceae bacterium
CTCGTCGAGAATCTACAGGATTATATTAAGGCCAAAAATAGCGTATTAAAAGCCGAAGGCATCGAGCTTTTCTTGATGGACGATCAAACGGTCCCCACGCGAAATGCTATCGAAGTAATGCAAAATAATGCGTTATTAGGCTTGTTTCTAGTGATTGTTGTTTGTTGGATCTTTTTAGGCACCCGTATTGCCGTTATGGTGGGGTTAGGTTTGCCGTTTTCTTTAGCGGCAACGTTTTGGCTGTTACATGGCATTGGCATGACGCTAAACCTGTCGGTGTTATTAGGCGTTGTTATGGCGCTCGGTATGTTAGTGGACGATGCGGTTGTGGTAGTAGAAACCATTTATTACCGCACTCAACGCGGTGCGACTGCGCTTGAGGGTGCCATCGGCGCGTTAAAGGAAGTGTTTAAACCGGTAACGGCATCAGTGTTGACGACCATGGCGGCTTTTTTACCACTAATGCTGTTGCCCGGTATCGTCGGTAAATTTATGTTTGTGATTCCATTGGTGGTGACGGTGGCATTGGCCCTGAGTTTGTTTGAGGCTTATTGGATGCTACCCAGTCATTTGGTGTGGCTAGAAGGTAAGTATGGGCCGTTGAGAGGTGATGATATTAAAGACGGTAAGCAGCATTGGCGCACACGCTTTACGCATTCTATTCGGTTGAAATATTCACAAGCGTTGATTTGGTCATTCCGTAAACCCAAGCGAGTGTTGGCGGCATCGGTATTATTGTTCTTGGTGGCAATTAGTGTCATCAACCTTGGTTTAGTGAGGGTGCAATTTTTTGCCTTTGATACTATTCGACTGTTCTATGTGCAGATTGAGATGCCTGCGGCGGCTACCATTGAAGATACCCTAGAGACGACCGAGCGTGCGGCTGCGAGGGCGAGCAAATATTTGTTGCCAGGTGAGGCGCGAGCGGTGACCTCGACAGCAGGTTTGAAGTTTACTAACGAAGAACCTGTGAATGGTGATCAATATGGTCAGGTGATTATTTCGCTTAATCCTAAAGTAGGGGACATGAGAACGGTCCACGAGATTATTGATGCAATGCGTAAAGACGTGTTGGCTACCCCTGGGCGGGGTGAAATTAGCTTTATGTCGATTGACGGTGGACCGCCAAAAGCTAGCCCTATTCGCCTGCGGGTGATGGGTGACGATTATCAAGATATACGCCGGGTTGCGGACCGATTAATGGACATAGTGAAAGACATTCCGGGTACCAAGGATGTTATCGATGATGATATTCTCGGCCGACCGCAGCTAACCTTGACGTTAAATCGAGAGGCGGTAAGGGAGTCTGGTCTGTCACCGGCTTTTGTCGCTCGGATTATACGCCTTTATGTGGATGGCGAGGTGATTGCCAGCATAAGGGATAGCGGAGAAAAGGTTGAAGTTATTGTTAAGGCCAAGCATGACGATATGAGGGATATCACCGAAATATTGGATATTCCTATCTCGTTGCCACGGGGTGGATCCACAACACTTGGCAATTTGGTGGATTATGAAACCTCCATCGGAAAAGGCGTGATTCGACATTATAAGTTTCGTCTAGCCATTACCGTTGAGGCTGATCTGGATAAAGAAATAATCGACACCATTGAAGCAAACCAGTTACTCATTGCCGCTTGGGATGAGATCAAGGCAGAGCATAGTACCGTGTTCTTGGATTTTTCCGGGGAGTGGGATGATATTCAGGAAAGTTTGGACGGTATGTTGATGCTGTTCTTGTTGGGATTAGGCCTGATGTATCTGATCATGGCTACGCAATTTCAGAGTTACTCACAACCGGTAATTGTGTTGGTTACTATGCCGTTGGCCTTTACTGGTGTGACGTTTGGTTTGTTTGTTACCAATAACCCTCTTAGCATGTTTACCATGTATGGGGTGGTGGCGCTAACAGGTATCGCCGTAAATTCTGCGATCGTACTAATGGATGCGACTAATCGGCGATTTGACGCTGGTATGTCTGCATTGCATGCGTCTTTGTATGCGGCAAGACGTCGAGTGATTCCAATTATTATTACTAGTACCACAACGATTGCGGGTCTATTCTCGTTGGCAGTGGGTTTAGGTGGTAAGTCGATTATGTGGGGGGCGATGGCAACCAGTATTGTGTCAGGTATATTCTTTGCCACCTCAATGTCTCTATTTGTTGTGCCCATATTGATTTGCATGTCGATGCGTAGAAAGCAGCGACTTGCGCATAAAGCGGTTATGCTGGAGCAAAAATACAGTGCCAACGCTTAAATAATAGTGCGAACACATAAGAGCAAACTAAGGGTCTAGAGAAATCGTGACCCTTAGTTTTAACGTGAGGGTGTGTGTTGATGGTTATCGACTCTTAGAAGATTGGCTCTATCATGCCTTGTTGGTTGCAAATTGATTTTGAATAAAGGTTGTGATCTCTTGTAAGCCTTTTTTTGCTTCTGGTAAGAAACTGGCAAAAACGGAGAAGGCATGCGGTGTTTGGTGCCAAACATTGTATTCTACACTTACCCCTTCCTGGCGGGCTTTTTCCACCACCATCGCCGAGCAATCTAATAAAATTTCCGTGTTACTTACTTGTATCATTAAGGGCGGGAGGCCTTTGAAACTTCCATAGGCTGGGGAAATCTCAGGGTGTTTTGTGTTGCCGTTGTAATGGCTAGCATGAACCTTGGCTAAAAAACGGATGGCTTTCGGGTGAACGAAAGGGTCATGTTTAGCATTGCTTAGCATCGATCCTCCATCAGTAGACATGTCGGTAAAAGGAGATAAGCAAAACGCGGCTTTGGGCATCGGTAAATCAAGTACCTTTATTTTTTGTAGCGCTAGCAAGGTCAGACCACCTCCGGCCGAATCCCCGCCGAAGATAATATCATTGGGTTTGTAGCCTTGGTTTAGTAACCAACGATAACCTTCCACAGCATCGGTTACAGCGCTGCTGACGGGGTTATCTGGGGCGAGTCGGTAACCTAAAGAGAAAACGTTTAACCCCGTGTTTTGAGAAATTCTGCTGGTGAAGCCGCGGTGGGTTTGCGGGGAACCAAAAAAATAGCCGCCACCATGGATATAGAAAAGTATTTGTGAGCTATTAGAGGCGCCCGTCGCGCTGATCCATTCGCCTTTAACTTCAGGTTCGCTTATCGGAGTGATTGTTACAAAATTAGGCGGTGGCAGGTAGGCCACTAGGTACTGTACTAACCGATTAAGTTTACGCATGGGTATCACACCGGCTAACTGTGTCGGTTTGATAACATACCTGAGGTAGAAATTAAAAAGACGAGTACTCTTCATCGTAGTCTCATGTAATTGATATGTTTGCCAATAATAACAGTGTAATCCTTATTACGCTGTGGCTTGAATGTTTTGTTTGATTTTATGGGACCTTAACCATTTCGATGATGGTTTAAGGCCACGTTACTAACGAAAGGTTGTTAGTAAACGAGAGGTGCATATTTCAATTGGATATTACAGGGGCGCCCTTTCAAAGTTATTGGTATAACGCTTCTGTTTTTGGAATATAAAGGTGGTCGCTTATATCGCAAATGTCAGGCTTTTGGTTGGACTTTAGCCGTTATCCATATAACTAAAAAATCTTAGCAGCTTTAGTGGAATTATAACGGTTGATGTACAATAATTGCTCTCCAAAAAATGTTCAGTCATAAAAAAAATAACAATTCCTTCGATATATTCTGGTCGCCGGTCTATCCATTGCAGCATTATGGGAGCCAAATCTAGTACGAAGGAGGCAGAGGTTCTCCATTAATATAATGCAGTTAAGCGCTATCAAATTATTTCGAATGGTCCCTTCTTTAATGCAAGCTGAAAAATCGTGTGCTTTTCTGTTGCTCATGTTATTACCCGTTGCCAGTCAGGCTGTACTTACCGATAGTTTAACTATCGGCAATGCAAAAGCATTAGCGTTAGCACATGCGGTCACCGCTGATCCCCCCGGTATAGATTCAATCCATTATAATCCGGCAGGCCTAGCGCGCATAAAAGGCCGTAAACAGCAGATTAAAATCCTTGCGGGTAGTTTTGATATTAAATTGGAGTTGGGTGGTTATAACGAAACTAGACAAGCATTGCTTGATATTGCCGCTATAGAAGCGGATAAGCTGAGTAGTGATGGCATTACTAAAATTATTCCCGAGGAAGAGCAAGAGAGGTGGTTTCATAATGAAGCCTATCAATCCACTAGCAAAACAGAGGGAGCTGTGGTCGTGTTACCGGGTGTTGGTATGATTGATGTGCCATTGTTGTTAGGTGTGTTAGGTGGTGCATCTTATTCACCGCAAGGAACAAATATAACGTTCGGGACAAATGTATATACACCCTTAGCGGCAGGTTTTTATCGTGCAGATGATGATCCAGGCCGCTTCATGGGGCAGCGTTTATCGTTTACATTAATCACCTATTTTTCACCTTCGATAGCCGTTCAGCTAACGGACACCTTTGCTTTTGGTGCATCCCTTAATTTTAATTATGCTGGGGTCGGCATGGAGTTGCCATTTCGTTCTGATCATCTGGGTATTATCGCGTTACCTAATCTTTGCGATTTTGTGACAAACTCAGAGGGTGTTGCAGGAATTCCGATATGTGAGAATTTATGGCCCTATGAAGTGATAGGAACATTAGAGTTTGTCGTGGAAAAAGCACTGACTCTGGGTATGAACGTGGGTTTTCTTTGGGATGTCAAACCTTGGTTAACCTTAGGTGTGGTCTATCAGTCACCGGTATCAATGGATATGAAGGGAGACTTTAAGTGGGTTAATAGTGATATGTGGTTGGATTTTCTGGGTAGCCTTACTACCCAGCAATTTATTGAAAATGGGTTGGATCTGATCGGTATTGAAGGTCAGGAAGTCGTTGAAGGTAAGGCCTATTTAGATATGACAATGCCCGACCATTTTGCGATTGGTATGAGTTTACAGCTAAGTACACGCTTCAAGCTTAATATGGATTACAAATTTACTCGCTGGTCTGAATGGGAAGCTATACCAATAACGTTTTCGCAACCTATCGATCTGCTCGCCATTGCAAAACTAGTGCAACCAAAATTAGCGGGTCCAAATTACGTTACTTTTCCATTGGGCATGAAGGATACTTGGAATTTAGCGGTAGGACTTGAATACCAATACAATGATCGATTGGC